>JAQUYA010000026.1 GCA_028692055.1 Lachnospiraceae bacterium | reverse complement strand
AATTTTTTTCAATGCTTCCTCTTCGCATAAATGATCTCGCTTACATACTCTTTGTACGCGATCCTTTTTATCGGCAGAAATAAATATTCTGAAAGGGTTTTCTTTTCTTAATGTATAATCTGCAGCTCGCCCTATTATAACACAGCTCCCTTTTTCTGCAATTTCCTTAATTACTTCTCTTTGTGCGTCCATTTTGATTTCTTCTACCGTTTTCTGTCCGGATAAAGTTCTGGTTCCCATGACAAGAGAATAAAGAAAACTGTTCGTTGCTACCTCATCGTTCTGAACCAGGTATTCTTTTGATAATCCACTTTTCATCGCCGTAAAATCAATGATTTCCTTGTCATAATACGCAATATTCAGTTTTTCTGCTAATTTTTTTCCCAATTCACGACCGCCTGCGCCAAACTGTCTCCCAATTGTAATAATTATTTTTTTCATATTCCTATACCTCTTCCTTTTTTACTGTTGTATTTAATTCCTTTATGACGGTTCTCATGATAATCAAAACGACAAGAAATGAGATGATATCCGCTATAGGTGCTGAAAACAATGGACCTTCTACACCAAATGCCAATGGCAGAATCAACACGAGGGGAACGCTCAAAACAAAGTCTCTAAGCAGGGATAATCCCATTGACAGCACTGGTTTTCCTAATGACTGCAAAAATATACTTGTTGCTTTCTGTACACAACATAATATCATCGTACACAGGAAAATCCGAAATGCCATGACACCATATTCGTTATACAAATCGCTTTCGCTTCCGAACAGACTAATAATCCTCATTGGGAAAATTTCAAAGCAGATAGTCGCTATGATTCCAATACCTACCTCGACAATCATCATCTTCTTATAAATTTCTTTGACACGTCCAAAATGTCCTGCTCCATAATTGTATCCAACAATCGGCTGTGAACCAGCAGCAACACCTACTACGAATGCTATCACAATCTGAAAGACTTTCATTACAATACCGACTACCGTCATCGGTATATCTGCACCATACTTGGACATTGCTCCGTATTTTACCAATACATTGTTCATAACTCCCATGATGATTACGATAGAAAGTTGTGTTAGAAAGCTGCTGATTCCAAGCGGTAAAATACGTTCCAGCAAGGAGGCTTTTATTGCAAAACTTTTTATGTTGAGCTTAAATGACTTTGTATGGAAAAGATAGTACAATGCTAAACCTGCTGATACAATCTGACCTGCAATTGTGGCAAGTGCAGCACCTTTTACACCCCAGTGCAATACAAAAATTGCAATCGGATCAAAAATGATATTGATAATACATCCCACTAATGTGGATATCATTGCAAACTGTGGACTTCCATCTGCACGAATAATAGAGTTTAACCCATTGGTAAACATAAAAAACGGAATACCAATTACAATAATATCAAAATAATCTCTGGCATATGCAATATTATTTTCTGTTGCTCCGAAGGCTCTCAGTATTCCTTCCCGAAACACTATAAAGATAATCATAATCATAATGCTG
Source organism: Lachnospiraceae bacterium (assembly GCA_028692055.1). Classification (GTDB taxonomy): domain Bacteria; phylum Bacillota; class Clostridia; order Lachnospirales; family Lachnospiraceae; genus SZUA-378. The sequence goes on along the minus strand of JAQUYA010000026.1, from coordinate 31,729 downwards.
CTAAGCACGAGCACTAAAATAGAATTTCCAGCCCCCATTCTTATACCTTCCGTATCTTTTTTACCCTGACAAATACTTAAAAAAGCTGCACACCCATCGCCAATCATCAAAGCAAGTGCCAGTGCAATGACTGTAATTGGAAATACCACATTGGTCGCTCCATTCCCCAGATATCCAACACCTCTTCCGATAAAAATCTGATCTACGATATTGTAAAGTGACGATACAAGCAAAGACATGATACATGGAATTGAAAATTTCATCATAAGTTTCCCTATTGGTGCCTCTGCAAGATAATGGTTTGAATTTTGATTCATTTTGTTTTCTCCTTTTGCCCAAAAAAATAGCAGCTGATATGTTGGTTTTCACATTTCAGCTACCACCTATTTGTATTTTTAATTTACTAGACTTCAATTATATAAAATATTTTTCTTTCTCGTAATATGTAATTATCACCAAAAATTTGTACCTATATATATGTGCATAATTACCATATTCCTGTGCAAACTTAATTTTCATAAAAGGCCGGTTTATACAGCACTTACCTTTTATGAAAAAATGTACCTATTTAATTCCTTTTACTAATGGAATCAGGCAAAGCAGAAGCACAATTCCAACCAATCCAATAACTACTCCAAGAATCATCTGATTCCAAACCATTGTAAAGCACATTCCAACGCCAAGTGCCAATGCTCCGATAATACCAACAATAACTGTGCCAACTGTTTTAGCATTTAACTTAATTGGTTCTTTGTTCTCCATCTTTCTCCAAACAAATACAGTAATAAGTGCTAGTACCAGACCAATGCATCCGCACACTACCCCTGGTGTAAATGCATTCCACTCGGGTAACATTGCCATACACATTCCAAGCGCAAAAAACACAAGACTAATAACTCCTAAGATCATTGCCACAAAACTACTTTTCTTCATAATTTCTACTTCCTTTCGTATGAAATCCTCGGTTGATTTGATAATGTTATCCTACGTCTTCTTTATTTGCTTTCTGTTTATGTTTTGTTTCAGAATTATTAATTGCAATTATTTTTCATATTTTATAACCACATTCAATGATTGTTCTGTGTCAGAAGCCATTTCAATCGCTTCACCCAGTCTGTCCTGTGAAAATTCATGGGTAATAATGGACTCAATATCCCATCTGCCGCTTTCCATGATATCCATAACATCTCTGACATCCTCTGGCATATATCCACCGCTTCCAATGATTGCGTGCTGTCCAAATGTCATCGCCAACACATCTACTGGTCTCATTCCTGCCTTCACAGCAACTACAACCATGCGTGAGCCAACACTTCCCATTGTCTGATAAGTTGCAATAATCTCGTCTGCTCCCGCTGCATCAATATAAATATCTGCATCACAGGTCATTCCAAGTGCTGACACTGCTTCTCCAAAATACTCTTTTGCCTTTATTTTCAAATCTTCTTTTCCATTGTTACAAATTTCAAATCCCAATTCTTTTGCTTTTTTCAATCGAAAATCGGAATAATCGCAAATCATTATCTTATTGCAGCCAAAATATCTTAATGTAATGGCTGCTGCTATTCCAATAGTTCCTGCTCCAAAAATAATAGCATTTTCCCCTGGCTTCGGTTCCGATCTTCTTGCTGCCCTACAGCCTACTGTAAAAGGCTCAATCAAGCTTGCTGCTTTATCACTGATTTTCTCAGGGACTGCATATAGTTCTTCATTGATTTTTGCATTTGAAACAAGTATGTATTCTGAAAATCCTCCAATGGTTCCTGCTCTTCTTGGATCTCCCTTAGCAAGTCTTGGATAAGGATATACTCTATCTCCAACATAAATATCTCTTATGTTTTTTCCTACTTCTACTACTCTTGATACAGTTTCATGTCCAAATTCGCCACCGATTGTAATACGATGTCCCTGATACGGACCATGAGTATATACCGCAACATCGGTTCCACAGATACTGGAATAAATATTTTTAATGACAATATCATTATCTCCCGCTGTTGGTGTAGGTAACTCTACAATCTCTATATTTCGTTTTCCCTGATATAATGCTGCTTTCATGTTGTCCTCCAATATATCTTTTTATTATTTCAACACTTGTCTTGTTTATGTAATTAAAGTATAATAAGGTATCATCTATTCTACAACCAACAAAAATAACAAATGTGTTTCCATTCCCTCATTTCACGTTTCACTTCATCCTCTATTTTTCTTAATCTAAACTTTGTACTTAATAAAATCAGTTTTGACAGGCTAAGTACCATATAATATGCCGCAAATGTAATCATCCAGAAGGAAGCTGAAAACCATCCGGCTATCCCTTTGAATACTGCGAAAAGCGTGTTAATCACAAAGGAAACTCCTGCCATAGTAACAGTACGATAGCTAAAGTCATCTGCCATTCTGCCTAAAAATGACCACCTGTGTATGGTTTCCTGAATTTTTAGTTTCCACTGAGAATCCATAAAAAAAAGAATCATTCTCCATACCAGTAAAACTAGGGCACATGCTGCCACAACGAAAATCACATAAACCACACTCTCCGGAATCTTTTTTAGCCAGTCTGTCGCTGTGTATAAAATAGACATTGCAGCCGAAACAATTTCCAGCCCTAAAATAATAAGAAATGGTATTTTTTTAATTATATGATTATAATAATTTATGTCCTTTTTCACAGATTTCATATACCTCATCCTGCTTCTTTTCTATCATTGGATTCACCTGTTCCGCTTTCTTATTCGATACCCACCGATACACAAAGTATGGCAGAATCCAACAGGTAAAACCAGGGATTGCTAATAGCGTACAGGCAATTACCAGAGGTGGTTCATTGGTTATTGCAAATGCAGATCCTGCCATAAACGCACATCCCACAATTCCAATAATCATTGCTGCAATCATTCCCATCCTGATTTTTGACTGCTCCAGTTCTGCAATCTGCCTCATACAATCTTCAAAATATCTTTGAAGTCTTGTAAGTTCTGTTTTATTTATAATTTTTCGATTCCTTTTGAATCGAAGTACCGTCTTTCCACTTTTCTGAAATTCGGAGCTATTTTGAACCAATGTCCGTTCAAAAACCGCCTGGTGATTTTCATCCAACGTCCAGCCAAAGCATTCATACCCATCCATATAAGCGGATATTTGATTTTTTTCCACTGTAATTTCTCTATAATCATATCCAATAAAATCCTGCTTTTCCATTTTTATTCCCATCTGCGTGCTTTAGCACGCGTACAATCAAAACCAATGTGAAATAATTGTCAAATTATTTCACTCTTATACCCTTCCTTGTTTATTGATAATCTGTGATTTTTATAAAACTCTTTCTCTTTTTCAATACTCTGCTGCACACTGACACTTCTGTTCGTAAGTGGCTCAAGTGGATGTTCCAAATCATATAGTGCTTTTTCTACCGCCTGTTGTGCGGACTCTACTGTTCTTCCCAAAACATCAGTATCCTCGCCATTATACCACTTGATTACCCGTTGAACATCCAACTGCGTGATGTGGCTCATCATTCCATTTTCTTGTAGCCCGAGTCCATTTATACCAGTTTCTTTAACAGCCTCCATCCATGCCTGCTTTACTTCTTCCGGTGCATTGGGTGCGATTAATTGAAAAGCACTTTCCTCCATTGATAATGATTCATCTACGTTATCAGAAGATATAAGTCCTGTCATTTTGGCTGCTTTTTTTAACCAGTCCTCTCCTGTCCCTTTGCATAAAGTGATTAATTTCTCTATATCTTTTTCCAGAATATATGGAATTTCATCTTTTCCAACATACCACGAAATCCCCGTTTCACTATCCGTATACTTTTGATCTGTTAATGTCTGCTCTTTGGACGGTAGTCCTGTATTATATGCAAATAAGCCTGCCTCTTTGAAATCTATTTCCTGTTTAGCCAGAATATCCTTCACCTGTGCTTCCGTTTCGTCATTCATCACTCCCGGCTTGATATGATTGATCATAAAATAGACATTCAAATAGCTCAAAAGCTCGTCTGAAACTTCCATAACATCTGTGACATCTCCATTTTCATCGCAATTCATAAGATAAGTATTACCACTCTCTACATTCTTTTGAAGCATTGCCTGCTCCTCAGAAAAAGTATGTACTGCCCCTGTCTCCTTATCTGTTATAGTAAATATCTGGTTTTCTCTATGCTGAATACGGTATCTATCATTATCTATTTCAAAACGTTCTTCTCCAGATATAAGATCTATAATAGAGCCATCTCCAACAATTTCATCTGACATATTTTTAACAAATGCCTCAAATAAATCTTTTAGCATCTGCGTCCATACATCTACAATGTTATTTGTACTATCCGTTTCTGCCTTTAGTGCTTCCTCAACAATTTGAGTCCAGTCCTGTTTCTTTCCTACAAAATCTGTAATGTTGTCTGCCTCATATCCACCGACACCAGCATATTCAATCAATGATATATAAGCAACACCATTTCTATCCGAAGTAGAAATTCCCTGTGCATCCGCATGGGAACACAATGCAAACATCTCTAACTGCGTTGCATTCTTTGGGTCTATGTCGTTGATATTAACCCTAAATACTGTTGGGACGCCAAATTCCTCAGAAATACGAACTTCAATAATTGGATTCTCTGTTGTAGAATCATCCGCATATCTTGCCTCCATGAACCGAAAATTATCACCTGTTCCAAAACTGCTCATGCCTATAATGCCGCTTTGAAGTCTTCCCTCTCTCTGCGTAACTATGACTGCTCCATCAGGTCCTTCTATCACTTTAACTGTCCCATTCTGTTCATGCTGCAAATTCACAAGTGCATTACATACATTTGCGGACTTATGATAGCCGACCATATTTCCCACGCTATACTGTGTATCACGCCATTCCCTAATGGAATTAAGATAATCTGCTTTCTCCAAATCATCTTTTGTTGGTCTTTCAATTGCACTAAAATCATTCCCATCCAATTCGCCTATATCTACTAGATATGCATTGACTGCCATCATCTCAACATAAGATGCATTCTCCGGATCGACTGTCAGGGGATCTATTTGCTGTTCATAAATGTTTCCATCTTTATCTGTTCCCTTAATATTAAGTATCGGATTATCTGCTGAATAATCATCTGCTTTATAAATTGAAAATGACTGTCCGTCTGGTGTGCCACTAACAAAAATCGCTCCATCACTCCATTTAAGAGCGATATTTCCGGAGCATTGACTTTCCGGCTGAATATTCTGTAATTCTGCATTCTTCCCTGTTCTGCTGTTTATATGTGGATAATATGGCACTGTATTTCCATATCCAACTCCTGCTATTCCCATGACTTAGTTTCCTCCTCTCTTCAAGATTTCAATTCTATCAGAACCATACTTAATATGAAACTTTTCTAAAAAATCAATTCCGCTTTGATACAGACTATCATCTATTTTGTCACTATTTTGATTAAAATTCTTATTATCCAATAACAAACTGCCCAACCCCATTTTTACTCCCTTTTTGGCTGCAATCAAAGTCATATTACTTGTATATTGATTCATCTCCAACTTATTGAGAGACTCTTTTAAATCACTCACGGATTGTCCTGAATAATTGCCTGCAAAATACTGAAATCCTCTCGGTGGAACCGCTGTTTCATCACTGATATAACTTGTATTCTCCATACCCTGATGATTATTCTGCCAACTATTCCAGTTCCAGACACCATTATGCATCGTCTTTATTTGTGTTTTTAATTCTTCATAAGTCTCCGAACCCACAGACACCGTAAAGGAGGGAAGTGATATTTCCACACTGTCCTTCAAAGAAACACTTTTCTCCTGTCCTTTTCCATCCTTGTAGGTATAATATTTAAATACTTTATCTAGATATTGTGTCTGATTAATTCCTGTCAATTCCATAATCATTTTCCCTCCCTGTCTCATTGATTATAGTATTTATGCCTTTACATCAAATGTTCCTTCTTCACCCTCGCTGTTACAAGTGACACCCCTCCAATATTATGATACTAAAAAACGGACAGCAAACTCTTGTTTTTTCAGAGGTTCGCTGTCCGTAGCTGTTCAAATTCATCCATGTGCTATTTATATCGGTATATAACTACAATTTCTTTACATCTTGAATAAATCACATGCTGACAGTTCACATGCTGACATGCTGACAACGTTGAATATATTTTTAAATTCCATTTTTCCTTTTCTGAAATTGAATTAAGTCTTGCAGATATCCTTTGTAAAACGCTTCGTGTGTTTCATTCTTAAAAGTGATTGTGCGAGTAAACTTCGCTGAAGATTGTGAACTCTTAATTTACTCAAGTCGGCAGTTGAGTAATACTTAAGTTAAAATGAAACTGAACGATTTTTGGCGATATTCAGCGGTAAATCATTATGTTTGCTGACACAACAAAAAAAGCTCCGAAAGTCTTGAATTCCTGTGGTAATCCACTGTATTCAAGGCTTTCAGAGCCTTCCAATATGCAAGTTTAATTCAAATGTAAAAAATTTGCTTAGTAATGGCTTGCTTTAGCAAGACTATGCCATCTGTGCAGCAACCTCTGCTGCGAAGTCCTCGTTTTTCTTTTCAAGACCTTCGCCTGTTTCATAACGAACGAACTTCTTAATTGTGATGTCTGCACCAACTTCTTTTGCAACACTGTCAACATATTTAGCAACTGTTAAATCGCCGTCTTTTACATATGCCTGATCTAATAAACAAACTTCTTTTAATTCTTTGTTTAAACGTCCGATAATCATTTTTTCAATGATTGCATCTGGTTTTTGTTTCTCAGCTGGTAATGCAGCATTTTCAACTTTCGCCTGTGAAAGTAAGATTTCCTTTTCATGCTCTTTGTATTCTTCACTTACTTCTGCCTGTGAAACATATTTTGGTGAAAGAGCAGCAATTTGCATTGCAACATTTGTTAAAGCTTCTTTTACAGCATCATTTACTACTGTTGTATCTGCTTCAACGATAACACCGATTCTACCGCCACCATGTACATAAGTAGCTATACATCCATTAGCAGCAACAACTTTTTCAAATCTTCTGATGGATAATTTTTCACCAATAACAGCGATTTTCTCAGTTAATGCTTCATTTACTGTTTTGCTTGTATCTACATTCCAAGCTTCTGTGAGGAATGCATCGATATCTGTTGAATCAGAAGCAACTGCCTGATTTGCAACAGCTCCAACAAAGTTTTGAAAATCTTCGTTTTTTGCAACAAAGTCTGTTTCTGAATTAACTTCAACGATTGCTGCTGTTGTATCGCCATTTGTGATAGCTTTAACAAGACCTTCCGCAGCGATTCTGCTTGCTTTTTTCTCGGCTTTTGCTTGTCCATTTTTTCTTAAAAATTCTACTGCTTCGTCCATATCTCCATTTGTTTCTGTAAGAGCCTTTTTACAGTCCATCATTCCTGCGCCTGTCATTTCTCTTAATTCTTTTACCATACCTGCTGTAATAGCCATTTTCGATTCCTCCAAATAATTTTCTATTTTATGTGTGTATATAGAAAGGGACGGTTAAATTAATCGTCCCTTTGTGATTACATGTTTCGCTCCGCATAGTAACCTTTTTTATCAAAAGGTATCCTTTTATCGGAAGATTAAGCTTCTATAGTTTCTTCTACTGGAGCTTCTACTTCTACTGCTTCGCCTTGATTCACTTCGATAATTCCGTCAGCCATTTTAGCTACGATTAATTTTACAGCTCTGATTGCATCATCGTTACCTGGGATTACAAAATCAAGTTCTTCTGGATCACAGTTTGTATCTGCAATACCAACAAGTGGAATTCCAAGTGTGTGAGCTTCCTGTACACAGATTCTTTCTTTCTTAGGATCTACTACAAAGATAGCATCTGGGATTTTCTTCATATCTTTAATTCCGCCTAAGTTTTTCTCAAGTTTTTCCCATTCTTTTTTCAGGTTAATAACTTCTTTCTTAGGAAGAACATCAAATGTTCCGTCTTGTGACATTGTTTCAATTGCTTTTAATCTTGCAATTCTACTTTTAATTGTTTTGAAGTTGGTGAGCATTCCGCCTAACCATCTTTCATTAACATAATACATTCCACAACGCTCTGCTTCTGTTTTAACTGCATCCTGCGCCTGTTTTTTAGTACCAACAAATAATACAGTACCACCTTCTGCAGCGATATCACAGATTGCTTTATAAGCTTCATCTACTTTACCTACTGTTTTCTGTAAGTCAATGATGTAGATTCCGTTTCTTTCTGTGAAGATATAAGGAGCCATCTTAGGGTTCCATCTTCTTGTCTGATGTCCAAAATGTACACCTGCTTCTAATAATTGTTTCATTGAAATAACGCTCATGTTTCTTTCCTCCATTTGGTTAATGAGTTCCTGGGACTCATGCGAGTTCTCTTCGGAATCTCTGTTCTTCCGTATAACCGTCCGAGTAAAACCTTATGATTTTCTCATATCCATCACTTCTGCGTTAGCGAAGCACCGATGATATATTGGTATACGTGTTTTTTTGTAGCTCAGTTAGTATAGCATAAAAATCCCCTCTAAACAAGGGGATTTTTTAAATATTTCATTTTTCTCATTTTGAAGTAATTGCTTTTGCAATTTCTTCTTCTGTTGCACCTTTTTTAATCATATGACTACCGGTACATATTTTCTTATCATAACCATTTTTACACAGATAACTGTCGTAGGCAGCTGCCGAATCCACAAGTCCTGCAGTTGCAAGCTTTTTGCTTATAGAAACCGAGCTTTCACCAGCATTTACAACGATTTCAACCGTTTCAGTCTCTTGGACTTCCATGGTACTCTGCTCTTCCGATACAGCTTCCTCTGTCCTATCTTCTGTTTCTGTATTTTCTTCGGTTGTTGCCTCCTGCGTTATGTTTTCTTCTGGCACAACTTCTTCTGTCTTATCTTCCGCTTCTGTATTTTCTTCAGTTGTTAACTCCGTACTCTGTTCTTCCGACATTGCTTCTGCATTCTCATCCATAACGTCTGATAATAGACTTTCCTCTACCATTCCAAGCTCTGCGGCTCTGGCTTTTATCTGTTCATCTGTCATTTCAGGCATGTTATGCTTTGTGCCAAAGCTTAATGTAACAGCTGTTATCACTATTCCTATTCCCAAACCTCTTAAATAATAAGTTAATTTCATTCCATCTTGTACCTTTATGTCTACGCATGTAGACCCTTTATCAGAATATAACGTACGCTTTCTCTTATAGCAAGCCTTCGAATAAATCTATGACAAGTTTCACTTCCCCTACGCCAAGGCCTAATTCCTTCGCAACTGCCATATTGGATTTTCCCATTTTATGTAATTCTAATATTCTTTCATTATTATTTTTCCCATTTTCGCCAACCATAATATCAATATCATTCACCACATTACCATTTGAAATTTTTTCTGCAGATAATGGTTTAAATTCTGTCCCGGATTTTGTAGAAACTGCTTTTTTAGCAGATGTTTTCTTCTGTTCAGGTGCTTTAGCTGTTGTTTTTCTTTCTGTTTTCTTTGGTACTTCTTCTATTTCTTCTACATCCACCTTTTCGCGGACCGTTTTCGCCGTTTCCTCTACTGTTTTTACTGTATCCTTCATGTCTTTTGCAGTTTTATTTACTGTTTTCACAGTTTCCTGCAGATTCTGCTGCTTATCATTTAACATATCATATAGAAATAATACTTCTTTATGGTTCTTATTTATTTCTTCCAATACCGTATCTGAGTAATCATTAACTGCCTGTATCTTCTCATTGGTTAATCGCTCCAGTGAGCGCTCTGTTTTCTCCACCGCATAAGAAACCGTTTCGTCTACCATATCCTGAATCTGCGTTTTGGCACCTTCTACTTCCTGTTCAATGGATTCTTTTGCCAATTCTTCACTTAACTTTTTATCTGCCTCTGTTGCTTGATTTTTCTTTTCTGGAATCACAAAACTTGCTATAAAAATCAAAATTCCAATTAATAATAAAATAATTCCTGCTATACTCATTTGTATTCCTATCTGCATGCTTTCGCACACGCTTAGATTTTAATATCAAAATGGCTTTGTCCTTTGATGACTACCTTGTCTTTCTTTTGTTCATTTTTTTTCTTCTGTTTTTGATTGCTATAGTATTGACCATTTCCCTTTTCTTTGGCATCATAATTCTCTTTTTCATAATTTGCGTTATCCGCCTGATTTACCTGTGCACTCTTATCCTTTATTTCCTTTTGAAAAATATTCTGATAATTTCCCTGATCAATCAGTGTTTTATTTTCTTCATTTTGCCTTAAAATACTTATATCCTGCATTCTGCCAATTGCACCATTTGTTTCTATTGGACCGATTGCCATACCAAAACCTCCCTTTCGGAAACTTATAAAGCAGTCATCTTCACTTCACCCTGTTCTCTGACAAATCTACAATATTTCATTGTATCTTTTACCGTCATTGAGCAGTCTGAAATAATGATTTTAGTCCCTCCATATACCTCACCTGATACCTTTACACTTGCATTTTTATTCGCTTCGAGCAATCCCTGATATTCCTCAATCTGCGCATTGCAAATTTGCAGACGTTCCTTTTTCTGCTTGTTTGCAATCATCAGTGTTTGCACATATTTTATTCTGTCTGGAGCTAGTTTTTCGCCTTTTGCAAGTTTTTGACTCGTAGTCGTCAATATTGGCTCTATCTGCTGCAATACCTTATGTATTTCCATGATTTCTTTTTGTAAAGAAGTAAGTTTTTCTTTTATTGCTGGGTCAACACCTATCTCTATCACGGTATCCGCCCCCATTGAAGAACCCAGGTTTTTTACATTAATTGCATTTGTTGCTACTACTCTTCCGCCGGTAATAAATCCTTTATGACTTAATACATTTACTTCCGTTCTTGCAGAAACATTACTATGCAGAATTGCTTCTGCTTCCACATAGCCACCTGCTTCAACCGTTGCGTTTTCAATAAATTTGGCAATGATATTTCCACCTGCCTTTAGTTTTCCCCGTGACATTCCATTCATGCCTCTTGCAATAACGATATTGCCATCTGCCTCAATATATGCGCCTTCTACTACACCACGTACCTCTACATCGCCATGTGCAATTACACTAAAGTTTGAGCATACATTCCCTGTTACCAGAACGCTTCCCTCATATTCTATATTTCCTGTAGAATTATCTACATTTTCTACTTGATATTCATTCGAAACAAATACCTTTCCTTCAACAAGGCATACATGACCATTTACCTGTGAGGTTAATACTGTTCTGTCCGGTGACAACGTGATATGGTTACTAAATTCGAGATATGATTTTTTCACCTCTCTTGGGCGAATAACATTGCCTAATACATTAATTCCATTCTCACCTGGGTCTTCTTTGATTAACCGAGCCAGAATATCCCCTTCTTTGCAATGGTTAATGGTGTTTAGATTAAAAAAATCGACACTACCATCCTCTTTTAAAGTAGGACGGACTTTTAAATCCGTATTAAAAAAATATTCAATCGCTGCATCGGTCCCCTGTCTGGGCATTTTTCCGTTTGCTATTACAAAATCCTTACAGTATTCCCGATGCGCAAGAAATGCATCAATTGCTGCTTCATCAATTCCGATTGTGATTTTCTGTTGCTTCAAATCATTAATAATATTAGCTTTTTCTAACATTGGTGCCCCGACTGAAGGTGCATAGAACCTTGCAATTGCCTGCATCGCATCCGGCGTAATCTTTACATCGAACATTTCCGGTTCCGGATAAACCTGTTGATTTGATAACATGATTACGGTTGGTTTTACTGCATTTCGAATTGCAGAATTTACCGCAGTGATATCAAATGTAATATTTTTTCGTTGCAAATAGTTTGATACTTCATTAATATCTAAAAATTGCCCGCCTTCTGCTGGCGGATAAATGCAAAGTCCCGTCCCCCGCTCATTTACGACTAATTGAAAATAACCATTCATCCCCATTTTCTCCTACTCACGTATCTTAATTTATAGTCCCTCTGTCAATATTCCCATATAATTACCCAGCTTTTTCTTCATTTTTTGAAGTCCCTTCGTATGTAATTGAGATATTCGGGATTCTGAAACCTCCAATACATTACTAATTTCCTTCAGCGTAAGTTCCTCATAATAGTACAATAAAATAACCTTCTTTTCCTTCTCTGTAAGGAGTTCAAGTGCTTCCTGTAATATTTTTTTCAGTTCAGACTGTTCAATAACATCTTCTGGAGCATCGAAATGCTGATTCTGATTTCTTTCATTCGGAACCTCTGCGCCCTGTTCTAAATATTCATTTAGAGATACAATATTGGTTACCTTCATCTGCGACTGCCAGTCTAAGAATTCATCCTCATTAATTCCCAGCTTTTCAGCAATCTCAGCATCACTGGCATTTCTACCTTTTTGGTCTTCAATTTCCTTTATTGCAACATCTATCTTCTTTTGTTTTTGTCTGATTGTTCGCGGAATCCAATCCATCTTACGGATTTGGTCTAATATGGAACCTCTAATACGTAGACTTGCATATGTTTCAAATTTGACGGCCTTTGTACCGTCAAACTTATCAATTGCATCGATTAAACCAAATATTCCATAGCTAACCAGGTCTTCATATTCAACATTATATCCCAAATACATACTTAACCGACCTGCAACAAGTTTCACAAGCGATGCATATTCAAGAATAATTTTATCCCTGCATTCAGATGATTTGGTTTTTGCATACTCATCCCACAGTTTTTTCTTACCGGCTTCATCCATGACACACATCTCCCAAGTCTATAAGTTTCTTTTGTTTATTCTTCCTTTATCCCCTGTTGTTCCTTTTCTTCTACCGATTCTCCCGCGGTTTCCTTTTCAATTACCTCACCTTCATCGGAAACAGTCGCCGTATCCTCTGCCGCCTTTTCAAAGGAATCCATTACTTTCTTAATTATGACTCCAATAATGTAAAAAGAAACCAGAACACCTACTAATATCCAAAGCATTGTTTTTATTTCATAATGATTCAGAAACATCACAATACTAGTAAGCGCTCCGGCAAATAACATGATAAAAGATGGTACAAGTTTTCGTTTCATTAAATCACCGTTTCTGCTTTCCCAACTGCTTTAATGACAAAATCTCCTGTTTCCGGATAAAAAATTACAGTTCTTCCGTAATTTAATCCTGTGTCTTCTGCCAAGATAGGTATTTTTAATTCTTTCAATTTTTCCTTTGAAGCGAATACATTATTTTCACCCACACGTACCAAATCCGTTTTGTTTTGAAATGCGAACATTTGTGCACCACCTGCAATCTTTGCAACCAGACGAGCTCTAGAAGCACCATTTGCAACCAATTGATTCACCAGTTCTACAATTCCCGTATCCGCAAATTTCGGAACATTTGAGTTATTTCTTATCCGCGTGCTGTCTGGAAGCATTATATGTGCCAGCCCTCCTACTTTTGTGACTGGGTCACGCACTGCAATTCCCACACAAGAACCGAGTCCTAAAGTAGTTAATGCATCCGGACTTTTGCATATTTTTAGATCTGCCATCCCTACTTTTATTATTTCGCCCATATTTACCTTCCAAACTTCTCCCTATAGAGTGATTCCCAAAGAGGTTAATATTAACTCGTAGGATTCCATATCCGGAATCATAATAAAATAACCATCTAAGTCCATTTCATCCGTAAATTGCGTTTGAATCAGTAAAATTTTATCTCCCAATGCTCCAAACTCAATAGCCGGTACACTTAATATTGCACCTGCCATATCAATACTCAAATCTGGTACCGATGGATAAATTTTTAAATTCGTTAAAGTAGACAGCGAATTCAAATATGCACCGGTAATAATATTTCCAATTTCCTTTAATGCAGACATTCCCATCTCTGAAAAGTCTTCTCCTTCACAGGAAGTGCCCATTAATTTGGAAACTAAATGACGTGCTGATTGATATTCCAGCAGAAACATAATACTTCCGTTAATGTCCCCTTCTACCACCAGGTAGATTCCAGCCATAATCTGTTCTTCACCGCCCATTAATTCTCCCACCTCTTTAAAATCAAGAAGTTTTACCTGCGGTACTTTCATGTCTACCTTACATTGGAGCATTTGAGCCAAAGCAGTCGTCGCATTGCCGGCTCCAATATTTCCGATTTCCTTTAAAACATCATAATAAGTTTGTGACATCTCATTCAAATTAAGTTTCGACATTTTATCTTCCTCTCTATGCCTGTGGCTCAGCCAGCACAGCATTCAAATCCAATAATGAAATTAATGAGTTGTCTACTTTTCCAACACCATATACAAATGTTTGTTTTTCATCCTTATCATATGATAGCTTCTCGATTTGCTCTGTTTCCAGGGTAACTACTTCCTTTACCTCGTCTACAATCACACCGATGCCTTCATGCTGTTCTAATTTAATAATGATAATTCTGGTTGTCTTTGTATATTCATCCAGTTCCAGTCCCATTTTCAAACGAAGACTCATAACCGGAATCACTTCACCTCTTAAATTAATAACCCCTTTAAAATATTCTGGAACTTTAGGAACTCTAGTAATGCTTTGCATACGAACAATGTTATCAATAAATTTAATATCAATACCAAATTGCTCATTACCAATCTTTATTACAATAAATTGTGTCGTATCCACTATATTTTTCACTTCATCCATGGTTTTTCCTCCTATTGTTTCCTCTTAGAATAATGCATTTGCATCAAGAATCAATGCGACTTCACCATCACCCAGAATTGTTGCACCGCTAATCATCTTGCATTTATTAATGTATTTTCCAAGAGATTTGATAACAATTTCCTGTTGTCCCATTAATTCATCAACTACAATACCAGCAAGCTTTTCGCCTTTTTTCACAATAACAACTACCATACTGTCATTTTCGCCACGCGTTGGTTCAATATCCAGGACATCTGCCAGACGTATAATAGGAATTACATTTCCACGTAAGTTAATCACTTCTTTTGATTGTACCTGCTTAATTTCCTGTGGTGTAATATTCTCAATTGTTTCAATTGAGCCAAGAGAAATTGCATATTTTTCGTTTCCAACCATTACCATCAATGCCTGAATAATAGCTAAGGTCAACGGTAAACGGATAGTCCATGTACTGCCTGCACCTAATTTTGTCTTTACCTCAACTTCACCACTTAATGCTTCTATCTTAGAACGTACTACATCAAGTCCAACCCCACGTCCGGATACGTCGGAAACTTCCTTGGCAGTAGAAAAGCTTGGTAGGAATAATAAATCAACAATATCCTTATCTGTCATATTCTCTGCCTGTTCTGCGGTAATTGTGCCTCGTTCAATCGCTTTATTTTTGACTGCCTCTATGTCAATTCCATTACCATCATCGCCAACTTCAATGATAACGTTGTTACCATCCTGATATGCATTTAAGAAAATCGTACCGGTTTCGTTTTTGCCCTTTGCACGTCTTACTTCTGCACTTTCCAACCCATGATCTGCAGAATTACGCAGTAAATGCATCAGTGGATCACCAATTTCATCAACCACAGTTCTATCTAATTCCGTATCCTCACCAGTCATGTATAATTCCATTTTTTTGTCCAGTTTTTTGGATAAGTCGCGAATCATACGTGGGAATTTGGTAAGTACACTTTCAATTGGAACCATTCGAACCTTCATAACGGATTCATGCAGGTTTGTCGTAACACTTTCCAGATATTCTATTTGTTCATTAAATGTGGTATTTGCGGTTTCCTCTACCGCAGAAGCTGATACTAATGAGTTCTTTGCAATGATAAGCTCACTTACCAGATTCATTAATACATCCAGTTTTTCAATATCCACACGAACGGTCCTATTTACGATTGGTTTCGCTACTGCCTGTTTCTTTTCCTGTTTGGAAGGGGCAGCAACCGTAGTACCTGGTGCTTTACCATCCGTCATGTCCTCGTTTTCTTCGTCTGCTTCTTCTTTTGAATTTTCTATTACTTCTTCCTCTTCAATATCAAATTCAGATAAATCCACAGGGGAAGCAATTACTTTATCGATTTCGGATACATTCTTAATCTTATTTATAATGGTTTCAAATGGTTCGTCTGATAAATAAATAATCGAGAAATCCAAGTCAAATTTTTCATCTTCAATATCCTGTACTACTGGGTCTGATACAATGATTTCTCCAGATTCTTCCAATGTTTTAAATACCAAAAAGGAACGTGCAGCCTTCAAAAGACAACTTTCCTGCACATAAACTGTGATTCCATATACCTCATTTCCTTTTTCTCTGGCGGCTTTAATTACGGAAACCTCCGTCGAACCCAGTTTGATTTTTTTCCACGGTTCTGCACCCTCTTCTTTTGCTTCCGCTGCCACTGGAGCTTCTTTCTTTGCTGCTGGAGCTTCCCCTGTATCTGTTCCATTTAAGATATCATTTAACATCTTAATGATTGCTTCATTATCATTCGTACCCTCATCGGTCGTTTCCTGGATAGACGATACATACTCTTCCAATGCGTCCAGGCATTGAAATAAAATATCAATCATGTTTGCTTTTACTTTAATCGTTCCATTACGAACCTCTGAAAACACATTTTCCATATCATGTGTCAAAGCCTGCATTCTCTTATATCCCATGGTTCCTGCCATTCCTTTTAAGGAATGTGCTGCACGGAATATTTCATTTATAACATCCATGTTTTCGGAGTCCTGCTCAAGCTCCAGAATCTGTGTATTCAGATTTTGTAAATGTTCCTTTGATTCATCTAAAAATATTTCAAGATATTGACTTACATCCATACTATTTTACCCCCACATTCAATATAATCTCTTGTGCGACCTGCTCAATACGAACTACCTGATTTGCCAGTCCTGAATCCACAATACTACGTGGCATTCCATAAACTGCACAAGTACTCTTTTCCTGAGCGATTACATGTATTTTTTTAGTTTCCTTTAAATGAACAATTCCTTTTGTACCATCAGCACCCATTCCCGTTAATACAACACAAACCACCTCATCATAACTGCATTTTTTAAGTGATTCAAACATATAGTTTGCGCATGGTTTAACCCCTTCTCTGGATGGCTCGTCCGTATAATGTATGTATACTTTTCCGGATTTTTCCACTGCATTCATATGAGAACCGCCGCGTGCAAGATATACCTTTCCTGCCTCTAATACATCTCCTTCTTCCGCTTCCTTCACAGAAACCTTGCTGAGTGTATTGAGTCGTTCCGCAAAAGACTTGGTAAATCCGGCCGGCATATGCTGAACTATCATGACAGGTACCTTTAAATTCTCCGGTAGTACTGGTATTACCTGTTGGAGAGCCTTTGGTCCACCTGTAGAGCTTGCAATTGCCACGACCTTTTTTCCTTTGAAATCAGCCACATGCTTTTCCACAAATTCCATAATTTTGGGTGATGCTCTTTCAATCTTCACCGGTTTACTCAGTGTAAGACTCTTAATCTGACTTTGTGTCGCCGCATCCAAAATGTTAAGTAATTTTTTTTGAAAACTTTCTTTGCGAAGTTCTACTGTGTTATAAGGCTTGTGTATGAAATCCAAAGCACCTAATTCTAAGGCATCCATTACGACTTGTGCACCATCTATAGTATCTGTGCTTGCCATAATTACGTTTGCAGAAATCTTTCTTACTTGCAATTCTTTCAGAAGCTGTAATCCAGTCATCTTAGGCATATTAATGTCTAAAACTACTGCATCATACTGCTTTGTACTAATTAATTCTAAGGCATCCAGACCATTAACGGCTTTATCTGTAACCTGGAATCGTTCGTCTGAATTTATTATATCACAAAGTATTCTTCTCATGAGTGCAGAGTCATCAACTACTAATATATTTTTTTTCATCTTGTCATCCCTTTTCTTTTTGTCTGTGTTTTCGCTCTTCTTCAAAAATATATCTGATAATTTCTTCCCGTTCTGCCTCCTTGAAATTAACATATTGCAACCTGTGTTCATATTCACCAGGCCTGTTGTCAACTTCTCTATTGTTCAATATTCTTCCTGTCATTTTGTATTCCTTCAAACCCTGAGTCATTTGCAGCTGGTATTTGCAGTAAACCATAGTGCCTGCTTCATAGAGGTTATCCGTAATGAATCGTATTCCACCACCGCTGATATCCACTATGATACCTTCCTGCATCGGAATGTCCGGTATTATATATTCTTCGTTTTTTTCAAGAGCATCTATTTCTTCTTTCTCTAAAGCTCTGACTCTGGTATCTATGGCACAGCCAAACCGATAATATTCCCTACGCTGAAACTTTCTTAAATTACTTACTAATTCCAACACCAGAATATACACATTATTGCTTTTGTACCTGTCTGTCACTTTGGCAAAGCACTGATACAATCCTTTTTTTGTATAAAAATACATATCATATTCTTCACCCACAGGCAGCAAAATTAATTTTGTTTTCTCAAGCGGCATCGTAATTTCCAATCTGTCTTCCGAAAGAATGTCAAATACCTTGCTTACATAAGCTTTTTTATTTGACACTGGATTGGACTCAAGTTTCCTATCGACCGCATACATTTCTATTCTCTCTCCGGGTATAATATATTTTGATAGCATTTCCAAATTATCTTATCCTTTCTGCTTTCCTGCTATAATATGTGAAAAAAAGGCCGCCATTCCTCGCTTTTGTAAATTTTTGTTAAGCTCTTTATTACATAGAACTGCTGCCATATTTTCAAATGCTCTCGTCGACTTTGCATTTGGATTCTGAACAGAAACCGGCATCTGCTGCATAACTGCTTTGGATAGTTGAGAATCCTGTGGTATGGAGCCCAGATAAGTAATTGGTAGTTTCAAATATCTGGTTACCACAGCATTTAATTTATTAAATAATGTCTTACCCTCTTCCTGCGTTTCTACTCTATTTGCAATCACCTTTACCTGTGATGCATCTTTTGAAAAACGCGGATGTCGGTTTAATGCCTTTAACAGGGAATAGGAATCTGTAATTGAAGTTGGTTCCGGCGTCGTAACCAATAATATTTCACCACTTGCTACCAAAAATTCCAATACTGCATCCGATATACCTGCTCCTGTATCTATAATTATTACATCGGCAATTGCATCCAGTTCGGCAAGGTTTTGAATAATATAAGTCAAATAATCTCTGCTTAGATTTGATAATCCGGCTATTCCGGATCCACCTGAAATAAATCCCACTTCTGCCGGTCCCCAGGTAATAATCTCTTTAATATTTTTTCCCTGATAGATAAGGTCGCACAGGTTATGCTTTGGAACAGTACCAAACATGATTTCAATATTTGCCAGTCCAAAATCTGCATCTAATATGATTACTCTTTGTCCCAGTTTACGCAATTGCACAGCAAGATTAATAGCTGTATTGGATTTGCCCACACCGCCTTTTCCACTTGTCACCGTAATGACTCTTGCCAATGGGCGATGTGGCTGATTATTCATTTTTATTATATTTCTTAATTGTTCTGCCTGATCCATCAATATGCTCTCCCAATCTTTATTAACGCTTGCCACCTAATAATAACCGAACTGTATTCTGTGGATTGAAATGTTCAATATCATCTGGTACATTCTGTCCGCATGTCACATAAGACAGAGAGGCACCGGTATACAATTTCAAGTTCAAAAGATTTCCCAAAGTTGTTGTTTCATCTAATTTGGTAAAAATGAGTTTGAAGTCCGTTAATGAAGAATAGGTGTCGGCAATACTGACCAAATCTCTGTACTTTGTAGTTGCACTCAATACGAGATAAACCTCCTGTTCTACTTCAGCGTCCAGACAATGTATTAATTCACTCATGGCATCCCGCTGTGTGACATTCGTATGAGAGTGCCCTGCCGTATCCACAAATATGTAATCATAGGTTTTAAAATCCTGAAAAGCTGTCTTTGCCTCTTCGATGGAATAGATTACTCGAAATGGAACATCCAGAATATTTGCATACGTACGCAATTGTTCTGCGGCCGCTATACGATAAGTATCTGCCGTAAGCAATGCGATTTTCTTTTTTTCTTCCACACTGAATTTCGATGCAATTTTCGCAATTGTGGTAGTCTTGCCAACTCCGGTCGGTCCCACAAAAAAGACAACCTTAGGTTTATTGGCTGCCGGTACAATCGTTTCCGGCTTTCCAAATTTCAAGATCATTCTTTGATAAATATTGGACAGCACATAATCAATTGGCATATTTGCCTTATTATTTTTCTCAGCTTCATCAATAATCTGATTTGCATATTTTTCATTTACTTCATTATCTATCATAGTATTGTACAGCAATTGCATAAAGACAACCATTTCATTTGGTTTCTCTTCCTCAGATGTTTCAGACTCATTTTCTTCTCTGGTCTTATTTTCATCTGGTTTATGCATCTGTTGTTCTATCAGCGACTGTATACTGTCTAATTTTTCTTCCAGCATACTTCCTGCGTTTTCTTCATTTCCTTTTTTCTTTATTTCTGATACCGTACTGAATTTTTCCGTAGCCTTTGCCATTGTTTCTGCTGGCTGTACATTATCATTTTTCATAATTTCTTTTGTAATAGAAGCAAAAGGACTTTCTACCTTAGTAACTGTTTTTGCACTTAAATCATCATTTGCAATCGCATTAAAACTGCTCATTGTATTTTCTTCTTCCAGCGCAACGGTTACTTCCATCATACGGGATTTAAAGAATCGAAACATGCCTTTTCTTTTTAGTTCTTTTACATTCATAATTACAACATTGGTACCCAATTCCTTTTTGGCTGCCTCTATTGCTTCTTCTTCTGTTTTTCCCTGAAATTTTTTAATTATCATTATGCTGTCACCATCCCAACAGATTGTAATTCAATATTAGACTCTACTTCATTGTAAGAAACAACAATTAGATCTTTAAAATAATCACTTGTCAATCGTTTAAAATACATACGAACAATTGGTGAAGTAATCACAATTGGATTTTTTCCTAAGTTTTCTAATTTTTTAGTCTCACTCTCAACCGATGCAATAATTGTTTTTGTCTTTTCCGGGTCAAGTGTCAGATACGCACCCTGTTCAGTCTGCTTTACACTTGCCATAATTTCCTGTTCCAGCTTCGGATCTAATGTAACCACACTGGTAGTTTCATTTGCCGGAAAGAATTTTCCAGAGATAGCTCGCTTCAGACTTTGTCTTACATATTCCGTTAAAATATCCGTATCCCGCGTTGACGATGCATAATCCGCAAGTGTTTCAAAAATCGTCAATAAATCGCGAATAGATATGCCTTCTTTTAACAGATTCTGTAATACCTTTTGTATTTCTCCAAGACTCAAAGCCTTTGGAACTAATTCTTCCACCAAAGAAGGATTGCTTTCTTTCAAATTATTAACAAGATTCTGAACATCCTGTCTGGTAAGGAGCTCTGCAATATACTGACGAATAATTTCCGTTAGGTGGGTTGCAATAATTGATGGTGGATCAACTACTGTATAGCCTACACTTTCTGCACGTTCCCGCTGACCCTCGGTAATCCAGATAGCCGGTAAATGAAACGACGGTTCAAAGGTAGGAATACCAGTAATTTCTTCTTCTACAAACCCCGGATTCATCGCCATATAATGGTCAAATAGAATTTCCCCTTCGCTTACCTGTATTCCCTTTATTTTGATAATATACTGATTTGGGTTCAACTGAATGTTATCTCTCAAACGAATAATCGGAACTACCGTACCAAGTTCTAATGCAACCTGACGTCGGATCATGACAACACGATCTAGTAAATCTCCACCCTGATTTACATCCGCCAGTGGTATAATCCCATAGCCAAACTCCAATTCGATTGGGTCTACCTGCAGGAGCGAAGTAACATTTTCCGGCTGCCGGATTTCTTCTGCAGCCACTTCATCTGCATCCGCTTCATTCTCTGTCTTTGCTGTTTCTATTGTACCAGAAATCATTCTTCCTGTAATAATAAATATCAGTCCCAATGCCAAGAAAATAACCGTATTCAATGGTGTTACAACACCCAGACCAATAATCGTTGCCCCAACGAAATAGAGTACCTTGGGTACTCCAAATAACTGGCTGACCAAAACAGTACCAAAATCAGCATCTTTAGAGCCCTTTGTTACTAGAATACCGGTTGATAGCGATATCAGCAAAGACGGAATCTGGCTGACCAGTCCATCACCGATTGTTAAAATGGTGTATTTGTTCAATGCATCCGAAAACTCTAATCCGCCACGCGTCATACCCATGGCAATACCACCGATAATATTTACCGCCGTAATCAAAAGACCTGCTGTTGCATCTCCCTTTACATACTTTACCGCACCATCCATGGAACCAAAGAAACTGGATTCTTCCTGAATTTTATCTCTTCTTTTCTTTGCCTCCGCGTCCGTAATTGCTCCGGTATTTAAATCAGCATCAATTGCCATCTGTTTACCTGGCATTGCATCCAGTGTAAATCTGGCTGTTACCTCTGCAACTCTTTCAGAACCTTTATTGATTACCATAAATTGTACTATAATCAAAATAATAAATATGATAATACCAATTACTAAATCTCCACCACCTACATACTCGCCAAACACCCTTACTACATTACCCGGGTCACCCGTGGTAAGAATCAGCCTGGTAGAGGAAATGTTTAAGGCAATTCGAAAAATGGTGGTAAATAATAGAATTGTTGGATAATAAGACATATCCAATACTTCTTTGGAAAACATGGAGCCAAACATTATGGTAAACGCAACGGATATATTGCATGCCAGCAATATATCCAGTAAACCGGAGGGAATTGGTACAATAAACATAACAAAAGCTGATAATACATAAAGTGCCACACCAATATCCGCTTTTTTCATCTGTCAGTTTCCTCCTGTTCTTTTTTCTATGTTACTTCTGTTTCTTTGGCATCCTCTATACTTTTCCCTGCATACGATATACCATTGCAAGGACTTCTGCCACTGCCTGATAGAGCTCCGGCGGTACTAATTCACCTATTTCAACATTGGCATACAGCATTCTTGCCAATGGTTTGTTTTCAACAATTTCAATTTTATTATCTTTTGCGATTTTCTTAATTCTTTGTGCCAGATTGTCTGCCCCCTTTGCAATTACTACTGGGGCATCTGCTTTATCCGGATCATATTTTATTGCTACTGCAAAATGTGTCGGGTTTGTGATAACAACATCTGCCTGGGGAAGATTCTGCATCATTCTTCGTTGCGATGCTTCACGCATCTTCTGTCGAATTTTTCCTTTTATCTGCGGATCGCCTTCGGCATTCTTAAATTCATCTTTTACTTCCTGCTTCGTCATCTTCATGTCTTCACTAAATTTCCATTTTTGATATAGGAAATCCAATAAAGCCACTGCAACATAGATATAAGAAATTTTTAATCCAAGACTAATCGCAATATCTCCCACTAATACAATTGCCTGATTCAAAGAAATATCATAAAGAATAAACAGCATACTGCCTTTATCCTTTAAGGTATCATAGGCAACCATTACAATAATTACTATCTTAATGACGGATTTTAACAATTCCATAAGAGATTGAACAGAAAATATCTTTTTGATTCCCTTTGCAGGACTGATTTTGCTAAACTTCGGCTGCAGGGGTTTGGTCGTGGGTCTCCATTTCACCTGCATATAGTCGCCAAGAAATGCTACCAGAAAACCAATTGCAAAAACCGGTAGTACAATAACTGCAATTCTTAATAGCGTATTATTAATCACTCCAATTATTTCATGTGTTTGTACTTCTCCCCCCATGTTTTTAGTCAAATAAGGTATTCGATTATATATCGTCTGAAACATAGTCAGCAAATTGGTTCCAAGGCTTCCCACCCAAAATTTTAACACGAGAAATAATGCCAATAATCCTAATGCAGTATTTAATTCTTTACTTTTAGCTACCTGTCCTTCTTTTCGGGCATCACTTAATTTTTTTTCAGTAGCCGGTTCTGTTTTTTCTCCACCCGGTCCATCTTTGGCATAGAACTGTAAATTATATGTTAAAATCACTCTTATCCCCATCTTTATGCTTTCTCACACTAGCATAGCCTGTACAAAAGAAACCATCATTTTTTTCATTTCAATAAATATAAAATTTGAGGCATCTGGCAGCATTCCTGCCGTTACAAACATAACTGCCAATCCAATTAATATTTTTAGCTGCATACCAACTGAAAACATATTTAACTGTGGTGCTGATTTCGCTAAAATTCCTAAAATGGCATTCAACAATGTAATCGTTGCAAATACAGGTAAACAAATTCGAAAACCAATTATGA
This sequence comes from Lachnospiraceae bacterium, assembly GCA_028692055.1. GTDB lineage: Bacteria > Bacillota > Clostridia > Lachnospirales > Lachnospiraceae > SZUA-378. The sequence goes on along the minus strand of JAQUYA010000026.1, from coordinate 7,496 downwards.
TGTATTCACTCAGAAAAGTAACCATTGCCGTCATTATTTTTTCGGTATGAAAAACTGCTCCATTAATAGGAATCAAGGTAAATGTTTCTATCAGTGCTTTTAAAAGATATTGGTACATACCTGTGCAAATAAGCATAAGCATCATCGCATACTGGTATAATAAACCAGTTAGTGTTGTATTTTCCCTTGTAGACGGGTCCATCAGACTCGCCATAGAAAGTCCAATATCCATATCCACCATATGACCCGCAAAAGACATTATCATCGTACAGATATTTGCACTAAATCCTATTAATAATCCAGTAGCTGCTTCCTTTAATATAATTGTGGTATATCCCAAAACAGACGTATAGTTCACTATCTCATGCGCTGGAAGCATATTATATACCAGAATGGATATAAATACCCCAAGTGCCACTTTTACTCTACGTGGTGTACTATTATTACCATTGAAAAAAGGTACTATAAATATAAAACAGGTGACTCTCGTTAAAATGAATAGGAAATATTCTAAATCTGCATAGGAAAATGAAAGTTCAACCATATCCGCTACCTTATATAAATCGTAAAGTCAGTCCAAAGCTGTGTCATATAGCCGGTCATATGATTCATCATAAACTCACCAAAAATCATTAACCCTACAAACACGCATATAACCTTTGGAACAAACGTTAATGTCTGTTCTTGAATAGACGTAACTGTCTGAAATATACTTATAATTAATCCAATAACCAGGGAAATCAAAAGTAATGGTGCAGAAGTTATTATAATTGTATATAATGCATCTTTTGTTATTTCACTAACAATATCTGTTGTCATTCTGCCCGCCTTCTTTCTGTTATATTAATAAAATGTTCTTACCAGACTGCCAATTACCAGATTCCATCCATCTGCCATGATAAATAATAGAATTTTGAAGGGCATGGAAATCGTTGTTGGTGGAAGCATCATCATACCCATACTCATAAGGGTTGATGCCACTACCATATCAATTACAATAAACGGAATATAAATAAGAAATCCTATAATAAATGCCGTACGAAGTTCACTGACTACAAAGCTCGGTACCAATACCGTCGTTGGAATATCTTTTAATTCTGTCACATTTTCCGTTCCTGCAATTTCCAAAAACATCTTGACATCTTTTGCCTGCGTCTGCTTATACATAAACTGGCGTAAAGGTTCCAGTCCCTTTTCCAGTGCTTCCTCTTGCGTGATTTCACCACGGTCGAAGGGTTGTATCGCCTCTGTATTAATCTGTGCAAATATTGGACTCATAATAAAAAAAGTTAAAAATAATGCAATTGCAATTAAAATCTGATTCGGTGGTGCGGTCTGCGTATTCAATGCCGTTCTGGTAAAGTGAAGGACAATAATAATACGCGTGAACGAGGTTAACACCATTAGCATTATTGGTGCCAAAGCAATCGCCGTCAGTGTAATCAATATGCGTAAAGCGCCTGCGACTTCACCATTCCCATTGTTATATGTAATCGTTAAATTATTGGCAACATTTAATTCCTTTAAGTCTTCCGGTGTTTCATCAGTACCTGGATCTTTTATATTAGTCTGTGTATCTGTTGTGCCTGTCAGGTTTGAATCTATACCACCAATCGACGTTGCATATACCGTACTTTTCTGCGCTATGCACAATATGCCTACTATAAACAGCAGGCATATACTTTTTACTATTCTCTTATTTATAAAGCTTTTCATGCAGTGTCCCCTAAGCTTATCACTTTTTCTTTCTAGTAATATCTGTCGCTTTTTCAAGTATTTCTTTAAAATTCATTTTCATAACAGGTTGTGTTCCAACCGAAAGTTCTATTTGTTCTTCTGTCAGTTCTGTCAAAAAAGTAATTGTATCTTTGCAAACCGCAATAACCAAATACTTATCTCCTGTCTTTACAATTTGAAGATATTTATTTGGTGTGATTTTATAAGTTTCTATAACTTCGATATTCTTGCTAAAAACATGTCCCTTTTGATAATTGGCAATCCACCTGGTTGAAAAATAGGTAATTGCCAATACAAATACAAATATAATCAGAACGGTTAGAAATTCGCCAATGCCATCTAGCGCTCCATACTGGTTTAATAGCATATTAACCAACAACCTTTTTAACTGCTTCTAATACACGGTCTGCCTGGAATGGTTTTACGATAAAGTCCTTTGCACCAGCCTGAATAGATTCAATAACCATTGCCTGCTGTCCCATTGCAGAACACATAATAACCGTTGCAGCAGCATCATTTTCTTTGATTTTTTTCAAAGCTCCTATACCATCCATTTCTGGCATGGTAATATCCATAAGCGTTAAATCCGGTTTTAATTCCAGATACTTTTCAATCGCTTTAACTCCGTTTTCTGCTTCCCCTATTACGTTATACCCATTCTTTGTTAAAATGTCCTTAATCATCATACGCATGAATGCTGCGTCATCACAAATTAAAATATTCTTAGCCATTTTTTTCACTCCTATTCAAATTTTATTTTATGATTTCCGTTACACGAATACCAAAACTTTCTTCTATTACTACTACTTCACCTTTTGCAACAAACTTACCATTTACTAGTACATCTATTGGTTCACCGGCAATCTTGTCTAGTTCAATGATTGTGCCTGGTGCAAAATCTAAAATATCAGAAATTGATTTTTTTGTTCTTCCAAGTTCCACCGTTACCTCAAGTGGAACATCCATAATTAATCCTATGTTTTCCTTACCTGCAATTGCACTGTAATCATTGGAAAAACTCTGAAACTGTGCAGGTTGAATGTTCACATTCTGCTGCATCGGCATTCCCATTTGTGGCTGCATTGGCATTCCCATCTGTGGCTGCATTGGCATTCCCATCTGTGGCTGCATTGGCATTCCCATCTGTGGCTGCATCGGCATGCTCATCTGTGGCTGCATCGGCATTCCCTGATTCGCATATGCCTGCGCCGGATCTGGCATTGTTGCCTGTGGCGGTATATATGGCTGTGGTTCCGGTGGAACAGGTGCCGGACTCGGTGTTTGTTCTACTGCTGCTGTTTGCTGTCCCATAAAGGTATCATATAGAGACCTTGCAAAATCCAATGGATATAGCTGCATAATGGTACTATCCACCAAATCATCAATTTGCATACGAAATGCAATTTTTACAAAGGTTTCTTCCAGAAAAGAAGCAATTTCTCCCCCCCTCTTAAATTCTCCTAAATCAATTAAACTTGCGTTTGGTGGGCTGATATCAATAGTTTCATTCAACATGGATGAAAGCGATGTTGCAGCAGACCCCATCATTTGATTCATTGCCTCTGAAATAGCGCTCAGATGCAATTCGCTTAATTCCCCATCTGTGTTGGTACCATCTCCACCCATCATTAGATCTGTAATTACCTTAACATCATGTTCCTTTAATACCAAAATATTACTTCCTGCAAGACCTACCGTATATTGAATTTCAATAAATACACACGGTTTTTCATAATCTCGCAAAACACCCTCCCAGGTTTCTGTGGTTACAACCGGGGTTGTTATATTAACTTTTCTATTTACTAAGGAATAAAGTGTTGTTGCTGATGTTCCCATACTGATATTTGCAACTTCACCAATAGCATCTTTTTCAATATCTGTCAATATATCTACTGCTTCACCTGCTGAAGCTGCTGGGGGTTCTTCCGTATTTGAACCATTGTCCGATATATCCATGCCGGCTAGTAAGGCGTTAATCTCGTCTTGGGACAACATTCCGTCCATATCTTATTCCTCCTCTCTTACTACCGAAGCTATCCGGACCGCATAATTTTCTTTATTTGCACCGGGTAAAGCAGTAAATTTTCTTATATTTCCAACATAGATGTCCAATTCACTATCTACTTTAGAATTCAATCGAATAATATCTCCAACTTGTAAATTCATAAAATCGCTTACAGATACAACACTTTTGCCAAGAACCGCTTTTAGTGGAATATCCACCTTTTGAATAAGTGGCTGTATGTATTCCTGATAGTTTTCCTCCGCATTTTCCTGCATGGTAGAAAACCAAAACTTTGTATTCAATTTATCCATTACGGTTTCCAGTGTAAAGTAAGGAAGACATATATTCATCATCCCCTCAACTTCCCCAATTTTCACATTCAGAGTTACAATTGCAATCATATCATTAGGTGCAATTACCTGTGCAAATTGTGCATTGGTTTCTATTCTATCCATTACAGGACTCAAATCCAGGATATTTTTCCACGGTTCTCTTAGAAGCTGCATACAGATAACCATTATCTTTTCAATAATTGTCATCTCTATCTCTGAGAATTCCCTTGTTTTATCGAGTGGATTTCCCTGCCCCCCAAGCATTCTGTCTATCATTGCATATCCTAAGTTCGCTGCCAGTTCAACAATAATATTTCCCTGTAAAGGTAAGAAATTAACAATGCCCAATATAACAGGGTTGGATAACGCATTGGAAAACTCAGAAAAGGTAACCGTTTCAGAGCTGATAACTGCTACCTGGATATTCTTCCTTAAATAAACCGGCAGGTTGGTGGATAATAATCTTCCGTAATGTTCAAAAATAATTTCTAAGGTTCTAAGGTGTTCTTTTGAAAATTTTGCAGGACGTTTAAAGTCATAGCTTTTCACTTGCTTTTCTCCGTCATTCTGCATTTCGTCCATGTCAAGTTCACCAGTACTTAATGCCTGTAGTAAACTATCAATCTCGTTCTGCGACAGGACCTCTCCCACATCAACCCACCTCCTATCTTTTCCAGTCCTATCTATTGAAACATAATGTCGCTAAAAGACACATCGTAAATAAAACTCGAATCAAACATTGCCTGTACCTTCTCTAATATTTCCTGACGCATGGTAGACTGGTCAGCCTGCGCTTCTTCCAGCGTATAGGTACCTATTACTTCTATAATGGTGCTTTTTATCAAACTCGCTTTGGTATCAATCGTTGCACCATAGCTCTTATATCCTTCATCCTTCGTATTCATGGAAAGAGAAACGGAAACCAGTGCATAATGATCCGCACCGTCACTGCTTTTTGCCAATGGGATTGTCATCTTGTCTGCAATATCATATACTTCTGTATGTTCAATTGGAACCGGCTCTGCACTGGCACCTCCAGTTGCCGGAGTTCCCACATCTAATTGAATAATACTTGCAATGTCCGTAACTAATGCTGCTGTTTTGTTAGAAGCACTTGTCACGCTGAACATCATGATAGATGTAAGTACAATATTTACAATTAGTAATGCCAAAATCAGAATTGCCAATAAATTTTTTTTCATATCAACAGCCTTGCCTTTCTTCTCTAGTAAGAACTCAATGAATGATATACTTTAATTTCTACTCTTCTGTTCTTAGCACGTCCCTCTGGTACTGAATTATCTGCAATCGGAACATATTCTCCTCTTCCCGAATGCTTTATCATTGACGGATCAAGGGTAGTATTCTGCGCCAAAAAGTCAAATACCGCTAAGGCCCTAAAACTGCTTAGCTCATTATTGTTTGCAAATTTGGAAGTGTGAATCGGAACATTATCCGTATGCCCTTCTACTTCAACAACACTCTCCGAATAACGTGCTAATATTTCACCCAGCTTCTGCATCATCGGAAGGGATTCTTCCTTTAAAGTTGCACTTCCGGAGTCAAAAAGTAATGCTCCGTTTAGTGTTAGCTGAACATATTGAGACGTAAAATCTATATCCACCTCTTTGTCCAGATTTTGCTCTTTTAAAGACTCTGCTATTTTCTCTGCCAGTTCTTCTGACTTTTTCAACTTTTCTGCTTCTACTTCACTCTGGGCATCTGTAATTTCATCTTTTCCTTCTGCTGATTTACCGGTACTGTTAAAATATTCATCCAATTGATTTAACTGACTGACTCCATTACTAATCAGCAAACCATCACCAATTGCAGTAGAACCTGCCTGGAAAATACTGAATGTCTGTGAAAAAGATGCCGCTATCAATTCAAACTTTTGTGCATCTACCGTCGACATGGAAAACAACAATACGAAGAAGCATAGCAAGAGGTTCATCAAATCTCCAAAGGTCGACATCCACGCAGGCGAACCCGCTGGCGGTGGATCTTCTTTTCTCTTTGCCATTATCCTTCACCTCCCACTTCACTGGAAGCCATTGCTCTTTCTGCCGGTGCTAAGAAAGATTTTAATTTTTCTTCAATAACACGAGGATTTTCCCCCGCCTGTATGGAAAGAAGGCCTTCAATCATAATCTCTTTGACCATCATTTCTTCATCATTATTTGCTTTTAGCTTTGCAGATACCGGAATACATATCCAGTTTGCAAGCATGGAACCATAAAAAGTTGTAATCAGGGCTACTGCCATAGCAGGTCCAACTGACGATGCATCTGCCATATTTTTCAACATGTTAATTAGACCAACAAGAGTACCAATCATACCCCAAGCCGGTCCCATTCCAGCAAGTCCATCCCAGAAACCCATTCTTTTCTTATGTCTTGCATCAATACTTACCAATTCTGTTTCCATAATCGCCCGAACCAGATCAGGATCTGTTCCATCGACAATCAATAAAATTCCTTTTTTTAAAAATTCATCATTTAAATCACCCGCTGCCTCTTCTAAGGATAAAAGTCCTTCCTTACGTGCAACATTGGATAAATCAATAATCTTTTTTATAATACCCGATGTATCTAAACTAGGTGCTTTAAAAATAAGTGAAATACTTTTCAAACCACCTAAAAAATCTTTCATACTATTCGATGTAAGAACAGCACATACGGAACCACCAATAGTAATTAGTACAGATTGAAAATCTACGAAGTTCATTAAAGCTCCGAGCCCCTCATCACCGGATGCAATAGCAAAAACTACAAGTGCGATACACATGATTATACCAATTAACGAAGCTAAATCCACTGTAGACACCTACCTTTTTTTGCATTAATCTGCAAAAATATCCTTTCTATACAATTTTACAAGATTTTTCACCTCTTGTCTACTTTCTTTTACAATAATTTTTTTGCCCGTTGTAAGAGAAATGACTGTATCTGGTGTTTCTTCGACAATCTCTATTAAATCAATATTAATAAGTATGATTGTCCCATCCATTTTGGTTACTTCTATCATAAACTGTTCCCCCTATTTACTTATCCGTTCTTTTTCCTACTTATGTAATCCTTATTACTATACCACGTATTGCATAACAATAAAAGCGCAAATAGGAGGAACTATTAGAACAGTTTCTCCTATTTATACAATTTCAAATCAGTCACCTTGATTTATTAACGTTTCAGATTTACCAGCTCTTCCAGTAAAGTATCTGACACTGTAATAATTCTACTGTTTGCCTGGAATCCTCTCTGTGTGGTAATCATTTCTGTAAATTCACTCGACAAATCCACGTTACTCATTTCGAGTACACCAGATGTAATCTTACCACCATTCGTGGTTATATCACCAATCGCTGCATCACCCGAGTTGGTAGTTGAAGAATAAAGGTTATCTCCTTCTTTTTCAAGACC
>JAQUYA010000116.1 GCA_028692055.1 Lachnospiraceae bacterium | reverse complement strand
CACCTATTACGTCATTTCGCATGCCATTTGTATTTGGAATATCGGAATTTTCTCCTACATATAATCCCTCATAAATGCATCTTCCTAAATGCTCTGCAAAATGTCCATAAATTTCTTCGTTAATTTTATTCTGTTCGTTGTATTCATTAATTACTAATTTCGTCATATTATTCCTTTCTTCATGCCCTTATATTATGTTTACCTCTATTTCCATGTTCCTCTAATTTCGGGCAGCAATATTACTACCCCAGATGCTTTGTCCTGTTTCTGTAGAGAGTGCCGTAAAAGTCATCACATATTTTTCTCCAAACTCATCATATTCTTCCACAAATACACCCTTATAGGTTTCTTTATCTATCACAAGCTCTGCTCCATGCTTACCCACTAACTTCCATTTACCGCTTACTGCTCCCTCTATCTTTCCATTGGGATAAAGCGTAATCTCTGTTGATTCCTTTATGTTACTGCTAATCTCATGTCCATGATTGATATATTTATATATCCCTGCTACATCTGACTTCCGATAGGTTCCAATTGATTCCTGTGTGTAACGGTAAGGGGCAATTACCGGCCAGCCATCTGTATTAAAGAACATCTGATGTACACGTACCTGATGTACATCGCCTTTTCCTTCAAATCTTGTATGAAAAATAATATAGTACTTACCGGATTCTGCATCGTAAATTGCAGAATTATGTCCGGGTGACAGGAGTCCATTACGTCTCTCGCCATCTTCACCCTCTTTCCAGATCCACTTATAATTTCCCATGAGTTTTGTGCCATATTTTTCTGCAGTCCTATCATCAAAGAAGGTACCATCTGCTCCTGCACAGTCTATCATCTCATTTCCCATGGAATCATAATAAGGGCCATCCGGATTCTCAGAACGGCACACACGAATATTATATCCACCATCCGCATCTAATCCACCGAAGGATAAAAACATATAGTAATATTGGGTCTGTGCATTATATAACACATAAGAACCTTCTATTCGTAAATGATTCCCGCCCAGAAGTTTTTTCCCATATCCAGACTCTATCGGTCGACCGGTTTTCGTGTCTAACTCCAATATGTAGATACCACCTGAATAAGAACCATACATCATCCATAGCTTTCCCTGTGCATCATAGAATACACAGGGATCTACTACATTCGGATAGACTGTAGCGTCATAAAAATCACCATTTTCACTCGGTGTATCTGTCATACCGGATTTCAAAAGAATCCCCTCATCTTTATACGGGCCTTCTATCTGGTCCGAAACCGCTATCCCCAACGCGGATAACGGGGAGCTTCCCTCACAATTGCAATAATACATATAGTACCTGCCATCTGCTAACTGTATCACATCCGGTGCCCAGAAAGTGCCGGTTTTCGCCCAATTAAAGGCTTCCTTCATTTCATTCAGAGGATCATCAATTATTGGATTTCCTTTCTTTACACCGTTTCCTATCATACTCCAATTCATCAAATCCTCTGATTTTGCTCCGGCGAGATGCGAACCAAAGATATAATAGTTCTGCCCGTCCTTTACAACCGACGGGTCATGCACGGATACCTCTTTAAAAGAAATATCCACTTTTTCCGTTGCTTTTAATGACACATCTGCAAAGCTTTCCTGCTTTCCACACCCTGTCAAGCATGCCATTATACCGATTGTAATACCCATTTGTTTCCATATTCTATTCATATAAATAGCCTCACCTCCCTCATAGACCACACTTTTATGTTTAATAGCTCTTTTTAATGATTGCTAAAGGAAAATACCGGATACCCTTCTTCATTCCATTTTACTTTCATAAGCATTGCATGGCGATTGGGATTATAAAGTGGATTTCCTATAATTTCTTTTTCCGTTCGTGCATGGAATACACAGATATCATTTCCATCCTTGTCCTGTGTAAAGGAATTGTGTCCGGGGCCGTAAATATGTAGGCTTTCGTCTGTCTGCAGTACTGGATATCTTTCCTTTTTCCAGGTCAATGGGTCTAATAAATCTGCATTTTCATCTGCTGTCAGCATACCCATACAATAACAGGTACCTGTTTCACTTGCCGAATAAGTCAAAAAGATTTTTCCATTTCTCTTGATAACCGCAGGTCCCTCATTTACAAAGAAGCCCACTCTCTCCCAGTCATAGTCTGGTGTGGTCAATAGCACCTGTACGGTCGCCAGCTGATAGGGGGACTTCATTTTGGCAATATAAAGGTTTGAAATCTGCTTTCCCACGCTTACCTTTTCTGCCCAAACATAATAGTATGCTCCTTGATTTTCAAATACAGTGGCATCCAGTGAAAATGCTCGAAAAGAAAATTCATCTTCCGGCGCACACTGCATCATTCCTTTTTCCACCCATTTTCCCGTCATCGGGTCTTCCTCTGCACACTCCAATACATATGGGCGTATTGCCCAGATATCTTCCTTATCTCCTCCTGCATAATAGATATACCATTTTCCATCGAGATAATGTAATTCCGGTGCCCAAATGTGGCAGCTCATGATTCCGCTCTTATGCTTTTCCCAGATAATCCTTTCCTCAGCCTCAGGCAAGTCCTCCAGAGAATCTGCTTTCCTCAAGAAGATACCATCATATGCAGGGATAGAGGCAGTAAAATAATAGCTTCCATCTGTGTGTTTGTATACATATGGGTCTGCCCGTTGTGTAATCCATGGCTGATTATATAATAATTCTTTTGACATAATTTGTACCACCCTTTTTATTTATTTTTACTATAAACTAAACTATTTTAGAAGTATCTAAATTATAAAGGAATTTTTTATTTTTATCAACTACTTTTTATTTTTATTATTTAAATGCAAAAGATATGGTCCGTTCTCAGCAGTAAATACGGCAAAAAGACCAATGCGAAAAATCACATTGGTCTTTTTACAAACTTTATTTGGTTGTTTTGATTATTTCGTTGCTGCTTTTAACTGCTCTGTTAACATAGGAACAATCTTATTTAAATCACCAACAATGCCGTAATCAGCTACATCAAAGATAGGAGCTGTTTCGTCTTTGTTGATTGCGATGATAATATCAGATTCTTCCATACCTGCAACGTGTTGGATTGCTCCTGAAATACCGATTGCAAAGTATACGTTAGGGCGAACTGTTTTACCCGTCTGACCTACCTGAAGGTCTGTTACTTGCCATCCAGCATCAACAACTGCACGTGAGCAGCTTACTGTTGCATTCAAAGCGTCTGCAAGGTCTTCCAGCATCTTAAAGTTTTCAGCACTGCCAACACCACGTCCTCCGGATACTAATATCTTAGCGTCCATAATGTCAACTGTTTCTACAACTGATTTAACCACTTCAAGAATCTCTACGTATTTACTATCTGGGGTAAATCCTGGGTTAAATTCTTCCACTACTGCTTTTGCACCTTCTACTTTAGGTGCTTTTTGCATAACGCCTGGACGAACCGTTGCCATTTGTGGACGGAAGTCAGGGCAAGCAATGGTAGCGATTGTATTACCACCAAATGCAGGACGTGTCATTAATAACTGATTATGTTTTTGTTCTTTTCCTGGAATTGGATTGATTGGGAAATCACCAATTTCAAGCTGTGTACAGTCTGCTGTTAATCCTGTATGAATTCTGGCAGAAACTCTTGGTCCTAAATCACGGCCGATTGCTGTAGCACCTACTAAGAAAATTTCTGGTTTATATTTATTGATTACAGATGAAATTGCATGAGCGTATGGCTCTGTTCTGTATTCTTTTAATTCTGGATCATCTACAACGATAACCTTATCTGCACCATAAGCTGCAAGCTCATCTGCAAGTGCTTTCACACCACTACCTACTAATACTGCTGTTACTTCTGTTCCTAAGTCTTTCGCAAGGTCTTTTCCTTTTCCGACTAATTCCAAAGCGATTCCGCTTAATTCATTATCAACCTGTTGTGCGAAGACAAATACGCCTTTATATTCTTCTAAATTCATTTTTAGTCTCCATTCTCTCTATTCACTTTATTAGACAATAAGCTAGATGATATGTTTCTCTGATAATTTGTCCATAATATAGCCAACTGCTTCTGCTGGATCAAGCGTAAATTTCTCGCCTTTGCCTTTTCTAACTTTATCAGATGCTTTTGCAATCTGTGTTGGAGATCCTTTTAAACCAAGGTTAGAGTCTTCAACATCTTTCAGATCTACTCTACCCCAAGTAGTAATCTCTGCTTTACAAGCATCAAAGATTCCACCTGGCGTCATATAACGAGGCTCATTTAATTCAGCAAGTGCTGTAATTAAGCAAGGCATTTTTGCTTTTAATACGTGATATCTATCATCATATTGACGTTCAACGATAACGCTGTCGCCTTCTACTTTGATATTCTGTGCATAAGAAATTACTGGTAATCCCAAATGCTCTGAAATCTGTGGTCCAACCTGTGCGGTATCTCCATCGATAGCCTGACGACCTGTGATAATTAAATCATAGTCCATGTTACGAAGTGCACCAGCAAGTGTCTGGGAAGTTGCCCAAGTATCTGCACCACCAAGAACTCTATCTGTTACAAGAACACCTTTATCAGCGCCCATAGCCATAGCTTCGCGAAGAACTTCTTCTGCTTTTGGAAGTCCCATAGTAAGAACGGTTACTTCTGCATCATATTGATCTTTTAATCTAAGTGCTGCTTCCAGTCCTGCTTTGTCATCAGGATTCATAATTGTAAGCATTGCAGCTCTATCAAGTGTACCGTCTGGATTGAATTTAACGCCACCCTTTGTGTCAGGTACTTGTTTAATACATACGACAATTTTCATTGTATTTTGCTCCTTTTTCCGTTTAATTTGTATCGACTACTTAAGTAATGCACCAGAAATAACCATACGTTGAACTTCTGAAGTTCCTTCGTAGATTTCTGTAATCTTAGCATCACGCATCATACGCTCAACATCATATTCTCTGATGTAACCATATCCACCGTGTAATTGAACGGCTTTTGTAGTTACTTCCATAGCAACTTCTGCTGCATATAATTTTGCTTTTGCTGCTTCTACAGAATAAACTTTTTGTGTTTCTTTTGCTCTTGCTGCTTTATAAACCATCATTTGAGCTGCTTCACATTTTGTAGCCATATCAGCTAATTGGAATTGTGTATTCTGGAATGCACCGATTGCTCTGCCAAATTGTTTTCTTTCTTTTACATATTCAATCGTTGTTTCCAAAGCACCTTCTGCAAGTCCGAGAGCCTGTGAAGCGATACCAATACGTCCACCATCAAGTGTATGCATAGCGATACCGAATCCTTTTCCTTCTTTTCCTAACATGTTTTCCTTAGGAATTCTGCAGTCTGTGAAGATTAATTCATATGTGGATGATCCACGGATACCCATTTTCTTTTCTTTGGTTCCAAATGTAAATCCTGGAGTTCCTTTATCTACGATAAATGCTGAAATAATTTTTTTCTTTCTTCCTTTGGCATCTTCAACTACACCTGTAATAGCGAAAATAATGTAAACATCAGCTTCTTTACCATTTGTGATAAAGATTTTAGAACCATTAAGAACGTATTCGTCACCATCTAAAACTGCTTTTGTCTGCTGTCCCTGTGCGTCTGTACCTGCACCTGGCTCAGTTAAACCAAAAGCACCAAGCTTCTCACCTTTTGCAAGAGCTGGTAAGTATTTTTGTTTTTGTTCTTCTGTGCCGTATGTCAAGATAGGGTCAACACAAAGTGAGGTATGTGCGGATACGATAACACCTGTAGTACCACATACTTTTGATAATTCTTCTACACACATAGCGTAAGTAAGGATATCACAGCCTTGTCCGCCATATTCTTTTGGTACTGGAATTCCCAAGAATCCTAATTTACCCATTTTTTCTACTGTAGCTCTTGGGAATACTTCTGTTTCATCAACCTCTTGAGCCAGAGGTTTTACTTCTTTTTCAGCAAATTCTCTAAAAAGAGTTCTCGCCATTTCATGCTCTTTACTTAATGTAAAATCCATGTTTCTAATTCCTCCATATGTTTGTTTTCTATTTTGCTTATCTCATCAACTATCTAGAGTAGTCGTAGAATCCTTTACCTGTCTTGCATCCTAATTTTCCGCCACGAACCATTTTCTTAAGAAGAGTAGCTGGACGATATTTAGGATCTCCTGTTTCTGAATAGATAACTTCCATGATTGCAAGTACGATATCAAGACCAATATAATCTCCTAATTGAAGAGGTCCCATTGGGTGGTTAGCGCCTAATTTCATAGCATTGTCGATATCTTCTACAGATGCAACACCTGCTTCTAATACACAGATACCTTCGTTAATCATTGGAACCAGGATTCTGTTTACTACAAATCCTGCAGCTTCATTTACCTGAACCGGTGTTTTTCCAATTTCAACAGAGATTGCTTTAATTCTTTCTACTGTTTCTTCTGGTGTATTAAGACCTGCGATAACTTCAACAAGTTTCATAACTGGAGCCGGATTAAAGAAGTGCATTCCGATAACTGGTCTGTCTAGTCCCTGTCCAATTTCTGTAATAGATAAAGAAGAAGTATTTGTAGCAAAGATACAATCTGCTTTACAAATATCCTGTAATTCTTTAAATGTTTGTTTTTTAATATCCATAACTTCAAGAGCTGCTTCTACTACTAAATCACAGTCTGTACAGATTGTTTTCACACCTGTTGTGATTTTAGCTAAAATAGCATCTGCTGCTGCCTGTTCCATTTTTCCTTTTGCAATACGTTTTTCAAAACCTTTTGCAATTTTATTTTTGCCGTTTGCTGCAAATTCTTCATTGATATCACATAAACATACTTCATATCCTTCTGTTTGAGCAAATGCCTGTGCGATTCCAGAGCCCATTGTTCCTGCGCCGATAATACCTACTT
>JAQUYA010000025.1 GCA_028692055.1 Lachnospiraceae bacterium | reverse complement strand
GCAAATGTAAACGTCAAGATGATTGATCAGGGTTCTTCCGAGTTAAATATTATCATTGGTGTGAAAAATGAAGACTTCGAAGCTGCAATCAAAGCAATCTATGCAATCTTCGTAGAAATCCAATTATGATATGAAGAAGACGTTACAGGTTCTTTTTAGAATTGTTTTTAGCAGGACGATGATTACGATTTTGCTGATTTTACTTCAGATAGGTGTTTTACTTGCTTCATTCAATTTCTTTCGTCCTTATATGAGTGTTATATTTGGCTCATTTACGTTTTTGGCGGGAGTGCTGATCGTTTATATTATTAATAAAGATATATTACCGGAGATGAAACTGGTGTGGGTATTGCCCATCTGTGTCTTTCCTGTTTTTGGGGCATTGCTTTATCTGATGGTTGCCACAAATTGGGGAACAATAGGATTAAAGAAGGTAGTGCAACGAGGCATTCAGTCGACGAGCGTGTATTTAAAAACGAGTGAAGAAGTAACGAAGTCACTGCAGGAGGATGTTTCCATACGGCAGTTGTCGAGCTATATTCAGAGCATCTCTACGTGTCCGACATATCAAAATACAAGGGTAACGTATTTCCCATTGGGGGAGGATAAGTTCAAAGATTTACTGGTAGAGCTGGAAAAAGCGGAAAAGTTTATTTTTTTGGAGTATTTCATTATAGAACGTGGTAGAATGTGGAATTCCATTTTGGAGGTATTAGAACGGAAGGCACAAGAGGGTGTAGAGGTACGTGTGATGTATGACGGTATGTGCTCTTTGCTATTGCTGCCGTACACGTATCCAAAACAATTGCAGAAAAAAGGAATACAGGCAAAAATGGTATCGCCTATAAAACCGATGTTATCAACACATCAAAACAACAGGGACCATCGTAAGATATTAGTCATTGATGGCAGGGTTGCTTATAATGGCGGTGTAAATCTGGCTGACGAATATATCAATGAAAAAGTGATTTACGGACATTGGAAAGATGTCGCTGTGAAGCTGGAAGGTGATGCGGTACAAGGTTTTACCGCATTATTTTTACAGATGTGGAATGCAGAGGAAACGACAGAAAAGATGCAGCAGTATCTGAAACTTCCACAGAGAAATGTAGAAAGTGCCGGATACGTGATTCCGTATGGTGATGTGCCGACAGATGGCGAACAATTGGGGGAAACGGTTTATATCGATATATTAAACCGGGCAAAGAAGTATGTACATATCATGACTCCATACCTGATACTGGATTATCAGATGGTGACGGCACTAACCTACGCCGCAAAGCGTGGTGTTGATGTATCTATTATTATGCCGCATATACCGGATAAGAAAATACCTTTTGAGATTGCACGGAGTTTTTATCCAGAACTGCTTCATAACAAGGTGAAAATCTACGAATATACACCGGGCTTTGTCCATGCCAAATGCTTTGTATCAGATGATGAGAAGGCAGTGGTGGGAACGATTAATTTAGATTATCGTAGTTTATACCATCACTTTGAATGTGCGACCTATATTTATCGAAATCCAGTCATAGGTGATATTGAAATGGATTATCAGAAAACCTTACTGGAATGTCAGCAAGTCGAAATGGGAACTTACAGACAAATACCATTATTACAGAGAATAATGGGAAGGGTTTACCGAATTATTGCCCCCCTTTTATAAAGAAATATATACAAATAAAAATGCATCTCCAGAGGCAACCAAGCAGGGTTGTTGTCTGGAGATGCATTTTGTTGTAAGGATACTAAAATTTAACAATCTGTTTATTCAGGTAGAGTCCAGTGATACCATTTTCAATCAGAGTAGCTTTGTCGGTATCGCTGATTTGAATGGTCAAAGGCTGACCGTCATCGTGGTTTACATACATCCCGATATAAGGCACCTTGTTTTCATAATGGGTATCTAATACATACATTTTTCGTTCAATACCGTCAGGTCCTACCACTTTAATAGAAGCAATGGTATTTCCCTTGTGGCAAACTCTTGCGGTCAGGTGGTCATCATTCATCAGGATGGAAGCTTTTTCACCGGATGCCATCGTAATAAAATTGTAACCGGCAGGATATTCTTTGGTTAGAGCTTCCTGATATTTACGGTTTATTTCAGTGAAAACTTCTGTATCGTATTCCTGATGCATGGCATCTGCATCGGTACGCTTTTGCACTGTGATATAAATGGTTCCTCTTTGCGTATTGTTGTTATAATAATAATAGGATTCCAGAGTATTTAATTGGTCCTGATATCCAGATGGAACAACAACAGTTACGGTAGTGCCGGAAAAAGTCATCCCGGAATAACCCTGTACAGCGGTAACCGGTACACCTACATCAATTGTTTTAGTTTCCTCAACGTAACCTGCGATTGCATAGTCGCCTTCTGCGCATACAGACATGGCAAAACCAAGTGACAAAATAAGGGATAGTGTAAATAATGTAAAAAACTTTTGTACATACTGCTTCATTTGATATCCTCCTAATTTTCCTTTTCTTTTCTAAAGTACATACTATCATTATATACTGTAAGCGTATCCGATTTCAAGCTAATTAGAGGGAATTCACGCATATTAATAACCTATTAATAACTATACAGAAGCAAATAAATTATTACCATATTACCCCATAATGATTTCCACGTGATAGGTGGTTTTCCCTTTTTCATAAGGAATTATGCAGCCACTAATTGTTTTGCCATCGACGGTTAGGCTTGCAACTCCTTTTTCAACATTCTTTGGATTTTTTACATTTATATGATAAGTACCTTCACGGAACTTTCTGGTAAGAGTAAAGTCACCAAATGCACTTGGTACACAAGGATTAATGCTGAGTCCCTTATGCGTTGGCTGTACACCGAGAATGTATTGTGAAATATTGACAAAAGTCCAGGCAGCAGTGCCGGTTAACCAGCTATTCTTTGCTTCACCGTGGAATTTGGCATCACGTCCGGCTACCATCTGCGCATATACATAAGGCTCTGTACGGTGAATTTCGCTTATACCCTCTAAATAGGAAGGACAAGTCTTTTTGTAAATTTCAAAGGCACGGTCACCGCGGCCAATAACGGTTTCGGCAATGGATACCCAGGGATTGTTATGACAGAAGATACCGGCATTTTCTTTATATCCTGGTGGATAAGAAGACACTTCACCAAGTTCCAGATGGTACTCGGTATAAGCAGGCTGCAGAATCATAATACCATACTTTGTATCTAATTTTTCTTTGACAGAATCCAATGCTTTTTTGGCAAGACCATTTTCTACACCGACACCAGCAAGTACACAGAAGCCTTGTGGCTCAATAAAGATTTGACCTTCCCGGCATTCTTTGGATCCTACCTTATTGCCATGTGCATCATAGGCACGTACAAACCAGTCACCGTCCCAGCCATCGCTGGTAATAGCCTTGTTCATATCATCAACTTCTGCCAGAACACGGTTGGCTTCAGCTTTATCACCTGTTAATTCGCAAAGCTCCGCATACTCTTTGCCGTATTTTACAAACATTCCGCCGATAAAGATGGATTCGGCAACAGAACCTTCGCTGGGACCAAAGGTCTGGAAGGATTCGCCTGGATGTTTGGAAAAACAGTTCAGATTCAGACAGTCGTTCCAATCCGCACGGCCAATGAGGGGCAGCATATGTGGACCTTTGTGATTTGCAATGTAATCAAAGGAACGTTTCAGGTGTTCCATTAAAGGTTTTGCGACAGTCATATCATTATTAAAGGGTACGATTTCATCCAGGATGGACATATCACCAGTTTCCTTGATATAGGCAGAAGTGCCGGCGATGAGCCATAATGGGTCATCATTAAATCCACTTCCGATATCGGAATTTCCTTTTTTGGTAAGCGGCTGATACTGGTGATAAGCGCTGCCATCTTCAAACTGAGTAGAGGCAATATCAATGATTCTTTCTCTTGCACGGTCTGGGATGAGGTGTACAAATCCAAGTAAATCCTGGCAGGAATCACGGAAGCCCATTCCACGGCCGATACCAGATTCGTAATAGGAAGCAGAACGTGACATATTAAAGGTAACCATGCACTGATACTGATTCCAGATATTAACCATACGGTTTACGTTGGAATCGCTCGTAGCGACACTATATTTTGCCAATAAGTTTTTCCAGTAATCCTGCAGAGCAGTAAATGCTTTTTCTACATCTGCATCAGATTGATATTTTGTTAACATTTTTACTGCGGGAATTTTATTAATAATACCATAGGATTCCCATTTTTCTTCCTCTGGATTCTCTACATAACCGAGTACAAATACAAAGGATTTGGTTTCACCAGGCTCTAATGTAATGTTAATCTGATGGGAAGCGATAGGGGACCAGCCACTTGCCATGGAATTTGTAGCACTTCCGTTTTTAACAACATCTGGCGAATCAGGACCATTATAAGCACCGAGAAAAGCATCGCGGCTGGTATCAAAGCCATCTACCTCTGCATTTACGGAGTAGACAGCATAATGATTACGACGTTCACGGTATTCTGTCTTGTGGTAAATAGTAGAGCCAATTACTTCAACTTCTCCGGTACTTAAGTTTCTCTGGAAGTTTTTCATGTCATCATCTGCATTCCAAAGACACCACTCGACATAAGAAAATAGTGAAATGGTTTTGGTACTGGCAGAGCTGTTTGCTAGTTTTATCTGGCTTACTTCACAGGTGTCATCCATAGGGACAAAGGTTAAGACGGAAGCCTGTAAATCATTTTTACTCGAAGTAAAGCGGCTATAGCCAATACCGTGACGACATTCGTAAGAATCTAATTCAGTACGAACCGGCTGCCAGCCAGGGTTCCAAATTGTATCCCCCTCTTTAATATAGAAGTATTTGCCATTGTTATCGAAAGGAACATTGTTATAGCGGTAACGTGTTAGTCTTAATAATTTAGCATCTTTATAGAAGGTATAGCCTCCGCAGGTATTAGAAATCAAAGAAAAGAAATCATTGCATCCTAAATAGTTAATCCATGGTAATGGAGTTTTAGGAGTTGTGATAACATATTCCTGATTTACATCATCAAAAAATCCAAATTTCATATGTTTTCTCCTTAAATAAAATAGAAATAGTTAATAAAGACAAATTAAAATAAATATAAAAATAGAAGCGAAATTTAGAAAACGATTAAGTAAAAAGACGAAAATTCGCTTCTTGCTATGATTATACATAAGAAGTACCTAAAAATCAACATAAAACAATCTTTTTGAAAAAATCATTTTTTAAAAAACTACGAAAATAAAAATTATAAAACATGTAAACGTTTGAAAAGGTAAGCTTTAAAAAGACTAAAATAAAGTAATAATTATAATTATTACTTATGTTATCGTCAAAAGTATGAAAAAATAGATGTGAAAACTGTGTAAAATATACAAAAATGTAAATTATACACAAAAAATATAGAAAATATATTGAAAAATTATAGGAAGTGTAATATACTAAAAATACGAAAACGATTAAGTGATTTAGCACCAATGTTTGAAGGTATATGGGGCAGAAGATAAAGAAGCCATTTACAGAATAGCTACTTCGGACTTTGGGAAGGAGAAGACATGGTATCAATGAAAGACATATCGGTCAGATGCGGAGTATCAGTAGCAACGATAAGTAAAGCACTGAACGATCATACCGACATAGGAGAGGATACAAGATTACATATTAAAAAGGTAGCAAAGGAAATGGGATACTTTCCAAATTCTTCTGCCAGAGCATTAAAAACAAACCGTACATTTAATTTGGGAGTATTATTTGCAGATGAATCCAACAGCGGTTTGACACATGATTATTTTGCAAATGTATTAGACAGTTTTAAGGTTACAGCAGAGGAACAGGGATATGACATTACATTCCTTAACTGTAATAAGAAAAGAAAAAACAAAATGTCTTATTTGGAACATAGCATGTATCGTGGTCTTGATGGAGTAGTAATAGCCTGTGTAGATTTCTACGACCCAGAAGTAGTGGAACTGATTGAAAGCAAATTGCCAGTGGTGACAATCGACCATTTATTTAACAACAGAATTGCAATTATGTCAGACAATGTAAAGGGAATGAGGGATCTGGTTCAATATGTATATGATCAGGGTCACAGAAAAATTGCATATATCCATGGTGCTGATTCGGCAGTTACGAAAAGTCGTTTAGCAAGTTTCTACAAGACAACAGAAGAATTGGGGTTGACGATACCGGAAGAATACATGAAGGAAGTAGCTTATCGTGACACGGTTCAGGCAGGCATAAAAACAGAGGAACTTTTAGCATTAAAAAATCCCCCGACTTGCATTTTATATGCGGATGATTTTTCGGCTTTGGGCGGTATGAATGTGATTAAACTAAAAGAATTGCATATTCCCGAAGATGTATCGATTGCAGGCTACGATGGAATCAATATAGCAAATTTATTGGAACCAAAGCTTACAACCATAAAACAGGATACAAAAACAATGGGAAAAACAGCAGCAGAAAAATTAATTAGTTTAATTGAAAAACCAAAAAGCACAATTGTTCAGCCTATTACTATAGAAGGAACGCTTGTCGAAGGCAAATCAGTAAGGAGTATTTAAGGCATTTTTATTGTTGAAGAGACAATATAAAAATAAATGCAGAAACGTATTAACCAAACACTTACATTTTATAGGAGGAAGTAAAAGTGAAAAAGAAATTATTAAGCGCATTGTTATCCGTTGCAATGGTATCCACAATGTTAGTTGGATGTGGAAGTACAGCAACAACAGAAACAGAATCAGCTCCAGCAGCAGAAGAAACAGCTACAACAGAAGCAGCAGCTACCGACGAAGCAACAACCGATGCAGCAGCTACAACAGCGTCAAGCGAAGTTACCTATAAAGGTGATATCGAAATCATGCATTATTCAACTGCAGAAGAAGAAAACAGTAAAAATGGTGGTGCTACCGCATTCCGCTATGCAATTGGCGAATGGGAAGCAGCTCATCCAGACATCACATTAACACAAAATGTATTATCCAATAACGATTATAAAGACAAAATTGCTACTTTGGCAGCATCTGATTCTCTTCCAGATGTATTCATGCTTCAAGGTATGAATACCGCCAACTGGGCAGATCAGGGACTTATCCTTGACTTGACAGATGCAATCAAAAATTCACCATACTATGACAAATATACACAATCTTACTTCTACGCTTTTACAGCAGATGACAAACAATATGCAGTTCCAGCTTTGACAGCAGGCACTTGCTGCCAGGTTCTCTATAACAAAGAAATCTTTAAAGCAGCAGGTTTTGATGAATTCCCTGAAACATGGGCAGAATTAATTGCAGCACAGGACAAAATCAAAGCACAAGGTGTTGATTATGTAATGGGATTTGCAAATGGTGATGCATGGCAGGCAAATTCCTGTTTCTTATCTACATTAGGCGACAGATTCACAGGTGCTGACTGGACCTATTCATTAATTGAGAACACAGGTTCTAAATTTACAGATGAAGCTTTCGTAAATGCTCTTACAGCTACAAAAGACATTTTTGCTTCAGGTTTATTTAACCCAGATTTCAACTCCGCTTCACAGCAGACAGGTAATGACTACTATGTATCAGGTCAGGCAGCATCTGTAATCTGTGGTAACTGGGATGCAACATATGTATACACAAATGCAGATCCAGAATTAATTGCTAAAACAGGTATTGCTGTATTACCACAACCAGACGGAGCTACCGCTTCACAGAAAACACATGATATTGGTATGGGATATGGCCTTGCTATCAACCCTAAGGTTGCAGAAGATCCAGAAAAATTAGCAGCTTGCTTAGATTTGATTTATGAAATCACAGGACCTACATTCGCTGATTATGTAGCAGAAAACTTTGCTTTAACAGGTCTTACACAAACAGCAGATGTTGATTTATCCGCATTTGACCAATTTACACAGGACTGCTACACATTCAATGAAAACCCAGGTTGTGAAATCTACGATTCTTATATTGACAGCGCTGTAATTGGTGTATTAAATCAGGATGTTCAGGCAATGCTTAGCGGACAGATGACACCGGAAGAGGTTGCAGAAGAAACACAGGCAGAATACGATTCTGTTTACGGAAATTAATTAGTAGTAGAAAAGTGCGTGTGTACTTTTCGAATAAAGAGGTAATTAAAATAAAGAGGAAAGTGCCACGGTTAGCAGTATGACATAGTCAGTAACCGGGCATAGAGATACTATTTTCCGGAGTGAACTGTTTTACAAACAGCACTCCGGAAAGTTTATCAGAAATATGAAAAAATTTTGGATGTAAGTGTATTACCCCGTATTTCACAAACTACAAGGAGGCAGGAAAATGCTAAAAGCTATCCGACCGAAAAATAAAGTAATCGTTATGTATTTATTTATCCCGGTTCTTATCTATGTGTTTACAGTATTTATTCCATTGATTGCAGCGTTTTATTTTAGTTTTTTCAAATGGAAAGGTGGACCAAAGAAAACTTTTATTGGACTCGAAAATTATGCGAACTTATTAACAGATAAAGTATTCTGGAGTTCGTTTGGTCATAATATATATTTAGTCGTAGCATGTATCATTGGACAAATTGGTTTTGCATTTGTATTTGTGCTGATGATTAATTCACGGTTGGTAAAATTTAAAGGAATTCATCGTACCTTTGGCTTCTTCCCAAGTACGATTTCAGCCGTTGCCATTGGCTTTATCTGGAAAATTATCTATGATTACAGTTATGGTCTTTTGAATTATTTTATTGACAAAGCAGGTGCTACCGAATGGTTCATGAATGTAATGAATAATGGACAGCCGCTGGTATGGAAAGACATGACTTCCCATATTATGCTGATTGTATCCATTCCGTTGATTTGGCAGTTTATCGGTTATTATATGGTCATTATTCTTTCTGCAATATCTTCCGTAGATCAGGAAATATTTGAAGTAGCGGAATTAGATGGAGCAAACGCGTTCCAACGTGCGGTATATATTATCTTCCCGTTGATTAAGAACACCCTGCTTGTCTGTGTAACCCTATGTATTGCAGGTAATATGAAAGCATTTGATCATATTTACAACTTAACCAAAGGTGGTCCAGGTACCTCATCGATGGTTATGGCATTATATGGATATAAGACTTCCTTCAGAGATCATAATATGGGCTATGGCTCCGCAATTTCAATCGGCATATTCTGCTGCAGTCTATTTGTCATTGTTTTAAGCCAACAGGGAGCAAAACTTATATCTAAAGATAAGGGAGGTGCAGAATAATGGCATTTAATCCAAGTGATATTGCAGGCAAGAAAGTAAAAGAGAATCTTCCGGCAGAAAAAGCAAAAAAAGGAATTTTAACAGTTATTTTGAACTTTATATTAATAGTGTTTTCAGTAACCTGTATGTTTCCACTAATATGGATGCTTTATTCTTCTCTGAAACTATCAAAAGAATTTCAGGCAGATATTATTGCACTGCCAAAGGCACCAACCTTTGAAAATTACATTTATGTAGCAAACGATCCAAATTCACATATTTGGACTTCCCTATTTGCAAGCTTTCGAACCACCATTATTTCCATTATATTTATTGTATTGTTTTCCTTTATTGTAGGATATATTTTATCCAGAATTGATTTTAAGTTAAACAAAATTATTTATGGAATGTTTTTACTGGGAATGCTGATTCCAATTCACTCTTTGCTAGTACCTATCGTGGTAGTGTTTCAAAAATGCGGTATGTATAATAAGTGGTTTACTCTGTTACTTCCATACATATCCTTTGGATTGCCTATTGGTATTTTCCTGATTGAAAGTTATTTGAAGGGGATTCCGGTAGAATTAGAGGAAGCAGCAGCCATTGATGGAAGTAGTTTTACAAATACATTATTTTCAATTATCCTCCCGGTTTGTAAACCTATCCTGGCAACCGTTGGTATTATTCAAACCTTTGCCTGCTGGAATGAATTTTCTTTTGCCCTGGTACTGATTAATGATGTTAAATATCAGACAGTCCCATTGGCATTGACTAATTTCTCGGGACAGTTTTCTACAAACTATCCGAGAATGATGACCGCGATGCTGATTACCATGGCACCAATTATAATTCTCTACTTCTTATTTAGTAAGCAGATTATCAAAGGTATGGTAGCTGGTGCAGTGAAAGGATAAGTAAATAAAAGAAAAGGTAATATATAGTAATAGAAGGGATGCAGACAGGTTCTGTGTCCTTTCTTTCTGTTTTCACTCTGCTTTTTATTAAAAGTGTAAAGAAATTGTGAAAGAATCCTAAAATTAATGTGTAAACTATTGGAAAATAACGGTGTATGAAGTACTATAGTAAAGAGATGCTTTTCTAAGAAGGAATATACAGACAAGAGTAACGAGAGATAGGGAAAGTGGACTGTTATATAAATTAAAATATAGGAGTTAAATTTATGGATAGAATTGAGTTTATAAAGCAGTTACGAATTGCTTTGTCCGGGGTGGTAAATCATATCGTGATAGAAGATAATGTACGTTATTATGAAGACTATATTGATATGGAGATGCGTAAGGGAAAGACAGAGGAACAAGTGCTGTCAGAACTGGGAAATCCGAGGTTGATTGCAAAAACAATTATTGAAACGAATAAAACGGCAGGTTCTGAAACAGAGGAATATAGTGAAAATTCTACCTATGAAAATAATGCAGAGAGCAGACAGTCTGCCAGAGGAAACAGTGGGGTGCATGTATTTGGTCTTCCACTATGGCTGGTGGGTGTGCTGACGGTCATTCTGTTATTCATGCTATTTACGCTGGTAACTACGACTTTATTTGCACTGCTGCCATATTTACTGCCGATAATATTAATCTTCGTGGTGATACGAATTATTAGAAGAATGATGGAGTGAAAATAAGGAAGACAGGTCAGAAATATGTATAAGGAAAAGCGGTCATTCAAAATGACCGCTTTTCGAGGGGAGTATAATAACTTATAAATAAGGGATGTAAAAAGAATGGATACAATCCTCTTTACGAACCTAATTATATCTGATATACTGACAAAAGACAATTGACAAAACATACAAAATTAGTACTAAAGTACCAACGCTTGTTTGTATATTATACCTAAAATTTGAAATAATAGTTTTGTAACTAAAAATTTTAGGAGGTGTGCATAATGTCTAAAAACGATTATAATTCATTAGAACAAAACAGCAACAACAGTAACAAAAACAGCCAGAAGAATCAGGACAAGAACAAAATGAATAATTGCTCAAATAACAATAATAACAAAAACGAGAGCAACGAAAGTAATAAAAATAGTCAAAAGAACAGCGAATACTAGAGTAAGGGGCAATAAAAGGTACGATAAGGCGGCAGAGAATCTCTGCCACCTTTTTTAATAATAGGAAATTTTTTTTCACGCTATTTTACGTTGGCTGGGCACGAAATAGATTGACAGTAAACGAAGGGGCATATAATATAGAATTATGAGAAAATATGAGATTGTAGCACCATGTCATTTTGGCTTGGAAGCAGTATTAAAAAAAGAAATTATAGATTTAGGGTATGATATTCTTGCAGTGGAAGATGGCAGGATTACTTTTTATGGAGATGAGGAAGCGGTGTGCAGAGCAAATGTATTTCTACGGTCTGCGGAACGTATTCTGATTAAGGTGGGGTCCTTTAAGGCGACGACCTTTGAGGAGCTTTTTGAGGGAACCAAGGAGCTTCCCTGGGAAACTTATATTCCGAAAGATGGTAAATTCTGGGTAGCAAAGGCTGCGAGTGTTAAAAGTAAATTATTCAGTCCGTCGGATATTCAATCCATTATGAAAAAGGCAATGGTTGAAAAATTAAAACAAATATATAAGGTGACCTGGTTTGAGGAAGAAGGAGAATCATTTCCGATTCGGGTATTTTTAATGAAAGATGAAGTGACTGTTTGTCTGGATACAACAGGAGAATCTTTACATAAAAGAGGCTATCGTAAATTAACGGCAAAAGCACCAATTGCAGAAAATTTGGCAGCTTCCCTGATTATGCTGACACCTTGGAACAAGGAACGTATTTTGGTAGATCCCTTCTGCGGAAGCGGTACTTTTCCAATTGAAGCGGCTCTTATGGCGGCAAATATTGCGCCAGGAATGAATCGTTCCTTTACCGCTGAAAACTGGTCAGAGATAGTCGGTAAGAAGATTTGGTATGACTGTATGGACGAAGCCAACGATATGGTGGATATGAATATAGAAACTGATATTCAAGGCTATGATATTGACCCGGATATGGTAGCGATAGCAAGAGAAAATGCAAAGCTGGCAGGAGTGGAAAAATTAATTCATTTTCAACAGCGTCCGCTGGAGAAGCTGAGTCACCCGAAGAAGTACGGATTTATCATTACCAATCCGCCTTATGGGGAACGTCTGGAGGAAAAGGAGAATCTCCCTCCATTATATCGAATGATTGGAGAACGTTACCGTGCACTGGATGCATGGTCTATGTATCTGATTACTGCGTACGAACAGGCAGAAATGGATATTGGATTAAAAGCAACGAAGAACCGTAAGATATATAATGGTATGATGAAAACTTATTTTTATCAGTTTTTGGGACCAAAACCACCAAGAAGAGCATAGGAAAATTGAGAAACAGGATACGGATATATGTATGATAAATTAATGAAACATACAGCAATCGGCAGCATCATGTTTTCGATTGCAGCGATGTGTATTATGCTATATGTTGCATTTCATACGACGGTGGAGGCTTCTGTAGCTGCAGGAGAGATATCGCCAGAACATAAAGTAAATGAAGCGGAAACCATCGAATCCCCGGTGAATACAAAAGAGCTTGCAATTGTCAAAGAGGACAATGGACAGGCTTATTTGTGTATTCCTTTATCTGAGAATATTACAGAAGAACAGTTGGTACTGGAAGCAAATTATGTAGAGCAGCAATTGTGTATTACAATTACTGGACAGGAAGAAGGCTTTTATAATGACAACCGCATTACTGACAATAGTGGTTGTATTGGTAAGGTATTGTGGAGCTACCATAGGGGAAATACAAAATTACAATTACAGTTAAATGGATTATATGAATATAATGTATTCTGCAAAAACAATATGTTGTTTATTGAGTTTAGAATTCCAAGAGAAGAATATGATAAAATAGTTGTAATTGATGCAGGGAATACATATGGAGAGATACCGCTTACAATCGTAAAAAGATTAAAGGAAAAATTAGATGCAACAGATATTCGCGCATATTATACGCGATTAGACGAAAGTAATCCTTCCCAGGAGAAAAGAGTGGCGCTGGCAAATTTGCTTAAAGCAGATATGCTCATCAGTGTTCAGGTAAATGAAGACACGGAGGATTCCATGATGCAGGGGATTCAAACCATCTATAATCCGACCTTCTTTATTCCACTCTTAAGCAGTATAGATTTGGCAGATATCATGGAAAAAGAGGTATGCAGAGAAACGGGTGCCGCAGCGAGAGGATTGATTCCTGCAGAAGATAGTGAAATCCTCGTAAATAAGGTGTCAAGACCGGTTACAATTGTGCAGGTAGGTTATGTGTCAAATAAAAAGGAAAAAGAGCTTCTGGAGGATGACAGCTATATAGAAAAGGTGGCAGACGGTTTGTACGATGGTATTATGGAAGCGTATGCAAAATTAGGAAAAGAAGAATCATAGGGCTAACAGGGCGGAAGAGGTGTTTATGAAAAGAATTATATTTGCAACCGGAAACGAAGGAAAGATGAAAGAGATTCGCATGATTTTAGGAGATTTGGATATCGAAGTACAATCCCTGAAAGAAGCAGGAATCGATGTGGAGATTGATGAAAATGGAAGCACTTTTGAAGAAAATGCAATCATAAAAGCAAAAGCAATTGCCGAGGCAAAATCAAGAGATACGATTTGTGATACGATTGTACTGGCGGATGATTCCGGTCTGGAAATTGACTATTTGAATATGGAACCAGGTATTTATTCTGCACGCTATATGGGCGAGGACACTTCCTACCACATAAAGAATGCAAATCTAATCGGAAGATTAGAGGGGGTACCGGATGAACGGCGAACAGCGCGTTTTGTATGTGCAATTGCAGCTGTATTTCCGAATGGTGATATAAAGACAACCAGAGGCGCGATGGAAGGAAGAATCGGCTATACAGAGCAGGGTGAGAATGGATTTGGATATGACCCTATTTTCTATGTAAATAAATTTCATTGTACAACTGCAGAACTGACGCCGGAACAAAAGAATCAGGTAAGCCATAGAGGTAAGGCGTTGCAAATGATGAAACGGGAGTTATGTGAGCATGAAAATATTAATTGTAAGTGATACACATAGAAAAAATGAAAATTACTTAAAGGTTATAGAGCGTGAAAAGCCAGTTGATATGGTAATTCATTGTGGTGATGCGGAAGGCAGTGAGTATTTAATCCAGGAGGCAGCAGGCTGTCCGGTACAGATTGTATTAGGCAATAACGATTTTTTCTCTGATTTGGATCGGGAAAAGGAATTTACAATCGGCTCATATAAAGTCTGGCTGACACATGGACATAATTATTATGTATCCATGGGGAACGAGACGATAAAAGAGGAAGCCAGAAGCCGTGGAATCAACATTGTGGTGTATGGTCATACACACAGACCGGTCATTGATATAGAAGAAGATGTGATTGCAATTAATCCGGGCAGCCTTACTTATCCGCGGCAGGATGGCAAACAACCATCTTATGTTGTGATGGAGTTAGATGCGTTTAAAGATGCACATTTTGAAATAAAATATGTGTAGTTTTATGCATGAAAGCTCATAAAATGGGACTTTAAAAAGAAGCAAGAAAAAAGTTGAAAAAAAAGTTAGAAAAACGTGTTGACATTGTTCAAACCGTATTATATAATATGTCTTGCGTTGTGACACAGACAAACAGTCATAAAAACTGCTTTGTATGTTAACATGTTATAACGGGGTGTGGCTCAGCTTGGCTAGAGCGCCTGGTTTGGGACCAGGAGGTCGCAGGTTCGAATCCTGTCACCCCGATTTTTTAACCTCAAAATTTGAAAGTTCTGATTTTATCAGAGCCAAAATGCGGGTGTAGTTCAATGGTAGAACACTAGCCTTCCAAGCTAGATACGTGGGTTCGATTCCCATCACCCGCTTATGTGTTTGTAGCTCAGCTGGATAGAGCAACGCCCTTCTAAGGCGTGGGTCGGGGGTTCGAATCCCTTCAAGCACATTTATTATCTTGGATTACTCAGACTCAGGTATCTGATAGATATTTTAGAGAAAGAGAAACCGTATATCCATGGTGGGTATAGCGTAGTTGGTTATCGCGTCGGATTGTGGTTCCGAAGGTCAAGGGTTCGAATCCCTTTACCCACCCTTATATTGTGAGTTTTTTTAGGGCTATCGCCAAGCGGTAAGGCACAGCACTTTGACTGCTGCATTCGCAAGTTCGAATCTTGCTAGCCCTGTTTTGTGTGCAGACACATATAATGAATGGGATATTAGCTCAGTTGGTAGAGCACTTGACTTTTAATCAAGTTGTCCGGGGTTCGAATCCCCGATGTCTCACTATTGAGAAAACGTGGAAGGAGTCGAACCCCGTGGGTTCTGAATCCCCGATGTCTCACTATTGAGAAAACGTGGAAGGAGTCGAACCCCGTGGGTTCTGAATCCCCGATGTCTCACTATCGAGAAAACGTGGAAGGAGTCGAACCCCGTGGGTTCTGAATCTCCGATGTCTCGCTTTTAAGAAAGTACTGAAAATCAGTACTTTTTTTTTCGCTATAAACAGAAAGGAAACGAGGAAAAAATTATGCAAAGGAACTGGATCCGGAAGGTACGGAATAATAAAATAGGCGAACAGCAGCGTTTACATATTATAAATAGGAAGAAAGAGGATATGCATACGATGAGTCAGGAAAATAAACAGCAGGAAAATAAAATGGGAGTTATGCCGGTAGATAAGTTGCTGATATCGATGTCATTGCCTATGATGATATCAATGCTTGTGCAGGCACTTTACAATATTGTGGATAGTATCTTTGTAGCCATGGTGAGTGAAGAAGCATTAACGGCAGTATCCCTTGCGTTTCCGATTCAGATGCTGGCGATTGCGGTTGGTGCGGGAACCGGTGTAGGTGTAAATGCGGTATTGTCAAAGGCGCTTGGTGAGAAAAATTATGACAGGGCAAATAAAACAGCTGATAATGCGGTATTTCTTACAATATTAAGTTATTTAGTGTTTTTATTGATTGGTATCTTTGGAACCAATATTTTCTTCCATACACAGACGGATAATCCGACTATATTACAAGCAGGAAACAGTTATTTAACACTATGCATGGCTTGTTCTTTTGGGCTATTTACGCAGATGACTTTTGAACGGTTATTGCAATCAACAGGTAAGACAATCTATACCATGATAACGCAGGGAACAGGTGCTATTATAAATATTATATTAGATCCGATTATGATATTTGGACTTCTTGGTTTTCCCAAATTAGGTGTGTCAGGTGCTGCATTAGCTACAGTAACAGGACAAATCATAGCAGGAATTATGGCAATTATAATTAATAAAAAGAAAAATCATGAGATTCAAATCTGTATGAAAAAATTTCGCCCAGACAGAAAGATTATTCAACATATTTATGCTGTTGGGGTTCCGTCTATTATTATGCAGGCAATTGGTTCTATAACCATCTATGGTATGAATCGCATTTTAATTCATTTTACCGCTACGGCAACCGCTGTTCTGGGGGTATATTATAAGTTGCAAAGTTTCTTTTTCATGCCCTTGTTTGGTATGAATAATGGATTAGTACCAATTGTTGCGTATAATTATGGGGCAAGGAAAAAGGAGCGCCTGGTAAAAGCAATAAAGCTTAGCATGTTGTATGCAATGGTGCTTATGCTAGCCGGTATTTGCATTTTTCAAATAATGCCAGGTATTTTACTGGGCTTCTTTAGTGCATCAGGCGAAATGCTCACGATAGGAATACCGGCACTTCGCATTATTAGCGTAAGTTTTATTTTTGCAGGATTCTGTATCATCTGTTCTTCTACCTTCCAGGCGCTTGGAAATGGTGTATACAGTATGCTAGTATCTATAGCAAGACAGCTGGTTGTTTTACTACCAGCGGCATATTTACTGGCAAAATTTGGTGGATTGCATTTGGTATGGTGGGCTTTTCCTATTGCAGAATTAATGTCTTTGGCAATGAGCTTATTTTTCCTGTTTCGGATTTTTGAAAGGGTCATAAAAAGAATTTAAATGATGACACTTTTACTAGTCGAATTAGATAAAATATGGTACTATTAACTCATGTGGAATATCATAAAATGATATTTATCGAAAGGGGCGCTAAAGATGATGTTTAAGAAGCGTAATTGTGGAGAAATGGAAAATTTTCTCGAATATGTAGAACATAAAATAAAGGGTGAAACGTGTTCAGACTGTCCAACAAGCTGTCATCCAGTTCACAGCAAGGTAATTGCGCAAATGGAGCAATTGGTTACCAATGAGATTCGTATGTCAAAGGCGGCTAAAAATTTAATGGCTGCAACGAGTAGTATAAGTAGCTTTGATGTGGGAATGGCACATATATCAAATGAGTTAATGAGCTTTGCAAGAGAATTAGAGGGCTTAAGTGAAGCCAATTTAGCCATTATTGAAGAAACAACGGCCAGTATGAATGAGGTAAATGAAACTGTGGAATCTACTGCGGAAACATTAGGACGCTTGAATGAGGACGCTGAAACACTGGTAACAAAGAATGATGAAAGTAAAAGGTTATTAAATGAAGTACAGGCATTAAAGGGTAATGTATTAGAAGATACCGATATCATGGGAGAAAAAATAGCACAACTGGTATCTCTTGCATCGGAAGTAGAAAAGATAGTGGAAAGTGTACAGGGGATTGCTTCCCAAACCAATTTACTTGCTTTAAATGCTGCAATTGAAGCGGCAAGAGCAGGAGAGCATGGAAAAGGCTTTGCCGTGGTTGCAGAGGAAGTGCGTGCTTTGGCAGATGATACAAAAGAGAATCTTCAGGGTATGCGAGAATTTGTTACCGATATCAGCACGGCGGCAGCAGAAGGAAAAGAAAGTCTGGAGCGTTCGATTGTATCAACAGGCAAGATGGGGGAAAAGATAGAAGTTGTATCTACTAGTGTTACAGACAACATTGGTAAATTACATAATATAGTAACACAGGTAGGAAGTATCAATTCTTCAATGGAACATATTAAGTTTTCAACGAATGAAGTAAATCGTGCAATGGAATCAACCAGTCAGGATGCACAAAGACTTGCGGAAATGACACAAAGTGTCAGCAAAGAGGCGGATGAAAGTGTTGCTTTTGCAAGACAAATTGCAAAAATAGATGACCAGTTATCCGAAATCACAGAGGAAATGTTTGCTGGTCTGCGTAGTGGTAAGAGAGCAGTTACAAATAACGAAATTATTGAGGTACTGCAAAAGGCAAAAGATGCACATGGCGAATGGCTGAAGGTATTAGCACGCATTGTAAATGAAATGTATATACTTCCATTACAGGTAAACCCAAAAAAATGTGCCTTTGGACATTTTTATAATGCTTTGCAGGTACAAAATGAGCATGTGAAATCAGACTGGCAAAAGATAGGAACTCTGCATAACACGTTCCATACGATGGGGCAGTCTGTAGTGGACAAGGTAAGACAAAAGGATGAAACGGCTGCAAAGGAACTGTACCAGGAAGCGATTGCATTATCAAAACAATTACTGGCAACCTTGGATGGTACACAAAAGAAAATCGCCGAAATGACAAAAAATGGCGAAGCTGTATTTGATAATAAATAGAATGGTAAATAGATTCTCTTTGGGACTTGACAAGGGAATGAGGATAAGGTTATAATAATTTTCGTGGCTGACTCAGCCACGGTACGCGGATATGGCGGAACTGGCAGACGCGCTAGACTTAGGATCTAGTGGGAGACCGTGCAGGTTCGATTCCTGTTATCCGCACTTTTAAAAGTCTTAAAAGTCTTGTTATAGCAAGGGTTTTAAGACTTTTTATGCATTATTTTACTATGTTAAGACAGCCCTTCATATGAGGACAGTTCATCGACCAGAGCCGACATATCCTTTTTGTTTTTGGCATCTCTGGCACGGTTTAGTAAATCTTCTTTTTCTGCTTCCGTCAAGGAAGAGTAGCGGTTCATTGCATTCAAATTCTGCGCAAGAGCCATCCCAAATCCCAAAGGAACTGCATCATCATTTATTATACCCATAATACTCCTGTCTTCGTGTATGAACACGATTCAAAATAAGGTTGAATATGCATTTTATAGTTATAAGAGTAGTATAAGCAAATGATAAAAAGATATACCTGTAAAATAATTGAATAAAACTTATAATAAACAGAATATTTTGAAAATAAATTGCAATTTCATAGTAAATTGAATTATAATAAAAGAAAAATATGAGGGAGAATGTAAAATGGAAAGAAGAAAGAAAAATGTATTAAAAAGACTTTTTACAGGAGTGTTATGCGCTTTTATTTTAATGGCGACACTTCCGACAAACACCTGGAGTGCTACTGTGTTACAGGTAGAGGCTCATTCTGGAAGAACGGATGCATCGGGCGGTCACCATGATTATAAGAATAAGAGTGGACTTGGCTCTTATCACTATCATTGTGGCGGACATCCGGCACACTTGCATACCAATGGTGTATGCCCATATGCATCTGCGACAGCGACACAGAGCACAACATCCGAAAGCGTTACTGCTGCGGCAATTGTACAACCGGCAGCTGCAACCACAGCAGCATCAGCAGCGACGACGATAGCTTCGGCTGGAACTGTTTATAATGGAGTGGATTATGCACCTGTATTTAACGCAGTTACTTACTATACTGCCAATCCAGACCTGCAGTCCGTCGTGGGAAGTGATGCAGTAGCACTGTTTGCACACTATTTGACAAGTGGGATTGCAGAAGGACGAGTTGCAAGCGAAGAATTTAGTATTGCAGCGTATAAAGCCAATAACCCGGATCTGGTCAGTGCATATGGAGATAATAACAGCGCATATGTGACTCACTATCTGACGGCTGGAAAAGCAGAAGGACGAATTGCAAAATAAAGAATAATAAAAAATAAAAACGAAAAAACAAATATGGAAATTCTCCAAAGCATCTGTAAACAATAGGTGCTATAGAGTCTTTCTATATTTGTTTTTTTGTTGACAAAAGAAAAGGAAAGATTTATTATGACTATAAAGTTAAATTTGGTCAAATAGTATATTCACTTTTACAGGATGAGAAAAACCAGAAAGGTCTGAAGGTTGAAAGAGAACTTTCAACCACTTTATTTGTATGTGACCAAACGTCACAGATGGGAGCTAAAAATGCCAAAGCAATACTCGGAAAAAGAAAAGGAAATTATAAAAGCAGAATTGCTTCACTATGCAGCAGAGTGTATGGGTACCTATGGAATAAAAAAAACAACCGTGGATGAACTGGTACGGTTGGCAAAGATACCCAAGGGAACTTTTTATCTGTTTTATGAATCCAAGGAAATGCTGCTAATGGAAGTGGTGATGCAGTGGCATGAAAAAATAGAACAGGAAATGATACAAAAGATTATTAAGAAGTCAGGAAATGTAGGGGTAGAAGAATTAACAGAGATTTTTTACCAATGTATATTGTCTGTCGAAGAAACAGGACTTGCAAAATTAATTGCAAGTGGAGAACTTGAAGTATTAATGCGAAAAATGCCGGAAACGTATGTACAGGGACATATGGAACATGATGAAGATATGCTTCTTTCCTTAAAGAAGATAGTCCCTAATATGCGAAAGATGGAAACCGGACCATACAGTGCGGCACTTCGTGGAGTTTTTGGATTGCTCTTGTATGAGCGGGAGATGGGTGCACATTTTCATGAGGCAATCAGGATCATGCTGCGAGGAATTGTAATGCAACTCCTCATATGAATTGCTTGTGCCGCAAAAGCAATTCATGTTTGGAAGTGTGAAGAATAATTTTAGGATAGTAAGAAAGGCAGGTTTCTATGATTCGAGTTGAAAATGTATCATTTAGTTATACGAAAAAGGTATTTATGGAGGATATATCATTTGAAGTTCAGAAAGGAGAAATTTTTGGATTTCTGGGACCATCTGGTGCAGGAAAAAGTACGTTACAGAAAATATTAATTGGATTATTAACCGGATATAAGGGAAGCGTACAGGTAGATGGGACAGAAGTGAGAGAAAGGGATAATTCCTTTTATGAAAAGATAGGAATTGATTTTGAATTTCCAAGTTTATACGAGAAATTAACGGCACGTGAGAATCTGCAGTTTTTTGCGTCCCTTTATGAAAATAGAGGAAAAGAAGCAAGAGAAAAAAGAATGGAAGAATTATTGGAACAAGTAGGATTACTGCGTGATGCAGACAAAAAGGTGTCAGATTTTTCAAAGGGAATGAAAAGCCGGTTAAATTTTATAAAAGCCTTATTACATAATCCAGATATTTTATTTCTGGATGAACCAACGAGTGGATTGGACCCAACGAATAGCCGCCTGATGAAAGATATGATAATCACAGAAAAACAAAAAGGAAAGACAATTATTATAACCACGCATAATATGGAGGATGCAGCAGAACTGTGTGACAGAGTTGCATTTATTGTAGAGGGAAAAATAAAAGCATTGGATTCCCCGCATCATCTAATTATGGAAAAAGGAACCAATAAGCTTCATTACAGCTATCTGAATAATGGAGCTGAAGTCACAGACCAATGCCTGCTGAAAGAAACGGGACAAAACGTGCAACTACAAAATTTAATGCGGGAAGGAAAGATTTTGACAATTCATTCAGAGGAACCAAATCTGGGCGATATATTCATGGAAGTTACGGGAAGGAGATTAGCGTGAGACAGATAGAATTAATCAAAGGAGATTTCCGTTTTCAGTATAAATATGGCATTTTTGCAATTTATGTGATTTTAATAGCGGTATATATAGGTCTGCTGGCGGCGATTCCAATGGCAGTTCGACAGACAGTTGCAATTATTTTAATATTCACGGACCCGGCAGCCATGGGATTATTTTTTATGGGAGCGGTCATTCTTTTGGAAAAGAGTCAAAGAATTAACTGCTCTCTGGCAGTAGCCCCCATGAAAGTGTCAGAGTATATTACAGCAAAAGTACTGTCTATGGTAGTGACAGGAACACTAATTGGAATGATGCTGGGCATATATGCGAAAATACCGCATTTGTTTTCTGCTACACTTGGAATTGGATTGTCGTCTATTATTTTTTCCTTATGTGGTCTGCTTGTTGCAATAAGGATAACAAGTCTGAACCAATTTTTACTTGCTACAGTACCCTTTGAACTGGGTATTTTTGCTCCTGCATTATTATATTTATTTGGCGTAATCCGAGGGAGGGGAATTTTGTTTCATCCGGGGATAGCAGCGATTGCATTAATCAAAGGGGAAGAAAATATCGGAATATTATGTGTGGGAATTCTCCTTGCATGGATTATTATTCTTTATACATTATGTAAATATAAAACAAAAAAAGCATTTTCCGAGTGTTAGAGAAGGGCATGGTTATTAAAATGAAAAAGGTGCTATCTGCATATAATCAGTTTATGAAAGAAATCTGGCGGGATTATATGATGTCGGTTTGCCTGTTTGTTCCTGTTTTAATGGGCGTATTATTCCGTTTTGGAATACCCGTATTGGATAAGGTACTGTGTTCAAAGTTGGGATTTACAACATTACTGGTACCGTATTATGCGATTTTCGACCTGTTATTAGCAAGCATGACTCCTATGATGTTTGCTTTTGCAGGGGTCATGGTTATGCTGGAGGAATTTGATAATGGAATTGCGCGGTTTTTAATCGTGACTCCACTCGGTAAGTCTGGCTATCTCATGTCACGGCTGGGACTATCCATGATACTATCGGCCATATATGATATGGTACTTCTATATGTATGCTCATTGACAAAATTAAGCAGTATACTTGTAATAAGTATCTCTATTTTAAGTAGCTTTATGGGACTTATTGTTTCTTTGCTAGTGGTAGGATTTGCTCATAACAAGGTGGAAGGAATGGCATTAACAAAGCTAAGCGGGTTTTCAATCTTTGGATTACTGGCAGCTTTCTTTATTCAAAAACCAATTGGGGTGGTTGCAGGGATACTGCCAACGTATTGGATTATGAAAATGCAAATGAGTAATCAGAACATATATATAGTTCCGGCTATTGTGATGGAACTTGCATGGATAACCGTTCTATATAAAAAATTTCAGAAGAAACTGGAGCTTTGAATATAATCATTTGATTTTGAATATAGAAATTTAAGGAAAATTTTAGAAATATACGTTATAGACAAGATTTTTTAACCATGCTATAATCGCCGATTAGAAGTCTAAATTTGGAAATAAATGAATTTATTTCCAAATAATATAAAGATTGGAGAAAACAAGCGATGAATAGTCAGTTAAAAGTAATTGGGAAATCCATATTGATAAAATTACCAGTATTTCTATTTTGTGTGGGTTATATGTCCCTGCATAATCATTTCTTTGGAACGGATAACAGTGTGGTAGGTGTGGTTTTTTAAATTGCATTTTTAATGTTTATGCAGAATAATATGGGATATCAGACAAAACAGGCGACACCGATGATACTGGTATTGTTCTTAATTGTAGCGATTGGACCAAAGCTGTCACTGATGAATCCCTATATTGGATTGGTGGTAAACGTTATCTGCATTTTTAGCATTTTAGTATTATCCAGTCATAATATTACGATGAGCAACCATGTAGCTTTTATGATGGGTTATCTGATGTGTCAGGGCTATGATGTAAGTGGTGTTATTTATGGAAAACGTGTTGTAAGCTTATTGATAAGTGCTATGATAGTAATGGGCATGTATTATGTTATGAACCGAAAGAAGGAATATAAAAGAACGTTAAAAGATGTATTTCAGGAAATTGATATTCATTCGACAAGAACACAATGGTATATCAAATTGACACTTACTATATGTATGGTTACCTTTGTGGGAAATTTATTGCACTATCCTAGAATTATGTGGATAAATCTGGTTATCCTATCGTTAGTGACACCGTTAGAGGAGGAACATCGCCTACGGAGAATGAGCAGAGTACCGGCGACGATACTGGGAGCAATACTTTTCTTCATGGTTTTTGAATGGTGGATTCCGACAGAGTATCATCAGATAATAATTTTGCTTGCTGGATTCGGTTCCATGTTTATTACCTCTTATTTTATTAAAACAATCTATAATTCATTCAGTGCCTTAATCGCGGCGGTATTATTATTTTCGGCAAAGGATGCGATGGTGCTACGTGTGATATCGAACCTTATCGGAGTGGCAATTGCAATAGTTTCCAGTTATTTATTTCAGCTTTTTTTCAATACCTTCAGGAATGTCACCTTTGGAGGTACGAATCATGGGAGTAAGTTAAATGGGGAATATCATTGATTATATAAAAGAATATGGGAACAATACCTTTCTGGAAAAGGTATTTAATTCTGTGGACAGCCTGGTATTATCCGAGCTGTCCTATTTGAAATTTGATGATTGCGTTTCCGGCGTAGATGAGATACAAAAAAAGATTACATTACGGCAAATCAATGAGCTGAGTGATACGCAGTACGATGCCTTATTTGAAGGCTTATTGGACGTGAAGAGCAATATGCAGCTATTGAAAGAGGCAGCAGGCAGCAAACGTTTTGGAAATACGCAGATGGTTTATTATGAAAATCTGGTAGAGCCTGAGAAGGAAACACAGTTTGCAGCGATGATTTTCCTATTGGAAGAATGCTGTCCATTTATTGCATTTCGTGGAACGGATGAAACGCTGATTGGGTGGAAGGAAGATTTCAATATGGCATTTTTAAGCCCAGTACCTGCACAGGAACGGGCAGTGGAATACATGACAAAAATAACTCCGGCATTGCCTCAAAAGGGAAAATTCTATATGGGTGGTCATTCCAAAGGGGGAAATGTGGCAGTATATGCAGCGATGCATATGAAGGAAGATATGCAGAAGCGGATACGCAGGATTTATAGTCTGGATGGCCCAGGGTTCAAGGAAGATTTTCTGGAAGACGAGGGATATCTGAAAATTGCGCATAGAATAAAGAAAATCATTCCGCAATCCTCCATTATAGGAATGCTATTGGAAAATCAGGAAGAATATCAGGTGATTCGCAGTTCGCAAAACGGTATCCTACAGCATGACCCATTTTCCTGGATTGTAAAAAGAGGAAACTTCCAATATCTGAAGGAAGTTGACAGGGCAGCCTATCTCATGGATAAAACATTGAATGAATGGATTCAAAATATGGATGATGCCGCACGAGAGAAGCTGGTAAATATAATTTTTGATATCATTCACACATCACAGATGACAGACGCAACAGAAGTAATCGCGGATTGGAAGAAGGTTTTTCGCCAGATTATGGCAGCGACCAGGGAGCAGGACGAAGAAACGCGAAAAATATTATGGAAAATGTTAAAACAATTTATGCGTATGGGGGCAAAACAGTTACTAACCATAAATGAAAATAAGGATAAGATAAATCAAAAAGTAATTGACTCTTAGAGTGGAAGTATGCTATATTCGGTTTAATCCAAAAGGGAGTAGTTAGCTGATGTAGTCAACAATCTCCCGCATGTAAGCGGTGGTTACATCCCTGTTTGATACAATGGGAACGAGACTTTTGGTACACACTATATTTGTGTACCAAAAGGACTCGTTCCTTTTTTTGCGTGTACACTTAAAGGAGAAAATAAAATGAGTATTATAGTACAGATTTTTTTATTAGTAGTAGGGTTTGCAATGCTGGTAAAGGGGGCAGACTGGTTTGTCGAAGGTGCAGCGGGTATTGCAGACTGCTTTGGTATTCCACAGATTATCATTGGGCTTACCATTGTAGCATTTGGAACCAGTGCACCGGAAGCGGCGATTAGTATTAGTGCAGCCATAAAAGGCAGTGCAGAATTGACGATTGGTAATGTGGTTGGCAGCAATATTATGAATATTTTATTGATTCTTGGGATTACCGCATTAATCAAACCGTTATCCATTCAAAAGAATACTTTAAAATATGAAATTCCATTTGTTGTTGTCGTTACAGTACTTCTGTTGGGACTTGGAGTCGCCGGACACTCCGTTGGCAGAATCGATGGTGCGATTTTCTGGGTGTTTATGATTCTATTTCTGGCTTATTTATTTCGCATGGCGAAATCAGGAGATATGCCAATGGAAGACCTACCTGAGGACTCTAAAAAAGACAGTATCGGTAAATTATTATTCTTAACCGCAATTGGTATGGGACTCATCGTATGGGGCAGTGATGTGACAGTAGACAGTGCAAGCAGCATTGCAAAGGCTTTTGGCATGAGCGAACGTCTAATAGGACTGACCATCGTGGCATTTGGTACCTCACTTCCAGAATTAATTACTTCGGTAACTGCTGGCATTAAGGGAAAGACAGATATTGCAATTGGAAATATTGTAGGAAGTAATATTTTTAATATTCTGTTTGTAGTAGGAACAGCAGCACTGATTATACCAATTTCCTTTGCCTCTAATTTTGTCTATGACACCATTATGGCAATTGTGGCGGCGGTTATTCTATTTATCTGTGTTGTAAAGGACAGAACGCTGAAAAGAAGTGGTGGAATATTTATGCTCGCGGTCTATGCAGTATATTTTGTATATTTAACACTTTTTTAAAAAAGGAAGAAAAAATGGCTTTTTATAGTTTACATTTTCAAAAGAATGCCTTAGAATCTAAGATGTAGGTTTAAGTTTAGATAATGCAAAGGAGACAAAATATGAATTATTCACCATTACAAAAAGCTAGATATGAGTATACTCCAAAGCTTCCGGGAATGCTCAGAAATGGTATTACAGAAATCGGTGTTAAAGAAGGCGAAGAAACACAGAGCGTAGCGGATCAGGATAAGATCAAAGCTCTTTTCCCTAACACATATGGTAAGAAAGAAATTACATTTGAAAAAGGACAGAATACAGCTGCTACAAAGAAACAGGTAGTAGGTGTTATTCTTTCAGGCGGACAGGCGCCAGGTGGACACAATGTTGTTTGTGGATTATACGATGCATTAAAAGCTACGAATAAGGAAAATGTTCTTTATGGCTTCAAAAATGGTCCAAGTGGTCTTGTAGAAGACGATTATCTGATTTTTGATGATAGCTATATTAATGAGTTCAGAAATACAGGCGGATTTGATATCATTGGTTCCGGCAGAACAAAACTGGAAACAGATGAACAGTTTGCAATTGCAGCAGATGTATGCAAGAAACATGGCATTACTGCTATTGTTATCATCGGAGGCGATGATTCCAACACAAATGCAGCTGTACTGGCTGAATATTTCGCAGCAAAAGATACAGGTGTTCAGGTTATCGGTTGTCCTAAGACAATTGATGGTGACCTTAAGAATGAAGATATCGAGTGTTCCTTTGGTTTTGATACGGCTACAAAAACCTATAGTGAATTAATCGGTAACATCGAGAGAGATGCAAACTCTGCTAAAAAATACTGGCATTTTATCAAAGTTATGGGTCGTTCTGCTTCTCACGTAGCTTTGGAATGTGCTCTTGAAACACAGCCAAACATCTGCTTAATTTCAGAAGAAGTTGCAGCGAAAAAGATGTCACTCTCACAAATCGCAGACTATATCGCTGATTCTGTAGAAAAAAGAGCAGCAAAAGGTATGAACTTTGGTGTTGCAGTTATTCCAGAAGGCGTTGTTGAATTTGTTCCTGAATTCTCTGCATTAATTGGAGAAATCAATGAACTTCTTGCAGGAAGCAAAGCAGAAACCTTTAACGCACTTTCCACATGGGGAGAAAAATATACATTTATTGAACAGGGTCTTTCCAAAGAATCCATGGCAGTATTTGCAATTCTTCCACAGGGAATCCAGCAACAGTTATTCCTGGAAAGAGATCCACATGGTAATGTACAGGTTTCTCTTATTGAATCTGAAAAATTATTCTCAGCGCTTGTTGCAGATAAATTAGCAGAACGTAAGAAAAAAGGCACATACAAAGGAAAATTTGGTGCCCTTCACCACTTCTTCGGTTATGAAGGAAGATGTGCATTCCCATCTAACTTTGATTCTGATTACTGCTACTCATTAGGCTACAATGCATTTATGCTGATTCAGTATGGTTATAATGGATATTTATCAAAAGTATCGAACCTTTCTGCTCCAGCAAGTGAATGGGTTGCCGGTGGTATGCCAATCACGAAGATGATGAACGTGGAAAGAAGACACGGAGAAGACAAACCAGTTATTAGAAAAGCACTCGTTGAACTTGATGGCAAGCCATTTAAATTCTTCGAAGCACATAGAGAAGAATGGTCTGTTGAAACAAGCTATGTATATCCAGGTGCTATTCAGTACTACGGACCAACCGAAGTATGTGATATTACAACAAGAACTCTTGCACTTGAGCAGGAATAAGTAGATTGATGAAAAAAAGATAGAAAATAGATAGAAAATTTGAATATCATATCAAGAAAAGGAATTATATCATTGTTTTAAACAATGTATGGTTCCTTTTTTGCATACGATTTGTTAGAATGTAAAAAAGTGAACAGGTTTACATCATTGGCACTACATTAGAAGGGAGATTATTGCAAATGAAGGTTAAAGCAATAAAGGCGGCAGTTGTAGGTTGCGGAAATATTAGTGACATATATATTCAGAATATGCAGCAAAAGTTTCAGATTTTAGAGGTAGTGGGTTGCGCTGCCAGTCATATGGAATCGGCAAAGCGTAAGGCAGAGCAATTTGGAATAAAGGCAATGACGATAGAGGAAATATGTGAAAGTGATGAAATAGAACTAGTGGTTAATCTGACACCACCATCAGCACATTATGCAGTAATCAAACAACTAATAGAAGCAGGAAAGCATGTATACACAGAAAAAGTATTTGCCGTTGAATTAGCAGAAGCAAAGGAGCTATCCGAGCTGGCTGACAAAAAGGGGGTTTATTTGGGAGTAGCACCCGATACCTTTTTGGGTTCCTCTATTCAGACAGCCAGACAACTGGTAGAAAGTGGACTGATTGGAGAAGTGACCTCCTGTACAGCAATAGTAAATAGAGATTATGCAACCTTAACGGAGTTATTTTCCTTCTTAAAGGGAAAAGGAGCGGGGATTGGATTTGATCTTGGCATTTACTATGTGACAGCATTATTATCCATCTTGGGGCCCGTAAAAAAAGTAAATGGTATGATGAAAAACAGTATTACGGAAAGAATCCATCCTTTTCCGCGTGAAGATAATTTTAATGAAAGATATCAGATTGAAAATGAAGGAATTCTTGCAGGAACAATATTGTTTGAAAATGGAGTGATTGGAAGCCTGCAATTTAATTCGGAAAGTGTATTTCCAGAAAAACCATATGTAACATTATATGGGACACAAGGTGTTATATATATGTCTGATCCAAATGAATTTGGTGGGGAAGTCAGGCTGTTGCGAAAAGGACAGACAGAAGCAATCGTATTTCCGGGAAACTTTGGATATTCCGATAATAGCAGAGGACTTGGGGCAGCAGAAATGGCATGGGCGATTCAAAATCAAAGACGACCACGTGCAAACAAAGAAATGGCATATCATGCTTTGGAATTATTGCATGGTATTGCGAAGAGTAATTTGACGGAGCGGACGATTATTTTACAATCGACCTTTGAAAAAATGCCTCCGTTACCTCAGGGTTATTTAAATCAGGAATATTTGCAGGCAGACGAGGAAGCGGCATTGACTATATAATTCTGCGACCAAAGGTCACAGATGGGAATAAGAGTGAAATGATTTGACAATTATTTCACATTGGTTTTGATTGTACGCGTGCTAAAGCACGCAGATGGGAATAAAAATGATAAGAACGAAGGGCAAATAAATATGGTATCAATTAAAGATGTGGCAAGTCATGCGGGAGTAGCAATATCCACGGTATCCAAAGTCTTGAACAACTATCCGAATGTCAGCAGTGAAACAAAGAAAAAAGTAAATAAGGCAATTGCCGAATTAGGATTTGTACCAAATGCGATTGCGGCGGCTCTTTCTTCTAAGAAATCGGGAAGAATTGCATTGCTGATGAATCTGAATACGCAAACGCAGGCAATTGATGAGATTGGGATGCAATATATGGCAGGCGCAATTCGACAGGCAAAGGAATATAATCTTGACCTGGTTACAGTGTTTTTTTCCATGATACAGGATATGAGCTACGAGGAAATCACCCGATATTTTTTATCACAGAATATTGCAGGAATCATTATCTGCGGGATATCGAAGGACGATGTGATATTACAGCAATTGATTGAAGCTGAAAAATTTAAAATAGTGCTGGTAGATGCACCGATTGTAAATGCAACAACATCTTCGGTATGGATTGACCATAAGAGGGCACAATATGATATTGCAAAAAGGACGATTCTCCAAAATAATGCAAAACGTGTGTTATATATAGCCGGAAAGAAAAATGGATATG
Source organism: Lachnospiraceae bacterium (assembly GCA_028692055.1). Classification (GTDB taxonomy): domain Bacteria; phylum Bacillota; class Clostridia; order Lachnospirales; family Lachnospiraceae; genus SZUA-378. The sequence continues at coordinate 2,851 of JAQUYA010000025.1, read as the reverse complement.
TGACAGACGAAAGACTGAAGGGAATGGAGAAACTGGTGCGGGAATTGAACCTAACTATGCTGATACGGTATGGAAATTTCAGCGAATTGGAAGCCAGAAAATTAACCTTTCAATATGGCCAGCATAAAGATATAGTAGTATGTGCGTCGGATCTAATGGCAATCGGAGCGATGAAAGCATTGACAGAAATGGATATTTTTCGACCGGTATGTGGGTTTGACGGTATTACGCTTATGGGATACGTGGGTAAGCAGATGAATACAGTAAGACAGAACTTTGCACATATATCAGAGGAAGCAGTAAAGGAATTACATCAACTGATGGAAGGGGCAGCAGGACGGAATGTGATAGTGCAATACGAACTGGTAAGAATGCAGTATCTGGATATTATTTGTTAAAAAATGAAAAACATACTTGCGGAAAACGTTTTCCTGTGCTATCTTAAAAGAGGAGATTAGTAGTAGGATAGATTCGCAGAAGCGATTTGCATGCCAGAGTCGGTACTGGCAGAAGGAGGAACAAAGTTATGACGTTACAATTAAAAATGCAGCGGGAGGTCATGTTGATGAACTTAGAAAAGACATTAGAAGAACTTGTACAGAGTATGTACCATAAAGCAATCAAAGATTGCAGCAATGAAGAATTATATTTTGCAATTCTCAAATTGGCAAAAGGATTAGTAGATATTACGACACCTATTTCTGGAGATAAGAAGATTTATTATATTTCCGCAGAATTTCTGATTGGTAAATTACTTTCCAATAATTTAATTAATTTGGGTGTATATGACAAATTAGACGATATTTTAAAAGAAAATGGAAAATCACTGAGTGCCATTGAAGAAATCGAATCGGAACCGTCACTTGGCAATGGTGGACTTGGCAGATTAGCAGCTTGTTTTCTGGACTCTATTGCAACACTTGGACTTCCGGGAGAAGGAATTGGTCTGAATTATCATTTTGGACTTTTCAAACAGGTATTTAAGGACAGACTTCAGAGTGCAGAAAAGAATGACTGGATTCAGACTCAATCATGGCTGAATAAGACAGATGTTACCTTTGATGTTTCCTTTGGGGACAAAAAAGTAACCTCCAGATTATATGATATTGATGTTGTGGGTTATGACAATGGCATGAATAAATTACGCTTATTCGATATTGAAACGGTAGATGAGAGCATTGTAAAAAAAGGAATTGACTTTGATAAGGAAGATATCGAAAAGAATCTGACGTTATTTCTGTATCCGGATGATTCGGATGAAGCAGGACAATTACTCCGTATTTATCAGCAATATTTCATGGTAAGCAATGCAGCACAGCTGATTTTAAAAGAAATGAGAGAAAAGCAATACGATCTCCGTAAGATGTATGAGCATGCAGTTATCCAGATTAATGATACGCATCCAACGATGGTTATCCCAGAATTAATTCGTATTCTTATGGAAGAAAAAGCATTTACAATGGATGAAGCCATTGAGGTGGTAAGTAGAACCTGTGCATATACAAACCATACGATTCTGGCAGAAGCATTAGAGAAATGGCCACTTGCATATCTGGAAAAGGTAGTACCACAACTGGTTCCGATTATCAAGGAATTAGATAAGAGAGTTGCAGCAAAATATAAAGACCCGAAGGTTCAGATTATTGATAAGGATAATCGTGTTCATATGGCGCATATTGATATTCACTACGGATTTAGTGTAAATGGTGTTGCAGCAATTCATACCGAAATTTTGAAGGAAACAGAATTAAAGCATTTTTATGATATTTATCCGGATAAATTCAATAACAAAACCAATGGTATTACTTTCCGCAGATGGTTATTATCCTGTAATAGGGAGCTGGCTTCCTTCCTTTCAGAAACCATTGGGGAGAGTTATAAGAAGGATGCTATGCGGCTTGAAAAATTGCTGGAATTCCAGGAGGATACAGAAGTATTAGATAAGCTTGCTGATATTAAGAAGCTGAAAAAAGAGCAGCTGGTTGATTTTATTAAGGAAACGCAGGGTGTGGAACTTAATCCAAATTCTATCTTTGATATTCAGATAAAGAGATTGCATGAATACAAACGTCAGCAAATGAATGCACTGTATATCATTCATAAATATCTGGAAATTAAGGCAGGAAAGAAGCCGAGTACACCATTGACCTTTATCTTTGGCGCAAAAGCAGCTCCGGCGTATGTCATTGCACAGGATATCATTCACTTACTATTAGTATTACAGGAAATCGTAAATAATGATGCTGACGTCAGCCCATACATGAAAGTGCTGATGGTGGAAAATTACAATGTAAGTAAGGCAGAAAAATTGATTCCTGCATGTGATATTTCTGAACAGATTTCATTAGCTTCAAAAGAAGCATCTGGTACAGGTAACATGAAATTTATGTTAAATGGTGCTGTAACACTCGGAACTTCCGATGGTGCAAACGTAGAGATAGATGAACTGGTAGGTAGCGATAACATCTATGTGTTTGGCGAAAAGAGCGAACAGGTAATTGCACATTATGAAAAAGCGGACTATGTATCCAAGGATTATTATAAGAAATCACCAGTAATCAAGGAAGCAGTTGATTTTATTGTAGGTAAGGAAGCACTCAAGGCAGGACATAAAGAAAATCTGGAAAGATTATACAATGAATTACTGAATAAAGACTGGTTTATGACATTACTTGATTTGGAAGACTACATTGCCACGAAAGACAGAATGTTTAAAGACTATGAAGACCAGACAAAATGGAAAAAAATGATGCTGGTAAATATTGCAAAAGCAGGTTTCTTCTCATCCGATAGAACCATCGCTGAATACAACCGCGACATCTGGAAATTGACAGATTAAACTTTAATTTTG
>JAQUYA010000115.1 GCA_028692055.1 Lachnospiraceae bacterium | reverse complement strand
CCATTTCAATAAAAAAATCCCGCGGAATGCTCCGCGGGTGCTATACCAAAAGGTGCTGGATTTTATTTGCCAGAAACTGCTGGAAAATAAATTCCATTTTTTGCCGGAAAGTACTTGCCGTTTACACTGTTCTGAGTGCATTTGCACTTGTCTGTATTTCTTCAAGTCTCTCTATATGTTTTTCATCTGTTACCTGCTTACCTTGTTCTATAAACTCATCTTCCTCTGCATACTTATCTTCTGCATACTTATCTTCTACATGCTTGCTTTCTTCTACTTGCCTGCCCTTATTTACTTCTTCTATGTGTTGCCTTTTTTCACTTTGGCTCCCCTCCAGATAGATTTCATATGGCTCTATCATCTCAAGTTTACTGGTATGCAGGATTCTTCGAATCGCCTTTAGTTGAATTCCTTCTTCTTTTAGTTTTTTTATTTTTCTGAATTTCTCGATATCTTCTTCTGTATAATAGCGGTGTCCTAACTCATTACGTTTAATTTTAATATCCAATTCTTCTTCCCAATATCGAAGCACATGATTCTCTACCTTAATTTGTTTTGCTGCATCCGTAATCAAATAACTTATTTTTTCCATTTTTTCTCCCATCTGCGACCTTTGGTCGCGTACAAATCAAGGGGGTTGAAAGATTTCTTTCAACCTTTATCTCCCTTTCTTTTTAAAACAACAAAAGAGAACAGGCAGAAGCCTTGTTCTCTTTTGTATTATTGTTCTTACTTCTTTTAATTCTATTTTATATCAATCTTATTTTTGTAGATTTGCAAATTTTGTATAATCCGGCAACCACGCCAATTCAATTGTTCCGATTGCACCATTTCTTTGTTTTGCAATAATAATTTCTGCGATGTTCTTTTTCTCTGTATCATGGTTATAATAATCATCACGATAAATAAACATAACCACGTCGGCATCCTGCTCTATGGCTCCAGATTCACGCAAATCCGACAACATAGGTCTATGGTCGGGTCTTTGTTCTACTGCACGACTTAGCTGTGACAATGCAATTACAGGAACGCTTAACTCCCTAGCCAGTGATTTTAATGAACGAGATATATCCGAAATTTCCTGCTGTCTGGAATCTCCCTTTCCACTGCCTGACATCAACTGCAAATAATCAATGATAATAATTGCAAGATTGTGTTCCAGTTTATATTTACGGCACTTAGAACGTAATTCTGCAATACTGATACCCGGCATATCATCAATAATTAAATTTGATTTTCCAATTACACCAGCACTCTCAATCAGCTTTTCCCAATCCTGATCCGATAGATTACCAGTACGAATCTTCTGTGAATCCACACGAGACTCCAGAGAAAACAAACGATTCACCAACTGCTCTTTTGACATTTCCAGACTAAAAATAGCGACGGTCTTATTCTCGTGAAATGCCATATATTGAGCTACATTTAATACAAATGCCGTCTTACCCATAGAAGGACGGGCAGCGACCAAAACAAGGTCTGAGGGCTGCATACCAGCCGTTTTAAAGTCCAAATCAATGAATCCCGTCGGAATACCGGTTACTGCTCCTTTATTCTTAGCTGCTTCCTCAATTTTATCCATTGCATTTATAACTACTTGTCGGATTGGTACAAAGTCTCCACTGTTACGCTTCTGTACCAATTGAAATGTTTTCTTTTCTGTCTCCTCCAGAATTACTTCCAGATTTTCTTTCCCTGCATAGCAGGTATTCGCTATCTCTTCATTTAATCGAATCAATTTTCGCAGGGTGGATTTCTCCGCAACAATATTGGCATAATATTTTATATTTGCAGATGTTGGAACTGCCGTAATTAAATCTCTTACAAATTCCAGACTGCTTACCTCTGGAGGAACGTCTTTTTCACGCAACCTATCCTGAAGAGTAACCAAATCAACCGGTTTTCCTTCATCGTTCAGTTCTACCATTGCCTCAAATAAGATACCATACTGTTTACTGTAAAAATCTTCCTCGCTTACAATCTCTGTTGCTGCTGTAATCGCCTCCCTGTCTATTAGCATCGAACCAATAACCGATTGTTCTGCTTCAATGCTATGGGGTAATACTCTTTTTAATATAGCCTCTTCAACTCCAGCCATGGCGACCTCCGCGTTATTTCTCTTCTTCTACTTTTACACGTAATACTGCATTTACCTTTGGATGCAACTTTACAGTAGTCTCATATACACCAAGACTCTTAATCGGTACTGCAACTTGTATTTTCTTTTTATCAATTTCCATCTGATGCTGATCCATTGCAGCTTTTGCAATTTCTTTCGAGGAAATTGTTCCAAATGTTTTTCCGCCTTCACCAACTTTCATCTTTACTACTACGCTGGTTTCTTTTATTTTTTCTGCAAAAGCCTGTGCCTGTTCCAATATCTCCTGTGCAATTCTTTCATCATTTGCCTTTTGTAATTTTAAATCATTTAAATTTTTTGCACTTGCCTCCAACCCTAGTTTCTTTGGAATCACGTAGTTTCTGGCGTATCCATCGTTAATTTCTACTGTTTGTCCCTTTTTTCCTAATGTCTTAACATCTTCTAATAAGATTACTTTCATTTATATTTCTCCTTCTTCTATCATCGTATCCAAAGTGGATTTTACCATATCGATTCCCTGTCCAACTGTAATATCCTGCATCTGTGCACCTGCGATATTCATATGGCCACCACCACCAATACGTTCCATAATAATCTGCACATTCACTTCATCAATAGAACGCGCACTTACGTAGATGGTGTTCTGATATTCTGTAAGAACAAAGCTTGCCTTGATTCCCTTGATATCTAAAAGTTCATTTGCTGCCTGTGCTCCTATTATGGTAGGACTCTCTATATCCTCACTCGGACACACAGAAATTGCATAATCGCCGCGATAAATCTCTGCGTGCCGAACCGCCTCCGCTTTCGCCTTATATTCACCCGCATCCTCACGGAACAGCTTGCGCACACGTGTCACATCCGCACCGCTTCTACGCAAAAAAGCTGCCGCTTCAAAGGTACGTACACCTGTCTTAGCTACAAAGTTATTCGTATCAATAATAATTCCCGAATAAAGGCTGTCAGCCTCGTTACTCTTAATTTTAATTCCATCACCAATGTATTGTAATATTTCAGCTACCATTTCACATGCCGATGATGCATAAGGCTCGACATAGGATAAAGTGGCATTTTCAATTGTTTCCGAGCCTTGTCTATGATGATCCAATACCACGATAGATTTGCATATACGGAGCAAATCCGGGCATTCTGTAATCATCGGTCTATTTACATCGACCACTACCAAAACAGTGTTATTTCCTGCCATTTCCACTGCCTGCTGACTATTCAAAAACATATCGTCATCGTAATCCGGATGATTCAAAAACAACTCCTGCAAAGGCTTTACTGAAGTTGATGCTTCATTAATTACAATATGCGCTTTTCGCTCTAACGCACGTGCAATGCAATACACACCTACCGCTGCACCAAAGCTGTCCACATCCGTCAGACGGTGTCCCATAACGATAACTTTATCCTTACTGGATATAATCTCTCGAAGTGCATGTGCTTTGACACGGGCTTTGACGCGGGTATTCTTCTCTACCTGCTGGCTCTTTCCGCCATAATAAGTCAGGGAATCCGGTGTTTTCACTACCGCCTGGTCCCCACCCCGGCCAAGTGCCAAATCAATTGAGGTCCTTGCAAACTCGTAATTTTGCGAATATGTCAATCCATCTAAACCAATACCAATACTTAATGTCACCGACATTTCATTTCCTATATTTACGGTCTTAACATCTTCCAGTAAATCAAACCTTACTTCCTGCAATTGTTTTAAGGATTTTTTACGTAAAACTACTAAATATTTATCTTTTTCAATCTTTTTAATAATTCCGTCAATGGAAGCAATGTATTTATTTACCTTACGGTCTATTAAAGCAATCAATAGAGAACGCCTAACTTCCTCTACACTATCCAGGGCTTCCTCATAATTATCCAGATAAATCAACCCAACCGCCAGGCTCTGGTCATCATTTTCCTGCAGGGCAAACCGGAGCGCTGTTTCATCAAATAGATAAAGTGCAACCAGATACCCCTCATAATCTGTTGCCTCTATTATGTCACTATTTTGAACCATTTCACGCAAGGAAATTTTCTTCATTTTTGCATGATAATTACGTGTTTCGTAATCAAATTGAACCTCTGTATCTTCTAATTCTCCCGGCAGCCTATCCTTTGCTATCTCAGGAAAAAGGGAAGTGATAGACTTCTTATATCCTTTTTCTCTATGTATCACTTCTTCAAATGCTTTATTTGTCCAAATCACTTTTCCAGTATCATCTAAAAGTGCATGAGGCAATTCCAGGTCCCGGAGCAAACGCCTCTGTATCTGCCCATACTGCGTCGCGAAGCTGATTAGCTCATTCATAATAATTGGCTTATTATAAAAGAGTAATGCACAAATAATCGCAAAGTAAAAAACCACAAAAGCAGAAAGCAATAATCCCGCTCTTATATCTATCAGAAAAATGCAGCCATCGACAATTGCAAGTACAATTCCTAAAACCAAACCCACTTGCAAAAATATCTTCATTCTTCCTTTTAACTTGACTCTACTCTTCATGATATTACCTCATTCCTCACACTCGTATATCAGATATCATATATCTTTCAATTATAGCATTTTTTATCTAGAAGTTCCATAGCATTCTGGTTTTCCAAATTAGATTATTATGGATATTTTTATCATTTACACCATTATTCTGTCTATCTGCGCTATCCTTTTTCTAAATCAGATGGATAATTTTTCCTTACATACCTATACATAAAATAAAAACCGCCACTACCTGAGTAATGACGGCTCCTACTATACACACATTTTCTATTTATCTAATTTAAATGTATCAACTAAATTCTTTAATACCTGTGCCTGACTTGCCAGTTCCTCGCTACTTGCAGAATTTTCCTCTGACATTGCCGTATTTTCTTCTACAACGCTGGCAATTTGCTCTACTGCCTGTGAAATTTGATCAAGTTCTGTAGCCTGTCTTAAAGAAGCTTCTGAAATATCGGAAATCGTAGATACCAGTTTTTTGGTTTTCTCCGAGGATTCTTCTAGCTTTAATGCCGTAGTATTCGCGAGTTCTTTTCCATTTTCTACTGCCTTCAAAGAATTCGCAATTAATTCAGTAGAATTTTTTGCTGCCTCAGCACTCTGTGCTGCCAGATTACCTACTTCTGTTGCTACAACAGCAAATCCTTTTCCCATTTCACCAGCTCTCGCTGCCTCAATAGATGCATTTAATGCCAATAGGTTGGTCTGCGATGCGATATCATTAATGGTATTAATAATGTTGCTAATTTCATGGGAAGTTTCATCAATTAGATTCATTGCAGTTACCATCTCCTGCATCTGTCTGTTTCCTTCCATGATTCCTTCGCCAACATTCTGTCCCATAATATTTGCTTCTTTTGCATCCTTTGCATTTCCATCTACTTCGCTGGAAACATTTGTAACCGTAGCCTGTAGCTCCTCAATCGAGCTTGCCTGGTCGGTAGCACCCTCTGTAAGCGCCTGTGCCGCCTGTGATATCTGGTCTGCACTTTGAGATACTTCATCTGCCGAATTGTTAATCTGGGATAAAGCTCCAGATACTTTGTGGTTCATATCACGCATGCTCTCCAGTAAAGGTCCAAAAGCGCCTATGTATGCTTCTCCACATTTTGACGTTACCGTAAAATTACCTGTTGCAAATTCTCCCATTACATAATTAATATCTTCAATAATACGATTTAGGAAAGTACAGGTATCCCGGAAGCTTTCTGCTAAAGTTCCCAGTTCATCTTCTGACAGATACTCTATTTCAATATCCAATTCACCATTCTTAAGCTTATCGGCCGCTGACTCCAATTCGGCAATTGGTTTTGTCAATAATCCTGTTAACAGTTTAGCGAGATAAATAGAGGATAAAATACTTATAACTGCTATCACTGCCAATATCACCATAGCTGCATAACCTGTAATGGTTGCTTGCTGATATGCATTCGTTGCATTATTATCTGCCGTCTGTCCAATCTCTGTAAGTACCGTTTCCAGCTCCTGCTGAAGTGGTGCGTATTCATCATAGAAAACTCTTAATGCTTCCTCATTCTCATTTTCTGCCGCATGTGAAATCAAATCATCTTTTACAGGAGTCAGCTTTGTAAAAGCATCTGCCAATCTGGCATTCAGTTCCTCATTCTTAAAATTTTGCTTCAGAGCATTGATATTATTCTCTACTTTACCTGCAAAGTAATTTGCATTTGCGACCTGCTCTGCTGTTTCGTCTGCATCATCTGTAGAGGTCGCCCATAGCACTGATTTTGCCATAGCCTGTACATCTTTCCTAATTTCCATCTGCATAGTGGAATTCTTATATGGTTCGTTATAAAACTTCTTTAAACTATTATTTATTAAAAATAACGAAATAAATGATGCAATAATACAAATTACTAAAAAAGAACAATTAATGTAAAAGCCCATGATAATTTTTTATCAATTTTTTTATTTTTTAACTTCTGTTCCATCTCTTCTCCTTTTGGTTTCCCTTATGATTGTTTTTCTTTATGCCTGTTTTCTTTTGATACCTTAACCAATAATTGCAGCTACACCTCCATTATAATTATTTCCACCTATTGTTTCTAACTCCCACCGTCATACTCTGAGCGCTTTCCTTTTATGCGTTCTTACCTTCTAATTTTCTTCTATAGTCTGTATATTATAGCTCATATTTTACAATAATTTTGGGTCAATCATTTTTCTCGTGGGATTGCCACCACATAGTGTATTGGTTAGTTACGCCACCCTTGACAGGATGGAAAAGCAATGCTGTTCGTTTATTACCGACGGCGAAGAACTCAAGAAC
>JAQUYA010000114.1 GCA_028692055.1 Lachnospiraceae bacterium | reverse complement strand
ATACTTATCTGTTTTCCCACATATGTTTTTTTCTGAAATTTTCCTAAATATTCTATCAGGTTTATATACTCTTCCTCTTTTAAGGCAAGAAACTTTCTTTTTTCCCTTAAACTCTTATTTATTTTTTCCCGAACTTCACCCTTGCAGGTAGAAAAGGGTAAAATCGGATCCAATCCCGCACTGCTCCATCCCAGTGGTTTTATATACTCATTATAAAGTTTTGTAATTGAATTCAAATATTTTTCTATAGCACTTACACTAGATGCATTGCTTTCTTCCATGTAATAAACACATGAGTTGATAATGTCCCTTCTACATAAATTACGTGTGAAAAACTCTTGGAGATCCCCATCTTTATCTGTATAATTTTCATTGATAAACATACAAAAATAATTATACAAAGAAGAATAGTCCGCAAATTTATCCTTTATTTGACTCGAAAAAACTTCAACTGTTTCATTCAAATTTGTAATCACATCGCTCTCCTTTTTTTCAATAAAGTTAGTAGTTTGATGCTATTTTATCATAATAACTCTATTATGACAATACTTAAAAAAATAAGTAGACAACTATATCAGTGCCTACTTACATTTTCTAATCTTTACTTTTTATTTAACAGCACGCAGACTTCGTAATGTGTAGAGTGTGTGATTATAATATCAAAAGCGCATAACTCCCCCCTTGGTGGAAAACACGCTTCACCATTCCATTACTTGCTTGTTCCGTCAATTTTATTTAATTCCTCTATACTGTCTAAGAAATGACATTCAACAGGTGACAATACATATTCCTGATTTTTCTTATACCGCTCATACTCTGAATGCGCCTTTTCCAATGCCTGCTGATGTGTTACTTTTCCTTTTGCAGTTAAGATATCCCGTCTAGTCATCTTTAGATAATCATCTATAGTCTCCAGCCAATCTTCCATATACATTGGTTCCTGATTCAAGGCATGTACCTCGGCAATATCTAAATAGGCTGTAATGATTTTATTGAGCGCATCCAGTTCTTTTTCATTCAGATAATTTTTCGCCACCTCTACATCAGAGCGTTTTATACCATTTCCGCTCCATGAAGTCAATCCCATATGATCCTTGTCCGCATCTGCTCTCTGATAAATCACTTCAGCCGCAGTATGTTTATGCGCGGCCCAATGCATCTTATTCTGAACTTGTTTAAAAAACAGAACAGAACTGTCCGCCTTGGGATCATAGTCAATACTGGTCGCATAGATTTCCAAAACCTTTCTCCAAAAGACTTTTTCTGAAGAACGGATATCACGGATGCGTGCCAGCAATTCATCAAAATAATTTCCACCGCCAAGGTTCTTCAAACGGTCATCATCCAGAGCAAAACCCTTTTTCATATATTCTTTTAGAACATTTGTAGCCCAAATTCTGAATTGAGTTCCCCGTAAAGATTTAACTCGATAACCAATGGAAATGATAACATCAAGATTATAAAAATCCACATGATATCTTTTTCCATCGGCTCCAGTTGTTGCAAAATTTGCAACAACTGACTCCCGGCTTAGTTCGCCTTCCAAAAAAATATTTTTGATATGCCGAGATATCGTAGACTTGTTTCTTTGAAATAGTTCAGCTATTTGATCCAATGATAACCAAACGGTATCATGATCGAAGGTAACTTCAACCTTGGTAATACCATCTTCCGTCGTATACATTAAAATATTTGATTTTTCCAAGTTTCTCCTTCCCTCCCCCATATTTCATATTAATAAAAACGATATTCATGCGTTGTTTCCTTTAACTGGCTCCACATGTTGCAACAAAACCCATCATTCTGTATGTGTTAAGTGTGTAATTGGAATTACTGATAAGCGTGGTTGAACCTTAGTGTATAACCTATTCTAAAATATTTACTGTTTCACAAAATAATGTCGTTTCAACCAAGCCGATAATCCATCCAATCCCGGATACATAATACGCTCATTGATATTCATATGATCTAACATATCACGTACTCTCCAACGCAATTTTTTATCTATTACATATTTCACAGTGTTTTTAGTTTTATCCTCCAGAAATTTTTCTATATCAGTCATTTGCTTTGGTATAATTGAAAAATAAGAATACTAATTAATAATCCTTTGATCTATTGATGGGGGTTCTATCAGTATCATTGAATTTTTTATACACTCATGGTCATATTCGTCTAAATCACTTACCAATTTTTCTAACATATCCGTAGTGAAAAGAAAAGCATTTTCACTGCTTAACATATCTTGAAATTTCAAAGGCAGCAAACCATTTAGTTCTTCAATATCAATTTTCCATAAAACGCTTTTATGTTGATCCATATTAACCAAATCTTCCCCACTCGTCGAAAAATGTAATCCTGTTAGTGGTGAATATGTCCAATCTAATAACCTAGTAGGTAATCCATGATGTTGGCCTACAATCATTTGACGCCATATGGAATCTTTAAGTTGTGAATCTTCGGTTGCTGCATATTTAGTGAAATTTCTAAGTATACAATTTTCTGTTTCACTACTCTTATTTTTACAATTTCTCTGTAAGCTTGTCTCTAAATGATACGCCTCATTTGGTAGTCCTCTATATAAAAATGAGGATCTATATCTTTGTACTCTTTTATCAAATACCTGATCTCTAATTAATTCTGAAACTCCATCCATATTATCAATTAATTTTACTAATATCATATAGTATATTGCCTCCATGCACATTTTTTCTAAACATGAAATCACCTAATACGACACAACTTCACACAAACCTCTGTATGGCTCGATACGACAGGAAGTACGTCTTATGCCCTCGTCTGTTTGCGGGAATATATCTACTCCATTTTCTGCCCTTTTTCGAACTTTGTCCGTTTGCGGGAACATATCATTTTCTATTGTTCTTCAAAATCTTTAGTCTCTTAATGATTTATTCTGGATCAGGCAACAAATCTTCTATATTATCTGACAAACTCTATTACTTCTTCAATATATTCTCGTATAAAATTTCTCGTCTTACTTCCTGGTAAATCTGACTGCCAAGAATAAAATGTTTACATTTGATGCTACATCAGCTTCATTCGAACTTCCACAATATACCAAGTTCAATATTAAAATATCCTCCAAATAAATGATGGGGAAAACAACCATCATATTTGAATGGCTCCTTCCCCCCACCGTCTAATATCACTATTACAAATTATCCTTGCGGCGGATATGGATCATTTCCATAAGAATCTCGCTCTCTAATCCTACCATTTTTACCATGAATAAAAAGCTCTGACTCCTGCCTACGTGCAATTTCTTTAGCTCGTTCAACGGCCTCTGCCTGTGTTTCAGTTCTAACTGTGGCACGTAAATTATTCTCACCCTTTACTTGCCACCCACCATCTTTGTGTGGTGTAACATGTTGATTCTTTCCCACGCTCTATACCTCCAACATCTCATCAATATCATGTTTCCAGTTGTCATTATGAATCAAACGAACATCTTGTAGTCCATCTCTTAAAATCTCTGCCTTGGATAATTGTGAGAGATGCTCCCAATCATCGCCAAAAATATATGTTGCATTATTAGTATAAACGCTTTCAAGTACATACATCTTTCGCCTCTTAAACCCAAATATTACATATCCATTAAATCCTGATTTTCCATAAGCTCTAAAATCTGGATGATAGGCATTAATGTATTCACATTTGTCAAGCAACATCCTTTTTGCTGTTTTTCCTTTATGTTCAGATATTTTTTCCAAATCCTTCTGAACTTTTTCCCATGGATACTCGCCAAGCGGAAGAACCTCCCAATTCAATCTAATAACTTGAGTAGGACGGATGTTTGTAAAATCCTCTGCTAAAACATCGCATTCTCCAAATACAGTCAAGAAAATATTTATTGTATTTATCAACATTTTCTCATTCTGCAAACAAAATTCTATAGATTCAGTTATCACAAGAAGTCTGTTTTCTTCATCATATTTCAAAATCAATTCTATACTATATGGCGCATACTCAGTTCTCGGATATCTCTCCCGTGGAATACTCACAAAGTCTGTTACCTCTCTTGTTTCTCCTCTTCCAGCCCATTCTTGACGTGTCCACCAAAGAGTTTGCGAATAGAGTTCTTTCGGCTTAGTTTTATCCACCACATAGAATTTTTCAGCATTTCTTGCTGTTGTAGGATTTATTATGGCTGGAAGAATTTTCTCACCATCCTTCAACTCACCCGAAAACCCCAAGTTTACTAGTTTATCCTTGAATCTGATTGCATCACCCAAGGCAATAATTACCTTTTGTCCTTGTTCAATCCAGCTTAAACAAGACAGTTTATTGATTCTTTTTTTCTTCAAAAACAATAGATATATCCTCCTATTTTTCTACAAATATTATTTATGTATGAAAAGGAGAAATGACCAAAGTACTTGTTTTGTTAAATGACGCAACTAATATTAAGCTTCTACAAAATCATATTTTTCTGCCTCCTATATCAATTTTCGGTTGAAAATATGCAGTAACCATGGTATTATTTTTAGTGGATTATTTTATTTTGCGCCATGGTCATTTCATCCGTGGTTACTACATTTTGGTGGTTTTCCACCATGGAACCAAAGCTGGAACTTTGGTTCTTTTTTATTCAAACTCAACAATATTTGGAACCGCACCAAATATTCCTTGGAGATATTTTGCTCCGATATTGTCATTACTTCGTACATTTTGGAAATTACTAAGTCTGTTTATCTGGGTTTCACCAAACTCATTCTTATCAGTAAACCAAACTTGGTCTCTTCTTACATTGCTAAGCAACAATGTGTCATGTGTGGTGCATATCAGCTGCGCATGGCGAGGATTTGTTTCATTTGAGTTAAACAATCCCACTAATATTTTTACCAAATTGGGATGCAAGCCATTTTCAATCTCATCAATAAACAGTGCATTTCCAGCATCCAGCGCCTCAAATATGGCTGGTAAAACCCTAAGCATCCGAATCGTTCCATTTGATTCATATTTTAAAAAAGGTAATTCTACCTCTCCCACACGCTTATGCTCTTTATATGTTGCATGCAAAGACTGAACGCTTACATGGATGTTTTTTATAACCAGCTCTTTATTCTCCAAATCATCTTCACCCAATACGTGTTTATCCATTTTCGATTCCAAGTCAACTTTTAGGTCAGTTAAAGTTGGGTCAGCAATTTTCAAATATTTAAGATATCTTTTAATTGCATCTTCATTTGTGTTATCTTCATCAAAATCTGGTGCATTTTCCACAGAAGCCATGTTTATTATACGATAATTCATTATTTCGTTGAGAATCATATTTGCCAGTGGATTATTTAACATAGCTGCCATTGCTAAACATAATGCATCCTCTCGAACAACAGACACCATATTTTTAAAGGTGCTCATGCCTGATCTTAGTACTATATCTTCATATTTAGGAGACGTTCGTTTAATAAGCACTTCTGTCCTCTTATTCTTTTTGGTCAAAATTTCTTTCTGTATCTTTCCATCCTGCACCGCAAAAGAATAGGAATATAGTAGTTCATCCAAAAGGACTTGTATCTCAAAATACGTTTCTTTGTATTTACAATCAACGTCAAACTTGAAAGTTTCTATCGGAGCCGCCAATTCTTTTTTTATAGCAGGCACCTCCAACAATTTGTTATTATTTGCCCCCAAAACAGTGGACATTATGATCATCTTTTGCATTTTCGTTAATGCCGCCAGATAATTTGTCTTTCCTGAGCCGTTGGCTCCATAAATATACGAAATCTTATTGTAATTCTGTCTGGAAACCTCCACAGTATTTTCTTCTAAGAATTCTTTCTTTAGACTCTCAGCCACAGTTGTGACTCCAGTTATCTCCTTAAACGGCCCAGTATTACCAACTGAAAATGAAACAAACATAATAGCACCATACCTTTCTACATTTCGAATTATATTCCCTTGTAATATTTTTGTCAAGTAGTTATATTGCATTTTCGCATTTTCTTGTAATTTTTCATTTTAGCGTTCTTTATTTATTGGTATTACCAAAAAATATTGCTTTTATATCTCTAAAATGGCTGTTTACATGTTTCTTGTAATAAATTGTATCCACTTTTATCTGCTTCGCAACTACCTATAAAAAAGGATGAAAGTAGACCGAGTCTATCGTTGCAATATGAGCAACTCCTGCCTAACGATTCGACGCACTAAATAATATCAATTCAGTGCGCCTTTTCATTCTGTATTTTCTTATTATCCAGCAATCTCAATCTCCACGCCCGATTTAAACTCCACCACAAACTTATTTTCATACACTGTGACCTTTTCAAGCATTTTTCTGACCAAGGCTTCATCGTAATCTTCAATGTCAGCGTCCTGGGCTTTTAAAAAATTAGCCATTTCTGCAATTCGCTGCTTGAGTCCATCTCGCTCGGCATTCTCCACCAGTGCATTCTGTTTTATTTCCCGGAGTTTGTCTATTTCATCTGCAACCTCAGTGTAATCCGCCTTGCTGTTTGCAAGTTTTAGGAGTTCCTTTTGCAGTTCTTCCAGTCTGCCATCCACATCATCGGCAGGCTGTTCCGCTTCGGAAAGAACTGCATCGATGTTCTGCTGTAACTGTTCTAGGACCGCATCCCTTCTGTGATATGCCGTATTGATTGCCTGCATAACTGCATCCTGTAATTTCGTTTCCTGAATGGTCGGTGCATCACACGCTTTCGGACCATGCTCCACACGGGTGCAGCACCTCCATACGATGGAGTGTTTGCCCCGGTTGTTCCAGGCAATTCTGCGGTAAATATCCCCACACTTCGGACAGTAGACAATGCCGGATAAGGCGTACTTGCTGCTGTAAACACGCTTCTTTCGTTTCTCTCCGCTGTGGAGATTGGCTCTGCGCATCATTTCCTCCTGCACCCGCATATAAAGGTCACGGGGGATAATCTCCTCATGGCTGTTTTCTACATAATATTGCGGAACGATGCCGTTGTTCTTGACTCGTTTCTTGGAAAGGAAATCCACTGTATAG
>JAQUYA010000024.1 GCA_028692055.1 Lachnospiraceae bacterium | reverse complement strand
GTTGAGATTCTGGGTAAGGTTTTTGGAGTATTTCGTTTATGTCGTTAATGGTTCCTGATACAGATTCTTAAAATATAATTTACTTATAAATAAGATGTCCGCAAAATTATCTATTTTTGCGGACATCTTATTTTAAATAATTGAAATAAAAAATAGAAAAATCAGTATAAATTTTTTTTAATCTTATTATAAATCTTATTGTAAATCTTCGAGTGCAATCTTCTTTCCATCTCTCCAGATTCGTTCTAAATCATAGAATAAACGATTTTCTTTATCGAATACATGAACGATAATATCTTTATAATCCATCAATGCCCAATTTGCACTATCATAACCTTCGATTTTACGGTCGGGGTAACCCGCACGGCCAAGTGTATCATCTACGTTATCAATAAGAGCCTGTACCTGATTTCGATTGGTTCCATTTGCGATTATAAAATAATCTGCAAGGACAGATATTTCACTAATATCTATTACATGAATATCCTCTGCTTTTTTATCTTCTAATGCCTGAATTGCTAATTTTGCCATTTCTTTTGCATGATTCATTTTTTACTCCCATCTGCGACCTTTGGTCGCTTACAAATCAAAAAGGTTGAAAGATTTGAGTGAATATTTCTATTCAACCCATTATATCGTTTTATTTGAGTCAAATAATTTTTTATAATATTCATAGGTTTTCCGTGTTATTGGATCGATTGCTTCGGTTATGGAATCTAAATAATTTAAAGTATCACCTAAAATCATAAGGACAGACTTATCTAGATCAATAAATGCCGTTTTTCTTATCAGCACCAGATTTGGCGCCTGTATTCTGTTTGGTTCAATATAGTCTGCAACAAATACTATTTTTTCTAATAGTGACATTTCCGGACGGCCGGTGGTATGATTCAGTATTGCATTTATAATGTCCTTGTCTGTAACCTTATATTTTTTCATGGCTAGAAAACTTCCAAGTTTTGCATGCAGCAAAAAAGGATTTTTCTGCTCTACCTCATTGACATTAATATTATATTTTTGACACATGGTTAATTTTTTTTCGTTACTGATGCATTTTGCACAATCATGTAACAGACCTGCCACTTCTGCTTTTTTTACATCGCTTTCATAACGCATGGCTAATGCGGATGCCGTATAAGCAACCCCCAATGTATGTTCAAATCTTTTCTCATCCAGTGTTTTTTCTAATATTTTACGAATTTTCTTTGGGTTATTTGTTTTACCATCCATATTTGAGCTCTCCATAAAATTCAACTTTTTGAATCATAAATATTGTTTTTCAAAATATAAGATAAAACCTTATCAGGAATTATATATTGTGTAGAATGATTTGTTTCAAGCCGTTCGCGTATATCTGTAGAGGATACATCTACGCGTGATGCATTAAAAACACGTATATCACTTTGGTATTTTTCATTCAGAAAATTAATTTTATTTTCCAATTCATCCATGCTGTGACCTTTTCTTACAGCAACAGCAATAATACAGTCATCTAATAACATATCTACATTTTTCCAGGTTTCAATACTAAATATAGAATCAGCACCTACAATAAAGAAGTAATCAGTATCTGGATTTTCTTCTTTTAAAGTTCTTACCGTTTCATAGGAATACGTATTTCCGGTACGATCCACCTCAATATTTGATAAAGCAAAATGTGGATTGCCCTCAATTGCTAAAGCAACCATATGGGAACGAATCATTTTATCGGTCACCTTATTCTTCATGTAGGAATTTCCGCTTGGAATAAATAGTATTTCGTCTAATTGGAAATAATCACGCGCTGTCTCTGCTAATATTAAATGTCCAATATGAATTGGGTCAAAGGTTCCACCCATAATTCCTACTTTTTTTCGATAGACCATAGAAAATCACTCCTTTACCACTTTTATGGTGAGCTCTGGAATAAAATCAGAGTGGTAATTTTATTTTGGGATTATCTTTATCTGCTTTATAAAGGACAATTTTTTTCCCGATCACCTGAACAACTTCCGAGTGTGTTCTTTCCGACATTACCGCTGCAATTTCGCGTGGATCATCAATGCAATTCTTTAATACGGAAATTTTGATTAATTCTCTTGTATTAAAAGACTCTAATACTGCTTCTGTTACTTCAGGAGTTAAACTTGCTTTGCCTACCTGAAAAATCGGATCAATATTCATTGCAAGTCCCTTTAAATAAGCACGTTGTTTACTTGTCATATTACTCCATTTCTCTGCCTGTGCAGTTTCCAATATAAAAATTGGTTATTTATAATAATCAAATTTAAGTCCATAGATACGAACAGTACTACCCTCTTTGATTTCCAGAGCCTCCAGTTGTTCCAAAATACCATTTTCACGCATAAATTTCTGGAAGAATGCAAATCCTTTTTCGGATTCCAGATTTGTGTAGCCAAGCATTCTCTCGATACGAGGACCTTCTACAACGTATTCATCATTTTCTGCGTCGTATTCCACCGTATAAGGTTCATTGGAAGCACCTTCAAATTCAGGGAAATATTCCTGTTCAAAAGTAGTTGGCGCTTCGTCCATTTCTTCTAACAGGGAATTCACATAATATAAGACTTCTTTTAACCCTTTGCCACTAACGGCAGAAATTGGAAAAACTTTAATTCCCTTTGGCTCAAATTCGTCTTTGATTTTTTGAACAGGGTCTTCATCACCGGCATAAATGGCATCAATTTTATTTGCCGCAATGACCTGAGGCCTGTTTGCGATATCCTTGTTATAAGTTTCTAATTCTTTGTTAATCGCGTAGATATCGGCAATCGGGTCCCTGCCTTCTGTAGAAGCAGCGTCTACCATGTGAATAATTACTTTGGTACGCTCTATATGGCGCAAAAATTCATGCCCTAAACCGACACCTTCCGATGCCCCTTCGATTAATCCCGGAATATCAGCAATTACAAAACCTTTTCCTTCATCCAAATCGACTACACCAAGATTGGGATTCAGCGTTGTGAAATGATAATTTGCAATCTTAGGGGTTGCATTTGTTACTCTGGATAATAACGTTGATTTTCCTACGTTGGGAAAGCCAACTAAACCAACATCTGCAATTACTTTTAACTCCAGCAGTAAATCCAGTTCGCGGGCAGGTTGTCCCGGTTGTGCATATTTCGGAGCCTGCATGGTTGGGGTTGCATAGTGTTGATTTCCCTTACCACCCTTACCTCCGGTCAAAATTACAAAGCGTTTGTTTCCACCGGACATATCTGCAATTACTTTTTCAGATTCTGCTTCTTTTAGTATGGTTCCTTCTGGTACTTTTATAATAATATCTTCACCATTTTTTCCCTTACAATTCCTTTTGCCACCGCATTCGCCATCCTGTGCCTTATATTTACGAATATGTCTAAAATCAGTGAGTGTATTTAATCCGCTTTCCACAACAAAGATGACATCTCCGCCTTTGCCACCATCGCCGCCGTCCGGGCCACCATTTGGGACATATTTTTCACGGCGAAATGATACATGGCCATCGCCGCCTTTTCCACTTCTGATATATATTTTTGCTCTATCTGCAAACATTATATGAACTCCTTATCTTGCATTACCACTTGCATAAACATTATCTGCCATTTTATGGCATAGATAAATGAACGATTCCTTATCCCTTTAGCATTATATAAATGTACCTATATATGATACATGATTTTCACATTAAAATAAATAGTAAATCATAAATTAAAATAGCGAACAGGTTTTCCTATAAAGTAAAAAAATGGACTCCAAACAGGTTTGTTTGAAGTCCAACTTAAGTATCGCAATTATTTCTCTACTGGGTAAACGGAAGCTTGTTTCTTATCTCTTCCTTTTCTTTCGAATTTTAATACACCATCAACTAATGCGAATAAAGTATCATCGCCACCACGGCCTACATTAATGCCTGGATGAATCTTTGTTCCACGTTGTCTGTATAAAATATTTCCAGCTTTTACGAATTGTCCGTCAGCTCTTTTCGCACCTAATCTCTTAGATTCGGAATCTCTACCGTTTTTAGTAGAACCAACTCCTTTTTTGTGAGCGAAAAATTGAAGGTTCATATTTAACATGGTTTACACCTCCTCGAATTTTAGTAAAATATATTTTTTACCGTATTGTTTTTTGACTTCTTTTAAACCAAGTATCATAGAATCCATTAAAAGCTTTGCATTATCGCTTGGAATCTGATTAAAATGTAAATTGATAATTCCCTTTTCTTCGTCCTGTGTACATTCAAAGGATTCCCTTAAAAGTATGTCCAAAGAATTAATGGTATTAATCACTAACATGGAAACCGCTGCGCAAACGATATCTTCACCATATTCGGCAAAACCTGCATGACCTAATGTGTGTAATCCTATTATATTACCTGATTTTTCTTTTAAAATGGTTATTGTAATCATAACAATTACCTATGCACAATTAAGCGTTAATTTTTTCAATTTTAACTTCTGTGTATGATTGTCTATGACCATTCTTTTTGTGATAGCCAGTTTTTCTCTTGTATTTGTATACAATAACTTTTCTAGCTCTAGCTTGATCCATAACAGTTGCGGTAACAGTTGAAGCTTCAACGTCTTTACCAACTTTAAGAGCTTTATCACTTACAGCAAGAACCTGGTCAAATGTTACAGAACTTCCAACTTCAACGTCAAGTTTTTCAACTCTGACAACGTCGCCTTCAGAAACTTTGTATTGTTTACCACCTGTTGCAATAATAGCGTACATAAGGGCACCTCCTATTTTATGAGTGAAACACTCACTTTACTCGCTAGCTTTGGTGCGTGTGAACACGGACTTATAACCTCGCTATGCGGCATACTCATATATGATAGCATTGAAATATAGATGTGTCAATAAAAAAATGGATAATTTATCATAATTTTCCCATAGAAAATTGATAGGCAATCAATTGTGCGCGGGAGCTGAACTGCTCCGTATGAAGCATTTTTTGAACCTCATCTCGTGTATAAAAAGCGGCTTCAATCATTTCATTTTCGGAGGTATGGTCCTGAAACTCTCCATCTGCCTCTACAAATGCAATCTGTGTCATGGTGTCAGAAATGGCAACGGCGGCATAAGAAGGTGGCAGCAAATCAATAAGCTTTTTTAAACGCAGACCAGTTTCTTCATAGAGCTCTCTGGCAATACACTCTTCCATGGTTTCCCCATCTTCTATCATACCAGCCACAAGGTTATAAATGTATTTATTTACACCCATACGAAATTCACGTAACAATAAAAGCTTATCTTTCATGGTTACCACGATGGATACACCACTTACTTTTTGCCCAATGTCTGTGATATCGTTGAGCTCTTTACGACTTACTATTTCATATTTTTTTTCTTTTCCATTTTTGTTTAAATAGGTTATTTCATAATTTTTAAGATAGCGACCATCTTTTACTTTTTCAAATTTAATTAGTTTCATGTGGATTCCAATCTGGCTGCATTATTAATTGCCTTGCTGCAATGTTAATTGTTCCTTTAAAGAGGGTTCTATTTTTTTACGGGTAATTTCAACTAATCCCAGTGCTGTCATATCAATAATATTTGTTTTGACAGAATCTTTTTTTACGGCATCACGTAACACTTTCATAATAGTATCTATTTCTTTTTGCTTCGTCATGTTAATAAAATCAATAACAATAATTCCAGATAAATTACGCAACCGCAACTGTCTTGCAATTTCAAGCGCTGCTTCTTGATTTGTATAGAAAAAAGTTTCTTTATCACTTTTTTTTGATACGTTTTTACCGGAGTTTACATCTATCACCGTCAGGGCCTCAGTTGGTTCAATAATTAAATATCCACCACTTTTTAACCATACCTTAGTATCCAGTGCTTCTTTTAATAATGTTTCCAAACGATACAGTTTTGTCAGAGATAACATTTCGTCTGTATACAAAGACAGCTTTGGAAGTGTATCTGGCTGTTGTTCTGCAAGAAATTGTTCCATTTTATAATAGATTTCACTATCATCGGTAACAATTTTGTTTAACGTATTGCTTTTTATATTTTTTAAGCTTTGTATATACTTGGGTTCCGCTTCATAGAGCCTAGTAAAAGGTTTTCTGGTTTTAGATATTTGTATGATTTCCTTTAGTCTTACAGTAAGTTCTGCAATTTCCTGTAAAAATATTCTTCTTTTTTCTTCCAGAAGCGCGGCTTTGGCATCGGTTATCTCACTTTCGTTTTCCGATATCAAATCAGCAGCATTAGTACGAACGATATAGCCAAATTCAGAATCAATATACGGCAGCATATATTTTTTCAGTTCCTTTTTTGCATAACTGGAAAGTTTATTGGAAAACCCGATTTTCTTATTTGGATAAGAAACCACAATATAGGTTCCTGAAAGAGATAGATTTGTGGATACAGAAGGATCCTTTGTTTTCATGGCATCTTTTACCACCTGAACTACAATCTCATCTCCTTCCACAATCGAACCTGCGGTATGACCTGTGTTACAAATAAGTGGATTTTCTAATTCCTTTAAAGAAATATAGCATTTTTCTTCTTTCTGTATTTCTATAAAGGCTGCATTTATATTTTTGACTATATTTTTTACTTTACCAATATAGATGTTATTTAATATTGAGTTTCCTGTCTGCTCGGCATGTATGGTAACTAATTTATCGTTTTCAAAATAATACGTTTTCACACAGTCCTGTTTTCTGGTAATTATCAGCCTATTATCCATACCTTTTACCCTTCGATTTCGTCCAACGGAACAAAGTACGGTTCCTCTGTGGTTCCGGCGTTTGCATAGGTTTCCATACGTGTTATTTCAAATGCAAATTCAGGAGGTTCTTGTCCATTTTCTTTATAAAAAGCATCCATAACCAATCCAGGTTTAATATTTCCAGCACTGCTGGCATCAACCATTAATACGATGCTTTCATTATCCAGATACATTTCATAAATGCCTGGTTTTAAATCTAATTCTTTTTCACTTTTCTTGGTTTGCTTGATAACCAAAATAGATTCTTTTTGATAAAAAGAAGCAAGTTGACTCTTCCAATCAAAACAAGGCTCGCAATTATCACGAAATTGAATGCGGTATCTTGCGGCAGCAACACTTGCCATCGCATTTCCAACATTATCTGGAAGTACACGAACATGTAAAATATGCATACCTGGAACCATCTGTGCCTCCAGACGTTCCTGTATATCTTCACAGCTTACCATACTATTCATTTCTACATCAAAGTATTCTCCATCGCTTTCCAGTCCAACTCCTAATGGCATGGCAAAAGACATAATCTGATGAGGACTATAGCCTGTGGAGTAAGCAATATCAATATCCGAGCGTCTGATTGCTTTTTGAAAATAACGCATAATATCAAGATGTCCAATAAATTTCATAACACCATGTTTGGAAAATTTAATTCTGACCTTCATAGCAGACACCTCCTTCAAAACGTTTTGCTCCACAGCCCTGGCATTGCATACGGCAATTTGGAGTTACGGACTCATTCACAGCATTTTTCCATTCACGAATCAGGAAGTCTTTTGTCACACCACAATCAATAAAATCCCATGGAAATACTTCATCCAACGCTCTTTCTCTCGTGGTATAGAATGGTATCGATACCCCACATTCGGCAAAAGAGGAAAGCCAGATATCATTTTTGAACATCTCACCCCAGGCATCATAAATACAACCTTTTTCATATACTCTTTTTATAACTTTGGCAACTTTGCGGTCGCCTCGCGCGAGGATTCCCTCTAATACACTGACATCGGCCTCATGCCAGTTATATTTGATACTCTTTTGATTTAATTGAGCCATAATGGAATTTTTGGTTATATAGGCTTTATCCAAAAATTCTTCTTTGGTATTCATAGCCGCCCATTGAAATGGGGTAAATGGTTTTGGAATAAAGAAGGAAGTACTTGCAACTATCTGTACTTTTCCTTTTCGCTCTTCTTTAGGAACCGTCTCATAAAAAGCAGCAGCTATTTTATTTGCCAATTCACCGATTCCTTTGATATCCTCCTCAGTTTCTGTTGGCAATCCCAGCATAAAATATAATTTTACTCTGGACCAGCCACCTTTAAAAGCTTCAATGGCACCGTTCAAAATGACTTCCTCAGTCAATCCTTTGTTAATCACATCCCGCAGCCTCTGACTTCCGGCTTCCGGTGCAAAGGTTAGACTGCTCTTTTTAACGTCCTGTACTTTAGACATAACATCTAAGGAAAAGGCATCAATTCGTAAAGAAGGCAGGGAAATATTTATTTTTTTCTTTTCACATTCAACCATTAAAAAATTCACAAGTTCTTCTAACTGCGAATAATCACTGGAGCTTAGGGAGCTTAGGGAAATTTCTTCGTGTCCAGTATTCTGTAGCATTTCAATCGAATATTGCTTTAATTTCTCCACATCACGTTCTCTTACAGGACGATATAACTGACCTGCCTGGCAAAAACGGCAGCCACGAATACAGCCACGCTGAATCTCCAGTACCACTCTGTCCTGTGTGACCTTGATATATGGAACAATTGGTTTCATTGGATAATAGGTGTCGGTTACATCCATAACGATATTTTTAAGAATGGTTTTCGGAATCCCTTCCATATTTGGTTCAAAACGTAGAATAGTTCCGTCTTCCTTGTAGGTGACATCATAAAACTGTGGTACATACATACCTGAAATGGCAGCCGCTTTTTGTAAAAATTCTGCTCTGCTTTTTCCGAGTTTTTTGCATTCCTTATATACATCTAATAACTCACGGTATGAGGTTTCTCCCTCGCCAATATAGAAAATATCAAAAAAGTCTGCAATCGGCTCTGGGTTATACGAACATGGCCCACCCCCAATTACGATAGGGTCATCTTCTGCGCGTTCTGTTGCTATTAATGGTATCTGACTCAAATCCAATATCTGCAGAATATTGGTATAGCACATTTCATATTGAATCGTAATCCCCAGAAAATCGAACTGTTTGATTGGATCCTGAGATTCTAAGGCAAATAATGGAATATGCTTCTCTCTCATAATGGCATCTAAATCAATCCAGGGAGAATAAACACGTTCACACCATACATCTGCAAATTGATTGAACATATCATATAATATCTGTATTCCAAGATGTGACATACCAATTTCATACACATCCGGAAAGCACATTGCAAAACGTACCTCTATATCTTCTAAATCCTTTACCACGGAATTCACTTCATTTCCGATGTATCTTGCAGGTTTTTCGATTTTTAGCAGTATTTCATCGCTTAAAGCTAATTTACTCATCTGGTACTCCATTCTATTTACTCATTTTTCTGTATACTCTCTAAAGTATAAGGGATTGAATCCATAAAATCAAATATATTTGCTTGGAAATCCGTCTGTATTGCAGTTTGTATTTTTTCACTGCTTAATCCTAATACAGAAACAGAACCCATATCGCACCATACATAGAGAATAAATATTAAAATTGAGAATAACAGACGTATCCGAAACGAGATATGATGTATTTCTTCATTCAATCCATTCTGAGAGGAATCCATAGCAGCATCGGGCTCTTCCAGGGGGATGGAAATACCAGTTAAGATGGATTCCCTCTTTCGTATTGCATTCTGGTTATGCTTGTGTTCTTCCCGTATGGCAGAAATAAGCTGCAGTTTTTGTTCCGATGAAATTTGTGTATGCAAAAGAAATACCTCCTTTTTTGAATTTCTTACTCCTATCATATGAATAAATACCATAAAAAAGAAGAACAAATACCGATGCATTTGTTCTTCCTTCTAGTTATCGTTGTGCCAATTCCGTTGTGATTTCCTCCCAGGTAACACCTTTGTCAACCATGAGTACCATCATGTGATATAAGAAATCTGAAATTTCATATTTTATTTCGTCTGGATTCGGATTCTTAGCGGCAATGACAATTTCAGTAGCTTCTTCACCCAGCTTCTTCAAAATCTTGTCAATTCCTTTTTCAAATAAATAGTTGGTATAGGAGCCTTCCTTTGGATGTATCTTTCTGTCCTTGATTACAGCAAAGACATCCTCAAATACTTTTAACGGATTTGTTTCATCGTATTCCTTTTTCACTAATTCATTAAAAAAACAGGAATAATTCCCGGTGTGACAGGCTGCACCAACCTGTGATACTTTTGCTAAGATGGTATCCAAGTCACAATCTGCAGTCAATGATTTTACATACTGATAATGTCCACTTGTTTCCCCCTTTAACCAGAGTTCCTGTCGGCTGCGACTAAAATAAGTCATTTTACCGGTTTCAACGGTCCTACTGTAGGCTTCTTCGTTCATATAAGCAACCATTAGAACTTCATTCGTCTTATAATCCTGTACCACGACTGTTACCATTCCATCAGAGTTTAATTTAAAATCGGACCATTTCTTTGCCGGTTCAAAGGTATTTACTTCAATTCCATTTTCCTTGCTCAATTTCTTTAAGGAATGGATTTCTTTTGCGTTTTCATTTACCAGTTCCCCTGTAATCCCAGAAATTTGATCGATTGCAAGAATTTGAAGCATTTTATCCAAAGATATGGAGGATAATAAAGGAATCATTGGAAGCCCGGTAACTACAAGGCTTTCCTTTAATTCCACTTCATTAATCACAATTAATTCACTGACATACATTTCTATCTCAATTTTATTATCAATCAAGGTTTTTACATCTGCAAATGCTGCGACGATTTTATCTTTTCCGAATTTGAGGGATACTTCTTTCATAATTTCAAGATTAGATTCTTTAGAAAGATTTAAAGTCGCTTTTTTGCATCCGGCATAGATTAATTTCTTAATATCTTCCATTCGCTTTACATTGCCGGCGCCAATCATTGGAACTTCCACAGAAAGTGCCATATGCTTTATTACACCAAGATTTTCTTCATGTTCAATATCGCCGGTCGATAAATCAAAGACTATAATTTCATCTGCATTATTATCACTGTAGAATTTTGCCAGCTCCCCTGGATTCATATTTATGACAGTTCTGTCATCAAATCCCTTTACCGCATTTCCTTTATATAAATAGATACATGGTATAAATTTCTTATAGTTCATATGTAGTTACTCCTATCTGTTTTTCTCTTTATAAGCTTCCTTTGGTACTCAATACATCTGTGATGCGGGAATCCATATCAACCGCCATATCCAAAGCCTTTGCAAAAGCTTTGAAAATAGCCTCTATCATATGATGGTTATTAAACCCGGACAACATCTTTATGTGTAAATTCATACCAGCGGAATAAGAAACAGCATAGAAAAATTCCCGGACTAATTCGGTATCTAAATAACCGACTGTTTCTGTTGTGAAGGTGCAGTCAAAGGCTAAATAGGGGCGTCCGCCTAAATCAATGGCACACATTACCAGAGCATCATCCATTGGAAGTATGCAGGAACCAAAGCGTTTGATTCCTTTTTTATCACCGATTGCTTCTTTGATTGCCTGCCCTAACACAATGCCAGTATCTTCTACGGTATGGTGTCCATCCACATGTAAATCACCATTTACCTTAATATTCAAATCAAAGAAACCATGTTTGGATAATCCTTCCAGCATATGGTCAAAGAAACCAATACCCGTGTCAATATTGGATTTACCCACGCCATCTATCAGCAAATCCAGCTCAATTTGTGTTTCTTTGGTATCTCTTTTGACAGAAGCTTCACGATTCATAACACAACCCTCATTTCCCTTTTCTTTTTTCTGATATTTCATTTCTAACCATATGTATAGCTTTTACTCGAAACGAACCTGTATGGAATTCGCATGTGCGGTTAATTCTTCTTTTTTTGCAAAATATTCAATATCTTCATGTACTTTTTCAAGAGCCTCTCTCGAATAAGAAATTATGCTTGATTTTTTCACAAAATCATCAACACTAAGTGGAGAGAAAAATCTGGCAGTTCCATTGGTTGGCAGTACATGATTCGGGCCTGCAAAATAGTCACCTAATGGCTCTGAGGAATACTCTCCTAGGAAAATAGCACCCGCATTTTGAATCTTCGTCATAACTGCAAATGGATCTTTGGTAAGAATCTCTAAATGTTCAGAAGCAATGGCATTTGCTGTTTCAATTGCTTCATCCATATCCTTGGTAATCAAAATATACCCATAATTATCAAGGGAAGCCTGTATAATCTCTTTTCTGGATAAAACCTTCAAAAATCCTTCTATTTCCTTCGACACCTTATCTGCTAATTCTTTACTCGTTGTAATCAGTATTCCAGAAGCCAGCTGGTCATGCTCTGCCTGCGATAATAAATCCGCCGCCACATAGCGTGGATTTGCTGTTTCATCTGCAAGCACAACAATTTCACTTGGTCCAGCTATGGAATCAATGCTAACATATCCATAGACGGCTTTTTTTGCCAGAGCTACAAAAATATTACCTGGTCCCACAATTTTATCAACTTTTGGAATCGATTCTGTACCAAAAGCCAAAGCCGCAATTGCCTGAGCACCACCTACTTTATAGATTTCATCAACACCCGCTATGCTTGCTGCAACTAATACACTTGGATTTAATTTTCCTTCTGCATTACAAGGGGACATCATGACTATTTTATCGACGCCTGCAACCTTTGCCGTTACCGCGCACATTAAAGCAGAGGAAGGATAGACCGCTTTACCGCCTGGTACATAGATACCAACGGTTGACAATGGAGTTACCTTTTGTCCCAGAATCGTACCGTCTTCTTTGCTTTCAAACCAGCTATTGCGCACCTGGCGCTGGTGATAGGAACGAATATTTTCAGCCGCTTTTTTCATGATTCTGATATATGCAGGGTCTAATTCCTCAAAAGCTGCTTTTATTTCATCTTCGGATACTTTTATATTGCCTGCATTTTCATCAAAATGATCAAATTTCTTTGTGTATGCAAAGACTGCCTTATCTTTATTTGCCCGTACATCAGCAATGATATCGGCAACAACAGATTCATATTCTCCATAATTATTTGGACTTCTTTTTAAAAGATTCTCTAATAAATTCTTTTTTGTTTCTTCTGTTAAGGTTACAATATTCATATCATGACTCCTCTATACACTATCTTTTGCGCTATCTTTTCTTTATTATAAAAAAGCACGTAAATCCTGAATTAATTTTTTGATACGCTCAGCTTCCATCTTCATACTAACCTGATTTACAATCATACGTGCGGATAATGGACAAATTTCTTCTAATACTTCCAATCCATTTTCTTTTAAAGTAGAACCTGTTTCTACAATATCTACAATGACATCACCAAGTCCAACAATGGGACCTAATTCTACTGAACCATTTAATTTAATAATATCTACCGTCTGATGTTTTTTGTTATAGAAATAATCCTTGGCAATATTCGGATATTTACTTGTAACACGAATCATTTCGTGATGCTTTAACAATTCTTTTGCCTTTGCAGGTCCGCAGACACACATACGGCATTTACCGTAACCTAAGTCCAATACTTCATAGACACGTCTGTTCTCTTCTAAAATGGTATCTTTACCAACTACACCGATATCGGCGGCTCCGTATTCTACATAGGTTGGAACATCCGGACCTTTTGCTAAAAAGAATTTTAACTTTAATTCTTCGTTTACAAAGATTAATTTGCGGGAATCCTTGTCTTTCATTTCTTCACAGGTAATCCCCACTTTTTCAAATAAATCCATCGTATTTTTTGCTAACCTGCCTTTTCCCAAGGCAAATGTCAAATATCTCATATCTTCACTCATGCTTATTGATTTCCTTCCAACAATGACTTTAGAGAAACTTTTTCCGTATCTCCTGTAGATGCATTGGTAACCGTAATATAGTCTTCTGTCTGCATACAGATAATGTTTTCTATCCTGTTATTTTTTGCAAATTCTTTGTATTGTTCCGTAGTTTTATTTTTATTACCTTTAACTAGTTCGACCTGTTTGTTTTCGCTACGCATTTTTTTTGCAAGAGTAATGGCATTTTCAATGCAACAATCTTGATAGATAATGACGGTTCCACCTTCTTTTAATGCAATAGAAATATCCTGACGTGATAAAGCTGCCAGTAAATCATCAATTACAAACATAAAACCGATGGCGGCAGAATGTTTTCCAAATTGATCCAGTAGGTTATCATAGCGGCCGCCTTTTACAATGGCATCGCCGACTCCATAGGTATATGCTTTGAAAATAACACCGGTATAATAATTATATTTACTTAACATTCCTAAATCAAAAGAAACATATTGTTCCACATGATAAAGTGTTAGTATTTCATAAACACGCTCCAGACGTTCAATAGCCTTGCAGGAACGAGCATTGGTAACCACTTTTTTTGCTTCCAGAAGTGCATCAATGGAACCAAAAATATCAGTTACCTTTAAGATGGTAGTTATATAGCTTTCCTTTACATTTTGTGAACGCAGGAGATCTTCTGCCCCAAAGAAATTTTTATTGGAAATCAAATCCCGTAGATTCAGTTCCAGTTCTTCCGGTATCCCAGCTTCTTCGCATAGCCCTTTAAAAAATTCCACTTCTCCTATACTTACCTGAAACTCCTTTAATCCGGTTGCTGATAATGCTTCAATTACCAGGCTAATCATCTCTGCATCCGCTTCTATAGAAGCATCTCCAATAAGTTCTGCTCCCATTTCTGTTATTTCTTTCAATTTCCCCTGTAGATTAGAATTGTTGACAAACGTGTTTCCAACATAACTAAAGCGAATTGGAATATCTTCTTCCATAAAATACTTTGCAGCACATCTTGCAATGGAAGGGGTGAAATCAGGTCTTAATACCAGTGTATTTCCTTCTTTATCAAAAAATTTATACAATTCTTTGGAAGGCACAGTACCGATTTCTCTTGAAAAAACATCAAAGAATTCAAACGTTGGTGTCTGAATATCCTGAAATCCATACGCCTTAATTTTATGATGAATGAGGTTCTGTACCTCTAATTTTTTTAAATATTCTTCTCCGTATATATCACGGACCCCTTCCGGTGTATGTACCAATTGTTTACTGCTCATATAAATAACCTGACCTTTCCTGATTGTAAATCTTTTAAATAAATTACTCTGTTGTGGTAACGTGCTATCATGCTACCACATGAAACTATTGCTAGTATACAAAATCACTGTATTTTTGTCAACTGCTTTTCATCCATTTTAGCTATTTATATAAGTCATTTAAAAATAGATTTTTATGTACAGATACCAGTTATGATTCTCTATCTAACAGATCTTTTTGAATCATATCCAAAAATGGAACTAAAATCCCTTGCTTTTTAGGTAAAAAATAAGCTTCTTCTAATTCCTCATAGCGAAAGCTTTTCCTGCCACCATTCTGTGCTCTATCCCAAAATCTTTTAAGCTGTTGAAAGGTAAGATAATAAAACACATTCTTAGTTGTATAATAAAGAATAAAAAAGGCAATCCCATTTTGCTTTTCAAACTGCTCCATAAAACTGACCTGATGCGGATGAATATTCGCAAGCGTGAATGTATCAGTTGCACATTCCTTTGCATCAAAACAAATTGGTATCCCCTGCACTGCACCAATATAATCCACCGTACTCTTTTGCTCAAAATAAGCAAGTGTAATATGTCTGGTTTCTTTATCAATTTTAATTGGTGTAATAGGTGTTGGTATCTTTTGTATCAAAGCAAGCCCATGTTCTTGATATTTTTCATTTGTTCGATTAATCAGGTCTTCCAGTGTAGAACCACGTAAGCCTCTTGAATTCCATGTTGCCATAATTTGCACCTTTTTTATATTTTTCTCATACTTTCCAAAATGCCACTTTGGCGACACAGACAATTTATGAGAATTTTTTTGCGTTACATACAATCTGTGAGAAAGACTTTCTCGAAGACGGCAGGTACTTCAGCATAAAATATTTTTTTAGATAATTTTTCACAGGCATCCCGCATTTCAGGAAATTCAACACGATATGCATGCAGCAATTGATGCTCTATAAAAAAGCGCTCTTTATAAATTGCATTCTTGCGAGCATTTCCATACTTATAATCACCAACAATCGGATAACCAATGGAGGAAAGATGGGCTCTTATTTGATGTGTTTTACCTGTAACGAGCTCCACCTCCAATAAGGTTATTTTTCCATTATTTTTAATCGGTCTATAATTCGTAATGATGGGTACACTGTCCTTTACCTGTTCCTTATATACAGTCACTTTATTTGTGGCTTCGTTTTTAAGGATATAACCTTCCAAATGGCAGGAATTCGTCATAACACCTTCAACCAGACAACGATAATATTTATGTAAAGTTCTGTCCTTTAGCAGAGTGCTCATCGTCTGCAGCCCCATTAAAGATTTGCCGGCTATAACAACGCCACTCGTATTGCGGTCCAAACGGTTACATACTGATGGCTTGAAGGTCTGTAAATCAATGGCAGTCAAAGCATCCGATTCTAAAAGATATCCAATAAGCGCTTCATTTAAGGACACATCCTTTTCAGCCGCCTTCTGTGACAGGATACCTGCCGTTTTATTGAGCAGCAGCACATCTTCATCTTCATAGATAATAGAAAACCGGTTTTTTAGACAAAAATAAGCCTTCTTATAATCTTCTGCACATGCGTAATTGTTTGAAAATGGTCCGTGGAATTTTAGAAGGGTATCCTCTGCAAAATAAAAGGTTATTTCATCTCCGACAGCTATTTTTTCCGTACCATCCGCTTTTTTATTATTTAAAGTAATATTTTTTTTACGCAGCATCTTATAAATAAAGCTGTTTGGAGCCTGGGGTAAATATTTCTTAATATATTTATCCAGACGCTGTCCCGCTTCATTGGTATTGATGACTTCTTTTTTCATAGAATAGCTCCATTTTCAAATATAATTCAAATAAAAATTCAGACCAAAGTTTAGATAGAAATTGCTTTGATAACCTCCAGAATATCCATATCTTTTTCGGAATTTTCAGATTCCAAATCTTTTAGGGCGTCCATGCGGTTTGTAAATTTTTCGATTTCTTTGAATATTTTCACCGTCGGTTTCAATGCATTCTGTTTTAAAATAGCAGCAATATGCTTTTCGGCGGCTGCTATATCACAGTTTTCCTGTTCGGAATAACCACAAACCGTATTTGCCTTTACGACAATGGCACTAATCGGAAAATTTTTGTCGTATGAGGTTAATACCAGTTCATAAGCGATTGCCAAATCCGTGGCATGTGCCTCTATTTTTTGATATATTTCATCAGAACCTGATTGCTGCCTTAAAAATAAAATCATTTCTACCGCACTTTTACTGGCTGGCAGCATTCCTAACATGGCGACTATAGTCAATAAATTAGCTTTTGTTTTGGTCGTCAGATATCCCATAATAAAAATTGCCAATGAAATAGCAAAAAGAGAAATGGTTCTGATTATCATTCTTTTTTTTTGATTATTTAAATATCCAAAGGTTCCTTTTTCTATTTTTCTTTTTGGCATCATGAAATCCTCATTTTTTTATTTTTTATTATTTTTCTTGTGTACATTTCGAATGGCATTCTTTTTGCGTGGTTTTGTTTTATCAAATGTTGTTTTTCCTTTTTTTTCAAAAGACATTTTCCGTGGGCGAATCAGACATTTTTTATCAAATCCAATTAAATCTTCTCGATTTGCAAGCTTTAGCGCTTCCATGACAAGTTCATAGTTTTTAGGATTGCGATACTGAATCAAAGCTCTTTGCATTGCTTTTTCATGTGGATTTTTTGGTACATAAACATCTTTCATATCGCGTGGGTCCACCCCAGTATAATACATAACAGTAGACATCGTAGAAGGGGTTGGATAAAAATCCTGTACCTGTTCCGGCATATAGCCTAAATCACGTAAATATTCTGCCAGTTCAATGGCCTCCTTCATGGTAGAACCAGGATGGGATGACATTAAATAAGGCACTAAGAACTGCTTCTTCCCTAATTTTTGATTTAAACTTTCATATTTTTCAACAAATTTACGATAAACGGCATTTTCTGGTTTGCCCATTTTAGATAAAACAGCATCGGATATGTGCTCCGGTGCGACCTTTAATTGACCGCTCACATGATGTTCTACGAGCTCTTTAAAAAAGGTATCATCCGAATCTTCTATCAGGTAATCAAATCGAATACCGGAACGAATAAATACTTTTTTCACCTTCGGTAAGGCGCGTAAATCCCTTAATAATTCCAGATAATCCGAATGGTCAACCTTTAAATTCTTACAAGGGTGCGGAAATAGACACTGTTTATTTTTACAAACCCCATGAGTCATCTGTTTTTCACAGGACGGAAATCTGAAATTTGCAGTAGGTCCACCGACATCATGGATATAACCCTTGAAGTCCGGTTCTGCGATAATTTGCTTCGCTTCTTCTACGATAGACTCGTGACTGCGTACCTGTATCGTGCGGCCTTGATGAAATGTAAGGGCGCAAAAGCTGCAGCCGCCAAAACAACCTCGGTTACTAATCAGAGAAAATTTAATCTCTGCAATCGCAGGAACGCCCCCTTTCGATTCATAAGAGGGGTGATAGGTTCGCATATATGGAAGTGCATAAACTTCATCCATCTCTGGCTCTGTTAACGGTGCCTGTGGTGGATTCTGTACGATAAACTGTCCATTCGGATATCCTTCTATCAATATTTTTCCCGTACAGGGATCCGTATTTTTGTATTGTACTTCAAAACTTCTGGCATAATTAAGCTTGTTTTCTTTCATAGCAGTATAGTCCGGCAAGGTTATCGTATCATACAAGCCTTCCAGATTCTTTGTTTTATATACCGTGCCTGGAATAAAAGTGATATCTTTTACTGCAATACCACTTTTTAAAGCATCTGCAATTTCCACAATGGATTTTTCACCCATTCCATAGGAAATCAGGTCAGCCTGACTGTCTAACAAAATGGAACGTTTAAAGCTATCTGTCCAATAATCATAGTGGGCCATTCGGCGAAGACTTGCTTCTATTCCCCCAAGGATTATCGGAGTATCGCGATAGGTCTGCCGAATCAAATTACTGTATACGACTGCGGCATGATCGGGTCTTTTATAGGCTTCTCCTCCCGGGGTATAGGCATCACTTGGTCTATGCTTTTTGGATACAAAGTAATGATTTACCATGGAATCCATATTGCCAGAAGACACTAAAAAGCCAAGTTTGGGTTCGCCCAATATCTGTATACTCCCGGCATCTTTCCAGTCCGGCTGCGCTATCATTCCGACGGTATAGCCGTGCGCCTCTAAAATCCGGCTGATTATAGCTGCACCAAACGAAGGGTGGTCTACATAGGCATCTCCACATACATATACAAAATCCAATTGTTCTATTTTTGCTGTTTTCATATCTTCTCTGGAGATGGGTAAAAATCCGTTTGCCATGTGATAACCATGCCTTCCTTTTTATATAATAGATTTTGTAACGGTGAAAAATTAAGCTACAAGTTCCAAATAATCTTCAATAAAATAATCTGCAAGTTCTTTTTTCTGTTCCTTTTGTTTGCTGGAATACGTATCCTCTATTGCGCAAACAGTCATTCCTGCCGCTTTTCCTGCCTGAATCCCAGGTATAATATCTTCAAATACCATGCAATGGGATGGTGCAACCTGTAAATCATCTGCGGCTTTTAAATACACATCAGGAGCCGGTTTCCCTTTTCCCACATCGCAGGAAGTGCATACGATGTCAAAATAATGATAAATGTCCAAAGCTTTCATGGCACTAACCACTAAATCCATGGAATTACTGGAAGCAATTCCTATTTTTAATCCCTTTTGATAACAAAAATCCAAAAATTCTCTTGCACCTTTTTTCAAAGCAATTTCATGGGTATATTTAAAACCTGCCATTTTATTCCACTGCTCTTTTATTTCTTCAATACTATCCGGTATTGCAAAGTTCTGCTTAAAATATTCTGCCGTTTCCGTGAAACTCATACCTTCGATTTTTTCCTGAAGGCCATTTGGTACCTGCAATCCATATTTCCCAAGATATTCGACATCTATTTCACCCCAAATACCCATAGAATCCACAAGGGTTCCATCAAAGTCAAAAATAACGGCTTCTATTTCATTTAATCTGTTTATCATATTGATTCCTTTCCATTTCCACATTTCTTTAATTCATCTAACGTTAACTTTTTATATTGTCCCGGTTGTAAATTATTATCCAAATATAAGTTTCCCATGGATACACGCTTTAGATACAGCACTGTTTGATGGAAGGTGGCAAACATCCTTTTTACCTGATGAAAACGACCTTCGGTAATCGTAATATAAGCAGCATGGGTAAAATCCACGTTTTCTGATCTGCTACCTGTGTCTGTCTTAAAGGAAGCAGATAAAAGCTCCGTTGTAATTTCCAAATTGGTTGCTTCACGTAATATAGCGGGCAATGTTTTTTTCTCATCTTTAATATCAAGTCCTTCTTGAAAAGACTGGATTTCTTCTTTGGTAATCGGTTTGTCCAAAATCACAAAATAAGTCTTTGCTACATGTTTTTTGGGAGAAAGCATATTATGAGCGAAGGCTCCGTCATTTGTTAGAATCAATAACCCCTCGGTATCTTTATCCAGCCTTCCAACTGGAAATAAATTGTTTCGATTTTCTGCTTCTAACAGAGAAACTACCGTCTTATCCAGATTATCCTCGGTTGCTGATACTACACCCAAAGGCTTATGCAGCATATAATACACATATTTTTCATATTGCAGGGTCTGGTTTTGAAAAGTAATGATGTCCTTTTCGATATCAATTGGTGTTTCCGGTTTTTTTATGATAGCACCATTTACCTGAACAGTATTTCGTTTCAACAATTGCTTTACTTCACTGCGGGAGCCAATATTCATTTCCACTAAAAATTTATCTAAACGCACAAGAATCTCCTACTTATTTAATCATTAATTAGCAAATCAATAAATACTATTGTAGTATACAACATTTTGCAATCTTTGGGGATTATTATTGAGAAACTTTATAAAAAAAACATTTTCGTTGCTATTCATTTTACCAATTATATGCTATATGCTTATTTATCCAAAAGAGGCCGCTTTTTTTGCAAAGCAGGGGCTTTTGGTTTGGTTTCAGGTTTTGATACCGACTTTACTTCCGTTTATGATTCTATCCACGTTTCTTATTAAATTGAATTTACATCGTGTTATTATTAAAATTTTGACACCAATAACAACTCCCCTGTTTCATCTGAACCCGGACAGTATTTATTGTATTGTATTTGGATTTTTGTGTGGATTTCCTATGGGAGCAAAGATTGTTACTGAACTTTATGACAGTGCTTATATTTCAAAGCAGGAAGCTGCGTATCTTTTGGCTTTCTGCAATAATATTGGACCAGTTTACTTTACCAGCATCGTTTTAACACAGATTCCTCTATCACTCCATATACCTTTTCTGGCTGGTTTCTATGGAATACCATTGCTATATGGAATTATTTTGCGCCATACGGTCTATAAAAACCTTGTAATCACAAACAGTTCACCAAAGATTTCTCTTAGAAATAACAAACAAACGGATAAGCAACTTTCTTTTTTTGATGCAATCGATGAAAGTGTTGTTTCTGCACTATCAGCGATTACACATCTTGGAGGTTATATGATTCTTTTCAACCTGTATATGTGCTTATCCGGTATATTGTTTTCTTCAAAATCAATTTTTTATCATATTTGTAACTGCCTGATTGAAATATCTGGTGGAATACAGGGAACTTTACAGTCTATACTTACATTTCCACAAAAAGTATTTGTGATTCTTCCCCTGCTTACATTTACCGGCTGTTCCTGTTTTGCACAGACAATTGCATTTATCAATCATACCGATCTTAGTCTGCTTCCGTATTTTCTGCATAAAGTAATACAATCCTTACTTTTGATTTGTTATTTATGCACTTTGCAATTTCTTTTTCATATATTTTAATCATTATGATAAGCAGATACTGCGCTTTAAAATAGACAGGATATCCTTTGATACATAACTTATAATAAAAAACAGAAACGTACAATCTATAACTGTTGACGTTTCTGCATATAAGAAAACCTTAAATTAAATTCAAATCATCACTCCCGGTTGTTTCTGAAGAGGCTATTGAAATCTCATCTTCTTCATCTACCGGATATAGCTCAGAACGGTTTGCTTTAATAATTTCATTGCATCCATTTAAAGAGCTTACTAAATTATTATAATTTGTAGTGGAGTTATCAATGGCACTTGTAACAAAGGTTTCCAAATTACCTAAAATTTCATCCGTGTACTGCATTGCCGATGCTTTTACACTATTTGCTTCTATGGTAGCACTGTCTAGAATTTCCTGAGCCTGTTTCGTAGCCAGTGTAACAACTTCATTTGCCTGTGCGTATGCCTGTTGCATAATTTCATGTTCATTAATCAACTCGTTGGTATGAATCGTTGCTTCATTGATTAATGACTCTGCTTTTTCACGCGCATCATTTAAAATCGCTTCCTTATTGCTGATAATCTTCTGATATCTCTTAATTTCGTCTGGTGTTTTCATACGAAGTTCACGAAGAAGCTCATCAATTTCCTCTTTATTGACAATGATTTTCGTATTTGATAAAGGCTGGTATTTACAACTGTCAATAAATTCTTCAATTTCATCAATTAATTGTTCGATTCTGCTACTCATAGTTTGTAATTCTCCTATCTATTTCTGAAACATCTACTTCTGAAACCCATATTTTTCATATACCATTTTGGCCACAAAATCTGGTACACAAGGATAAATATCACCATTAAAGCTGGCAATTTCCTTCACACTGGAAGAACTTAAATACGCATATTCCAAACTTGTATTTAAAAATAAAGTATCTAATTCATCATGTGATAATTTTCTATTTGTCTGCGCTATTTGCAATTCATTTTCAAAGTCTGTGATTGCACGCAATCCACGTACTGCAATATGAATATTTTTACTTTTTGCATAATCAATAAGTAAGCCACTAAAAGAATCTATCTTAACATTTGGTATATCTTTTGTCGCTTCTTTTAATATTTTAACACGTTCTTCTACAGAAAACAATGGACTCTTTTGGGTATTATTTAAAACGCTTACCGTTAATACATCAAACATCTTTGATGCTCTCTTAATGATATCCAAATGTCCAAACGTTACTGGATCAAAGCTTCCTGGATATATAGCTGCTTTCATTTACATTTATCTCCTTTGTAAAAAGACATGCTTATTCGTTTTATATGTCTTTTCTTTTAGAATTAAAAAACCAAATGCATCCACATATGAAAAATCAGTTTCTAATGAAGCTTCTACAATAATCAGGGTGTCTTTGGTAACGTAAGTCATATCCTTAAGTATTTCCAATGCCTTTTTCTCAAAATCCTGATTATAAGGAGGATCCATAAAGATGGTATTCACTTCATCTTCTGAAATACAACGTAATGCGGCTAATACATCTTGCTTTATTACAATAGCCTTTTTCTCCAACCTTGTAAAGGATAAATTGTCTTGTATACAGCTAAGTGCATTCTGGTTATTTTCCACAAAATAACACTTTTGCGCACCACGACTCAAAGCCTCAATGCCTATACCACCACTCCCACTAAATAAATCTATAAATATACTGCCAGGAAGTTCAAAATTCAGTATATTAAAAAGTGTTTCCTTGATTCTGTCTGTAGTAGGTCTGGTGTCCAGACCTTCCACTGTTTTTAATTTTAAACTGCGTGCTGTTCCTGCGATTACTCTCATATTTTTACACCTGTCTCAAGCTTTTTGTCTTTATACACGAACCTTGATACCTTTTGAATCCCGTTTTCCGAGTTTTAATTTATTTAATTCAATCTTCTTTTCTTTGTACATGATATCATGTTCTACAGCGTTCTGCGTATAATAAACAGCTTCTATCTCATCTTTATCCGTGAGCTTCATGCCACGTACTCCAACGGCTCCTTTTTTCTTCTGTGGAATATCTTCTAATGGGAAACGTAGGAAATATCCGCCGGCAGTTTGCAAAACTATATTTTTTTGTTCAATAAAAAGTTCGATGTTAATAACTTCATCGCCCTCCTGGAGCTTTGTAGCAACAACTGTTCTCTTATTTACATCAAATTCGCCGCCATCTACAACTTTTAACATAGACTGTCTGGTAACAAAAATAACACGGTAAAGATTCAACTCCATCTGGCTTGTAATCAACCTCAACTCATCTTTTGTAGAATCAAAGTTTCCAATATTGTCAATTGGAATTCCCTTATCTCTGAATTTACCAAAGGGTAAATCCATCACCTTTACGGTATGTAATTGCCCCGTGTTGGTAAAAATACAGATTTTTCCGGTATTTTTACATTTGAAAATATATTTATTTTCCGTTAAAGCAGCATCCTTGTTTCGTTCAAAGGTTGTCATATCAATCGTTTTTGCATATCCGAAGCGGTCCATTAAGAACATTACTTCCATTTCTTCGATTTTATTTTCCTCATAGACAGCTTCTGCTGCATTTTCTACTACTGTTTTTCTGGCTACACCATATTCTTTTTTGATAGCATCTAATTCATTCATAATAACCTGTGCCATGGAATCTTTTCGGTCTAAAATATCTTCATAACGATAGATATTTGCCATGGTGTTTTCATGGTCTGAAATAAGTGCATCGATTTCCAATCCAATCAGCTTATATAAACGCATTTCAAGAATGGCATTTGCCTGATTTTCGGTAAACATCAATTGCTGTGCCATCACTTTGGATTCTTTGGATTTAAACTTGATTCCTTCTACTTTTCCATCTACCAGGCAGGCTTTTGCCATCGTTCTGTCTTTTGATCCACGTAGAATCTCAATAATCAGGTCGATTACATTGCAGGCTTTGATTAAGCCTTCCTGAATTTCTTTACGTTCCAATTCTTTATTTAATAAATTCGTATATTTTCGAGTAGTTACTTCAAACTGAAACTCCACATTTCGTTGAATGATTTTTTTGATACCCATAGTTTCCGGCCTGTTATTATCAATGGCAAGCATATTCACACCAAAGGTATCTTCCAGACGCGTTTTCTTATAAAGCATATTGACAAAATTATCCACGTTTGCATCTTTACGAAGTTCCACAACAATACGTATGCCGTCTTTGGAAGACTGATTGGAAATATCTACGATATCTACCGTTTTCTTCGTTTCTGAAA
Source organism: Lachnospiraceae bacterium (assembly GCA_028692055.1). Taxonomy (GTDB): domain Bacteria; phylum Bacillota; class Clostridia; order Lachnospirales; family Lachnospiraceae; genus SZUA-378. The sequence continues at coordinate 8,924 of JAQUYA010000024.1, read as the reverse complement.
GTGCAGCAATATCCATTAAAAATTTGCTGATATTGGCTCCAATCATTGGATACGGAATTTCCGTGATGACAACATTGGTTTTCCCGTTCTTACCCTTTTCTATTTCAACCTTTCCACGTACCTTTATTTTGCCACTTCCGGTCTCGTAGATATTGAGTAGTTCATCCTTATTGATAACAATACCACCCGTTGGAAAATCTGGTCCCTTTACATACCTTAGAAGCTCTACTGTGGTAATAGAATTATCTTTCATATATGCCTTAGTCGCATCTATGACTTCCCCAAGGTTATGTGGTGGGATGCTGGTTGCCATACCTACGGCAATTCCTTCAGAACCATTAACCAGCAAGTTTGGTATTTTTACAGGCAGAACGCTCGGTTCTCTTTCTGTCTGGTCAAAGTTTGGTATAAAATCAACGACATCCTTATCCAAATCACCCAGATAGGCTTCCTGCGTGATTTTCTGCAGGCGTGCTTCTGTATAACGCATGGCAGCTGCTCCGTCACCTTCAATATTACCAAAGTTACCATGTCCATCTACCAGAGGAAGTCCTTTTTTAAAGCCCTGTGACATTACCACTAGAGAATCATAAATGGAGCTGTCTCCATGTGGATGATATTTACCCATCGTATCTCCGACGATACGAGCACTCTTTCTATAAGGCTTGTCATATTTGATACCAAGTTCATACATATCATACAGTACACGTCTTTGTACTGGTTTTAAGCCATCTCTGACATCCGGCAACGCTCTTGCTACAATAACACTCATGGCATAATCAATATAGGATTTCTGCATTACCTCCGAATATTCGGTTTTAATAATATTTTCTTCCATTTGCGTTTACCTTCCTATACATCTAATTCTGCATCAACGGCATGTTCGTGTATAAATTCTTTTCGCGGTGGAACTTCTGTTCCCATCAGCATTTCCGTGACATCAGAAGCCAGTCTTGCATCCTCAATTTCCACCTGCTTTAACATACGGGTTTCCGGATCAAGTGTTGTTTCCCAAAGCTGTTGTGCATCCATTTCACCCAGACCTTTATAACGCTGCAAAGTAAATGGCCCTTTGTGTTTTTTTCGGTATCGCTCTAACGCCAATTCATCGTATAAATATTCTTCATCCTTGCCTTTACTTGGGATTGCCTTATACAGAGGAGGCATTGCAATATAAACATGTCCCTCAAAAATTAATTCTGGCATAAAACGATAAAATAAAGTTAGTAACAGAGTCGCAATATGAGCACCATCGACATCGGCATCAGCCATGATAATAATCTTATTATACCGCAATTTGGTAATATCAAAATCATTACCATAGCCTTCCGAAAATCCACAGCCAAAGGCATTAATCATAGTTTTAATTTCCGCATTTGCAAGCACTTTATCAATGCTGGCTTTCTCAACATTCAAAATTTTGCCTCGAATCGGCAAAATAGCCTGAAATGCACGATTTCTTGCAGTTTTTGCACTTCCACCTGCAGAATCACCTTCTACGATAAAGATTTCACATTTTTCTGCATCTCTGGATTCACAATTTGCAAGTTTTCCGTTAGAATCAAACGAAAATTTCTGCTTTGTAAGCATATTTGTCTTTGCTTTTTCTTCCGTTTTCCTAATTTTTGCCGCTTTTTCCGCACAACCAATCACACTCTTTAATGCTTCTAAATTACGGTCAAAATAACGAGGTATTTCATCGTTGGTAATCTTTCCGACTGCTTTCGCTGCATCCTGATTATCCAATTTGGTCTTTGTCTGCCCTTCAAATCTTGGGTCTGGGTGTTTGATGGAAACAACCGCAGTCATACCATTTCTTACATCAGAACCTGTAAAGTTTTGGTCTTTCTCTTTTAAGATGTTTAATTCCCGTGCATAAGAGTTAATAATAGTGGTAAACATGGTTTTGAAACCGGTTAAGTGAGTGCCTCCCTCTGCATTATAGATATTATTGCAGAACCCAAGTACATTTTCATGAAATTCATTTACATACTGAAAGGCAACCTCCACTCCGATTCCATCTGCTTCTCCATTAAAATAAATGATATCATGAACGGTTTCTTTATTTCTATTCATATCTTTTATAAAGCCAACAATGCCGTCTGGCTCATGAAACTCCAGATATTCCGGTTCTTCTTCTCTCTTATCTTCAAAAATAATCTTTAGATTTGGATTCAAATAAGCAGTTTCATGTAAGCGGCTTTTCACTTCATCTGCTTTGAATCTTGTCTTTTCAAATATGGTTTCATCTGGTAAGAAATTAACACTTGTCCCTGTTTCCCTTGTCTTTGCGATTGTCGGCAATAAGCCCTGAATTAAATCAACAACCGGATTGCCCTGCTCATATCTATCTTCATGTATAAAGCCATTCTTTTTGACTTGCACAGTCAATCTTGTAGAAAGTGCATTTACAACAGAAGAACCAACACCATGTAATCCCCCACTGGTCTTATATGCACTGTTATCAAATTTACCACCTGCATGTAAGGTGGTAAAAACCAGTCGCTCTGCACTCATTCCTTTTTCATGCATTTCAATCGGAATACCACGTCCATTATCCGATATGGTTGCTGAACCATCTGCTTCCAGAACGACATGTATTTCACTACAAAATCCTGCTAAATGTTCATCTACGGAGTTATCTACAATCTCATAAATCAAGTGATTTAATCCTTTGGTAGATACACTTCCGATATACATTCCCGGTCTTTTACGAACCGCTTCCAATCCCTCTAATACGGTTATGCTCGACGCATCATACGTACTGCTCTTTGCCATTTCATTAATCCTTCCTATTCCAGCCTCGTTCATTGTATATTTTACAATCATATAAACTGAAGTATAGCACATTTGTTCTGCTTTAGAAAGAAAAAAGTTTTTTCAATTAGAAAGCACCACTTTCGCGAATTTTACTTAAGCATACTGTTCTCTTGATTTAAAGTTCACCGCTCTCTCTTATACTACTCAATACATTCTGAATAAGTGAATTCAGATAATATATATGTGACATTGCTTCTCCCATTTGATTCATATCCAATACTGCTTTATATGTTCCATTCTTCGTAATCAGATAACGACCATAGCCATAGGCATTTTCAAGACCATATACTGCTTGTTTATTTTCTATACAATATTTTTTTACTTTCCGTACTAACTTTGGAAACTCAGCAGGAGTATTGGCAAACGTAATCTCTCCAAGTTTTGTGTTCCAACAGTCTAGAATGACTGCGGTATGTGTCTCCTTATGCAGGTCGATGCCTACATAGATTAAATCTTCTTTTCTTACATTCATCGCTTTTCCTCCGTTTTCAAAACAGTGACAACCTCAACTGATAAGTCTCTACTCCAGATTTACGTTCTTCACAACTGGGTGGACAAGGGTGGTTTAGTCTATCCATTTCTGGGAGCGTTTCGCTCCTTCAGTGGAGATTTCCAAGCAGAAGGGCTTGGACACAAGAGAAGATAAATCTCTTGGTGGTGAAACCCTCTTGCGAGTGTCGTGATGTTAACTCTGAAAAACAGTAATTGCAAGTCAATTTTAATTTTGGAGAAAAAACTTATGATTTTAGAGCAAATTTCCCTTTATGCCAAAGAACCTAAAGCAGAGAAAGAACAAAAATATGCACAGAACTCTCTACGGGGGATACAATTTACCCTTCTCTTACCCCTGTGAACGTGCGTGTTGCCCTGTGTGCCATTTTGAGGAGCGGTATCGAAGTGGTTAAACCTGACAAAGTATTTTGCCCTTGTTGGCGAAATATGAAAGAAACGACTTACTTGAAATTAACCCAAATGAGTAGGGTCGAAAATAGTGCAGGTTAAAGGAGTTATGCCAAAAGGACTGGAATAACTCAAAGAAACACTCACCGGCAGAGCCGTTGGGCAGTATCGTCTATGGCATAATTTTCTTTATTATTTTAGATTTATTATGGTATCGCTCTATTTTGTTCAATCTTCTATATTTTTAATGCTAATTTTTATTGGATTCTGTGAATGGATTGATTCTAACTTTTACAGTATCGTGTGATGTCAGAAAGGAGGTTTTAGACGATGATAGAGCATAAAATATTTGACCTGCTATATACTTATCTGGAGCAGCGTTCAGGTAATAACGTTCGCGACCAACTGAATGCAGACTCTGATTACCAAAAAGCCATTGCCGAGGAATGCGCACTTTATCAGAAATACGAAAACCTGAACCTATCAAAAGAACAATGCAGTATTATCGAAGACTGGACAGATGCCATCACTGCCCGAAATGCAGCATACTCCATGGTTGTGTTCCGTATGGGAATGCAATGCTGCTTTTCACTACTGATGCAACTGGCAAATTTAAAGTAACTTACACAAAAATCGGCGGTATTTCCAAAATGTTTAAATTCTGGAAATACCGCCGATACTGTGTTTTTCATGAAATTATCCTAGCGGATTTTCCCCCTTATACCCCCTGGTGAGTGCCATTGTAACATGGACGTTTTGGAATCGTCAAGGAAAAACATGATCATAACAGTCATAATTATTTCCTATTATTTTGTGACAACCATACCTATAATATTACTTCTATGCTACTATTACCATCGACTACACTCCTGCTTTAATAATTTTCCAGTCTTATAATCAAATATATATCTCATTCCCAAAAAAGTATTTGCTGTAAAAACTCCTTCTGCACTCAAATGCATAAGAACGTATATACTTGAAGCCATATAATCATATCCCTGCTCATCTTCGTTTAAATTAAATGCTTTTACAGGATTTTCTATTCTCCAAATCACTTCCCCACTTAAGTTTACACCATAAATATTATCTACTTCGTCAACTTCATTGGGTATAGAAAGCAAAATGGTATAAATTCCGTCCCATAATATAACATCTTGAATATCATGTTCAAAATTGACAGTAAAATTATCTGTTTTAAGTGTTTTTTCTATTACCTCATAATTTATATCCATCCTAACCTCCATATCAAGGCAACAATCTGCCATTTGTAAATTCTCCTACTCTTTGCCCCATCATATCAAACTGTGTTCCTCCGCCTTCATACCCAAACAATCCATTGGCAGTACCTATCCGTAATTGCGTACCTGCTTCCAATGTAACATCTGTCACATGAGTTGGCGTTGTGGGAAGTGCAAATTTATTTTGGATTTGTTGAGGGGTTAATCCCGCAATATCTTCACCTTTCATTATCCAACTACCAGCTTGTCCTGAATTAACATTATCATAAACTCTTACAAATTCTCCAGGTTTTGTATTTTGAGTTAATTCCACTACTTTCATTTGTGTTCCAGGCTGATATGGTGGTTCATATCCTTTTGGAAAAGTTTTGTTAACACTCTCCGCACTCTGTGTACTGATAGTTTTTGCGCTCCCAGCTCCACTAGCTCCCTCTAAACCACCCTTAAATCTGAAACATACTACTTATATTGAACCAGACCTTCCTTTTCTTTTCTAAAAAAAGGTGTGTGTTTCAAATAACTGTTTTTGAAAAAATAGCTGTTCTAATTTTACCATATCCATAGAATCAAAACCACTTTATTTTCAATGATTTTGATTATTTTGATTATTCCTACATCCGGTATTCTGTCTGATTTTTCAGCATTCCATAAATGATATTTACCAATCTTCTTGAAATATAGATCAGCACCTGCTTGGGATTCTTTCCTTCGGCAATCCGTTTATCATAATACTCTCGAAATATTGGATTTCTTGGAGTGCCTTTTGATGAGGTCTGTATCATCTGAATTGACAGAAAATATAAGGTTGCCTGTAATCTTCTATTTCCCTGCTTGGATGCCTTATTCTTTCCTTTTCCTGCAGATGACAGTTTCAGCGGAGCAATTCCCGCAAACTGTGCTAACTTTGCAGCACTTCCAAAGCGGTTAATATCTCCTATCTCTGCCAGCAGTTTCACTGCGGTAGTTATACTTACTCCTGGAATGGTGGTAAGCGTAAATCCCAGACTGAAATACATTTTCTCCAGTTCTTGATCGATTTCTTTTTGTTGATTATAATAATGCGCAAGGTCTTTCACAATTCCTCTTGTGATAACATCCCTGCTATCTTGGTATTCTTTTTCCTCTGTCTTATCATTTTCAATCGTTTCTAAAATCTTTTGACACCTTTTTGTGGAGCACTGATTGTGACTAATAACAATCATTTCTTCCTTTAAATCTTCTACTGTCTTGCCTTTCAGATATTTCTCGGAAGGATACTCATTCCAAAAGTGAAGTGCTGTTTTACTTCCGATATCCGTAAAAAATTGCTTATAACTTGGATAGGCTACACATACTTGTTCATGCAGCTGATTCCGTAGTCGGATGATATGACGCATGATATTATCCCTTCTATTCACCAACTGACCAAGTGACCAGTAGGCATCATTGGGACAGGCATCTGGTAATTCTTCTAACATATTTATGGTTGCAAGAGCTATCGCCTGAGCATCATCACTGTCACTTTTTCTGTACATGGCGCGGTGCTTTGCCTGTCTGTGCGACAAGGATGTGTTTACATCTTTCACGATAAGATTCTTTGCAAGCAACCATACTGCAAGAGAACGTCCATAGCCATACGCATTTTCAAGACCATATACTGCTTCTTTTCCATTATCGCAATACTTTTTTACCTTCCGTACTAGCTTTGGAAACTCAGCAGGAGTATTGGCAAACGTAATTTCTCCAAGTTTTGTGTTCCAACAGTCCAGAATGACTGCTGTGTGAGTCTCCTTATGTAGGTCGATGCCTACATAGATTAAATCTTCTTTTCTTACATTCATCGCTTTTCCTCCGTTTTCAAAACAGTGACAACCTCAACTGATAAGTCTCTCGCTTAGAATTACGTTTTTCACAACTAAGGGGACAAGGGTGGTTTAGTCTATCCATTTCTGGGAGCATTTCGCTCCTTCAGTGGAGATTTCCAAGCAGAACTGCTTGGACACAGGAGTAAATAAATCTCTTGTGGTGTGTGATGTTAACTCTGAAAAACAGTAATTGCAAGTCAATTTTAATTTTGGAGAAAAACTTATGATTTTAGAGCAAATTTTACTTTATGCCAAAGTACCTAAAACAGAGAAATAACAAAAACATGCACAAAACCTTCTAGGGAAGATAATATTTATACTTCCCTTGCCCCTGTGAGCGTGCGTGTTGCCCTGTGTGCCATTTTGTGAAGCAGTATCGAAGTAGTTAAGCCTGACAAAGTATTTTACCCTTGTTGGCGAAATGTGAAAGAAGTGATTTACTTGAAATTAACCCAAATGAGTAGGGTCGAAAATAGTGCAGGTTAAAGGGTTTATGCCAAAAAGACTGGCATAAACCAAAGAAACACCCAACGGCAGAGCCGTTGGGCAATATCTACAATGACATAACTTTTTGTTATATTTCAGATTTGTTGTGTCACCAACCTCTTTTGTTCAATCTGCTATATATTAAACACCAATTTTTATTGGGTTCTATGAATGGATTGATTCTGACTTCTACAGTATCGTGTGATGTCAGAAAGGAGGTTGTAGACGATGATAGATAATAAAATATTTGACCTGCTATACACTTATCTAGAACAGCGTTCAGGTAACAATGTTCGCAACCAACTGAATGCAGACTCTGATTACCAAAAAGCAATTGCCGAGGAATACGTTCTTTATCAGAAATATGTAAATCTGAACCTATCAAAAGAGCAATGCAGTATTATCGAAGACTGGACAGATGCCATCACTGCCAGAAATGCAGCGTACTCCATGGTTGTATTCCGTATGGGAATGCAATGCTGCTTTTCACTACTCATGCAATTGGCGAATTTCAAGTAACTCATACAAAAGTCAGCGGTATTTCCGAAATGGTTAAATTCTGGAAATACCGCTGATACTGTGTTTTTATGAAATTATCCCAGATAATTTTCCCCCTTATACCCCCTGGTGAGTGCCATTGTAACATGGACGTTTTGGGATCGTCAAGGAAAAATATCATTAATCTTTATTAAGCTTAATTTTTACTACCTTTATTAATCCTTTCTACTTTTACAAATCGCAATCCTCATATTGGCTGGTTACATATGCTTTGTAATATGAATCCAGAAACTTATCTGGCAGTCGTAATCTACAATAATCATCAATAATTTTCAGACTTTCTTTTATGGATTTTTCGTCACTGTCTAATGATATATCCTTTCCTAAAAATCTTTTTGAAATCATCCCATCACTAAATTCTAATCCACATCCAAAAGTATTATGATTCTCATCCAACTGAAATTTAAACAAAAAAGAATCATACAACATAAAAGCTGCTTCATTTTTGGTTGAATCAATGTACATTATTTTTGCTTTGTGTCCTAGAAATTCCACAATTACCTTATTTACTTCCTTTATATTCTTCATATTCGTTTCCTCCTAATTAACTATTCCGTTTATTCCTATTATACTTTCATCAAAACTTGCACTCATACTCCCAACATCATAAACATATCCATGTTGTTCTAAATATTTTAGTTCTTCTCCCAATGATGCTGTATCAAATCTAGGATCATGTGAAAATTGAAATGTTTTTCCAGCATTGATCCCATCATCTAAGAATGACTCATTAAACAGCTTAAACATTTCACTGTCTGAATATCCATATTGTGCTTTGATAGCATCCCAATCTTTTCCCAAACTGAAATATTCATAATCCTTTCCTGCTTTAGTTATATAGCTGGTCGAACCTCCACCATCATATTTTCCAAGCATAACTTTATCTTTTCCTGCATTCTGAATGCTGCTTTGATAAATATCATCATACTCCGTATATGAAATCGTTTTAGTACCACCCTTTACCACATCATCTGCACTTTCAACTACTCCATTGCTCCGATTTAGTTCTATCTCGCTTAATTCTTCGCTGTTTGCTGAAACATCCATGCTTTGCGCCGCAACAGATGCAAGTGTTCCA
>JAQUYA010000113.1 GCA_028692055.1 Lachnospiraceae bacterium | reverse complement strand
TGTTCTGTGGCGAACCGGGTGTTGGAAAGACAGAAGGAATTAAGTTTTTTTCACAGTATATCCCTGCTCAGGAGAGAGTTATAACAATAGAAGATACACCAGAGCTTCACTTCCGTGAAATAAATCCGAATAATGACTGTGTGGAACTGATGGTATCGGATGGTTTCAGCTATACAAAGGCAATTAAGACTAGTCTACGGCAGAATCCAAAGTGGCTCATGTTATCAGAAGCACGTTCAGTGGAAGTTAAATATTTGCTTGAGAGCTTGTCAACTGGTATACGTGGATTTACTACGATTCACACCGACGATGTAAGAAAGATACCAGATCGAATCTTAAATATGTTAGCGAGCAGAACCGATGCGGATCGAATGGAGAATGATATCTTCATGTTTATTGATTTGGGTATCCTGATTCGAAAGAAACAGATGGAGGATGGCAAAGTCAAAAGATACATTGATCAGATATGCTTCTTCTATCGTAACGATGGAAAAAATACAGCATTCCCAGTGGTATTGAATGGGGAGTTAATCACGAAGAATCTTCCGATACCAGTGCTTGAAAAATTTGAACGCATGGGAATTACACCATTTTCGGAGGAAGGAGTTAACATAGAATGAAGAAACGCGGAAAGAAGAAACAAAGTTCACTTAGATTTTTACGATATAAGAACCTGACCCATGAGCTTGCTAGATATGGATATGAATTTACACCAAAGAAAGCACTTATTTCATATGGAATGATTGTATTATTGGCAGCCATCTTTGGATTGCTGTATAAGTTACAGCTACCCTATATTGCGGCAATAGGAATTATTGGGGTGGTGTTCTCACCACTGGTTCTAATCCAGACTTTGAAGGGTAAATACCATACAACAATGTTTTCCATGGCAAACAATTATATGGAGCAGTTCTTATATTCTTTTAAGAGAAACAAAACAGTGCTGAATGCATTGATGGAGACGGCTATCATTTTTGATGAAGGGGAGTTTCATGAGATACTGCTAAAAGCGATGGAACATATTCAGTATGCAACAGACAGTGAAGACCCAGAGGAAGAAGCACTTGCTATGATTGGAGAGTTCTTTCATTGTGAAAGAGTCGATGCTATACATTCATTTGTTATCGGTGCTCAGAGACGTGGTGGAGATGCAGGAGGTAGTATTGCATTGCTTTCTAAAAATAGAGCAATGTGGGCAGAGCGTATTATCAATCTGCAAAAGGAATTTCAGATAGTAAAGAGAAATATCATGATTGCATTGGTGGCAACTCTTTTGATTTGTATCCTTCCTCTTTATCTGTTAGGAGGGGATTTGGATATCAGTGCGATTCCACTTTGCCAGATATCTGCGGTTGTATTGATTGGCATCTGTATGTTGATCTATGTGAAAGCAGATAAGAAGTTATGCAGAAGCTGGATTGAGAAAGAAACGGACAACACAGGAATGGACAATAAATATCTTCAGGTCAGGGATTATGATGAAGCAAAGGAAGCAAAAAGCAGCCAGAAGATGGCAGTTATTCCGGCAATCCTTTTTATTGGTGCATTTGTATATTTTCAGAATATCGCCATACTAGTTGTCGGGATTGTAGTGGTACTATTTTTCCTGAATCAACACAAGGTTGGTCATAATCTTGCCAAGAAAAAGGTTTCAAGGGAGATTGAAAAGCAGTTTCCCAATTGGTTGATGGAGGTAGCACTACTGTTACAGACAGATAATGTGCAGATGGCAATCCGTAAATCATTAGACAGCGCACCAAATGTGCTGATTCATGCTTTAAATGAATTGATTTATGATTTAGAGGAAGATCCAAATGCAATCGAACCATATTATAGGTTTTTAAAAGAATATCGAAATCCTGATGTGCAGTCAGCCATGAAGATGCTTTATGCACTTTCCAGTGGAAATGCAGGCGATGTAACAAAACAAGTAGAAGAACTGATTGACCGAAATAACGCTATGATGGATAAGGCAGAGAAACTGACCCAGGAAGATAAGATTGCAGGTATGAAGATTTATATTTTGTTACCGTCATTACTTGCTTCATTTAAGCTTATGGTAGATATGGCTCTGTTACTAGTGGTATTCCTTCAGAATCTGACCTTTGGAATGTAGGAGGATACGATATGAGTACAACAATTAAAACATATGTAGGAATCTTTATCCTCTTGTTATCGGTATTTACTATGGCTGGTGTCATGTCAGCCAGTATTGATTCAAACAATGCTAGGGATTTTCATGCTTCTGTAGTAGCAGAGATTGAGGATTCTAATTTTGCACCCAGTGTCATTAATGCGTGCAAGACCCAGGCATCAAATGCCGGGTATGAGCTTTTGATTGATGAGAACAGTATTGTGAAAGACGAAGATGGGAAGTCCACTTTGATGGAAGTGATTTTAAAATACAATTATCATGTAGACTTCTTAGGAGTTATCAGTACCCAGCAGATCAGGGCATTTGCAAGATAAGGAGGATTTTATGAAGTTAATTATAGAACAGTTTGGAAGTGGTATTATTTATGCCATTGCAGGAAGTGGGATGGCAGCTATACTAATTGGGTTTTTAAGGGTAATCAGTAATTGAGGAGGCTTAGATGAAGGAGATTTTTGAAGAATATGGTGAGTTTGTTGTTGAAGCAATCAGTGGCGGACTTTTTCTTGGAATACTGGCATATTTCTTTCTTGGCACTCCTATGATTGCACTGATTCATCTTTTTATTACCAGTGTGTTAGGAGGCGGTGCGTAGATGAAAGAGATATTCCATGAGTTTGGCACAGCAATCATTGCTATTCTAACAGCAGTTCTGATACTTGGAATATTATTTGGAATTTCGATATCTGGAAGGACAGGAATACTAAAGATTGCAGGTGTATCTGCCGAAAAAACAGAGATGGATTTTACTTCCTATCATGATTTTGATGCCGTTACTACATGGCATAATCGTATAAAGCCGGTAGCAGCGTATACAGCGTCTTATGGCAGATTCTTTGCACTTGATAGTACAAGTTTTCTTGCAAGATATTATGCTAAGGATATGGAAGGAACAGTTTATCCCATGGATAAAGTAATTCTTGCAAAGTTGTTTACCAATACGATGTTTGGTAAAGTGTTAGATATCAGAAGAGCCGATGGAACAAGTATCATGAGCTCCTATTCTACTACGGATGGAAGCATCTGTTTTCCAAGTGCAGGAGTGTATGAAGTTTATTTTCAAATCAGGGACAGAGAGAATCTGACTAGTGTTTGGAAGATACCAATTGCCGTGGATGAAAGGAGGAATTAGGAATGAAGAATGTGTTTTTAGGATTCGGAATTACTTTTTGTGCCATCATCTCCATTTTAATTGTAATGACTTTGTGTGGAACGAATATGAGGCAGAATGAGTTGAACCGGGCGGTAGACAGTGCTGTGCAGGATACGGTTGAAAACCAGTTTGATAATAAAACCTATTCAGTGAGCAGTAATGATGAATTGATAGCAGACTTTATTGAAGCTTTATTGGTACAAATAAATTCTGATTGTTCCGTAAAAGTAAATGTATTGGATGTGGATTATCAGAAGGGTCTCTTATCTGTAGAAGTAATTGAAAATTATAAACATCCAATTGGAACGGAGGGACAAGTATCTGTGAAACGGACAGTCATTATGGAACAATACATGGTTCCACTAAACTAGGCGAGGAGGAGCATTATGAAAGAGAAGTTAGAGAAATTTTTAAAAGTGTATTGGAAGTCAATTGCTGGTGTAATGACTCTTGTAGTGATAGCTACTGGTATATTGATATTTTATAACCTTGAAGCAAAAGAAAATCCAGTGGATATTGCTGTAGATACCAGTAATGAAGATATTATTCAGGGTGAAGAAAGTCAGGTAACAGAAATTCCAAAAGTTGAAGAAATTGAGGAGTCTATTTCTAAAACGCCGGAAGACGATATAAAGAAGACAACTGATACCGTAGAACCAACTTTGAAGGCGGAAGATACAACTAAAGAAAATGTATCCACGACTAAGAATACTGAGATAAATTCAGAAGAGAAAGGTACTACTGTAAATACTGATCTTGTTAAACCAAGCGAAAAGCCTGATAGTAACCCTGAAACTACTGTAACAGAAACTCCAACTTCAGCAGCAAAGTATGTCCCAATTTCAGAGGGCTGGAAAGCAACGGACTCAGCTAAAGGTGATATTACTTCTGCACAGAAGGCAGATCTTGATGCTCTGATTGAGACTTGGAGGGCGGGTTCTCTTACTGATACAGAGTTAAAAGAGAAAATCATCAGCTATCTGGGAGAGCAGAAAATTGACTATATGGAAGTTAGTGTGACCAGTAAAGGTTATGCGTTATTTGATGAAGTTCCGGTGATTGATTTAAGAGATGGTGGAAATTTGTATTCCTTTGTGGGTTGTTACAGCACTGGAAAACAGAATCCGGATGGAACGAATAAGACTGTATGCTATAACTGGTCAGCATTTGTATTTTAACAGGAGGTATAATTGAATATGAAAAAATCATGGAAAACAGGCTTGTTCAGTCTGTTTTTCTTTTTGTCCATTATAGGATTTGCAGTGCTTGCTCCACCACAAGAGGCACATGCGGCAACCTTTGATAATGCTGTTACCTTTTATAATTCCTATGGTTCGCAGATTGTCTTTAAGGATGGATACTTTTATTATGCGACAAGAGGGAAACAGGCCAGTGCCAGTGTGAATACAACCCACTGGAGAACGGTTGGATACAGGATGAAAGTGACAACCAGTTCCGAGACGGCTTATATTTATTTTAATTTAAGTGGATATACCGTAGAGACAGTAGATTCAGTAGCAAGTGGCGGTTATATTTATGAATTAAGTCGCATTAATCTCAGTTATGTAAAAACCAAGCTGGCTCAGACAAACCGAACTGCCTACAATGAATTTATTATTAATGGTGGTTATATCGTGGTGGATAGCTGCATGATCACGATTAAGATTGATAAATATGGTAATCGTACAAATAGCGGTTCCATGGATGATTACGGGAACTTTTATGGCAGTGTCTATACCGATTATAATGGTATTGCAAATGCGGCACCTTGGAGTAATCCAAGCTCGTTACACAGTTATTTTAATATGACTATTAATTATGTAACAGAGCTTAAATCAAGGCAGATTGTGTATGTAAGATATCAAGAAGCAGATGGAGGTTATGGTGGTTATAGTGTGGTCATCAACAAAGATTATGTATATGGAGAAACGGTTTCTTGGTCAAGAGGTGCTGACACCTGTTATGAGGCTGCAAGTATTTCTTACACAGCAAAGCAGGATAAGACTTCCTATGTATCGGTTAACCGTAAGCAATATTTGCAGAATGTCTATGTAAAATATCAGGATGCGAATGGAAATTACATTGGAGACTGGGCACTTGTCAAGAGTCAAAACCTATATTATGGAACAAGCTTTGAATGGTCGTATTCTGGAGATGCCTGTTATGATGCGGCAAGTGTGAGCAAATATACGGTGTCTGGGGCAAAGAATCATTATATCTATATTACAAGAAAGAAATATTCCGTTAGTGTCAGCGCAGGGACGGGAATCAGTAGTGTGTCAGGCGGAGGAAGTTATTATTATGGTGCAAATTGTACGGTAGATGCAGTTGTAAAAACCGGGTATACATGGAAGAATTGGACGGGAACGTACACTTCTGCTAACAAAAGCTATTCATTTTCAGTAACGGGGAATGTTGCTTTGACAGCAAATGCAGAGGCGAACACGTATTATATTGTGTTTCATCCAAATGGTGGTAGTGGAACAATGTCTACTTTGACCTGTAAGTATGACCAGACATATACATTGCCAACAATGAGCTTTGCATATCCTTCCCATCCGTGTAAGTATCTTGGATGGAATACAGATGCCAATTCTTATTATGCAACCTTTGGTGAAAGACAGCAGATTCGCAATTTGACTAGTGTGAATGGTTATACCTTTCACTTCTATGCTATTTGGGATTATGCACCGGATCTTACTTGTACAGACAGGTATTTTACCTTGTATGAAGCAAAGACAGGTGTGATTTCTGAGGCTGAGCTACTTCGGACTGTAACATCCACAGACAGAGAAGATGGAACAACCCAGATCAGGGTCAAGAATTATTCCGTCAGTTCCTTTACCGGGTTAAGTGGGGCTGGAGTGATTACCATTACGTATACCACAACGGACAGTAGAAATAATACAACAGAAAAGCAAGCAAAAGTAACGATTGTGGATACGGGTGCAACAAAAGAAGGTCCAATGGACTTTGATGGAAAGAAACAGTATGTAAGGTTTATTGCAGCAGATTATTACCTGAAGGACTATGCGTCTGGTGGATTGGAGACAACATCTAAGTGGAGAAGCGATGTAACCTATAAAAATACTTTAGCTGCGGCAATGAATAATGTGAAAGGGGAAGATGGAAATTGGTCACATGTAGTAAAGACCTATGAGTTTTCTAAGGAAAATATTGAACAGGTGAAGCAATATGTGAAGGATAATGGGATGGGAAATTCAGAAGGTAGTAGTAAATTGTCCTGGTTAGTAAATCAAGTATTAAACAGCAGATCCAATTAAAGAGAAATCGAGCAGTAAGTTGTATGAGCCTTCCGTAATGGAAGGCTTTAGTTATGGAAGGGAGTGGTTAAATGGATATTGGAAAGAGAATAAAGACATTGAGAAAATTCAATGGAATGACACAACTTGAGCTTGGAAAAAGCATAGGAGTTTTTACTCGAGGGGATGTTCGAATTGCTCAGTATGAGGGGCAATACAGAGTTCCTAAAAAAGCTGTTTTAGAAAAGATGGCAAAGGAACTTCACGCGAATCCTAGAATACTTTTAGGAATGGATTCAGATGCCAGAACTGAGATATTAAAGCAGCTGCTGTGGTTAGATGAGGAGACGGATGCTATTCAGATTATCCCAACTGACTTAGGAATGTGTATTCATATTAAAGATATGGATGATGCATTTGCAGAATGGTGTGGTGCAAAACATTTATTGGCGGAAGGAGAAATTTCAGCTAAAGACTACTTTGCGTGGAAAATGAATTGTCCTTATTTGCAGTAGTATTTTAAACCGCACCTAAATTTACGGTACTAGAGAGATATG
>JAQUYA010000112.1 GCA_028692055.1 Lachnospiraceae bacterium | reverse complement strand
CCTTCTTAAAACGAACATTAAAAAGGAACGATTCATAATCTCTTCTGCAATAGCAACCAGAACAAATACAAAAATCCAGGAGACTTGTGGAGTAGTCATTCTTGTTTGCCACGATTCCACTTTTGCGTGACCGAGCAAAAGAAGAATGATAAAAATCAGTGTACAGTTAATCCATCCAGAACGTACCTGTCCATTTTTGTTCTTTATCACTTTATTGTTATATCGTTTTTCCATTCTTACTCTCAACCTCTCTATGGCTGATTTTAAAATCACCACACAGAATGCATACCTATATTCTCATAATCATTGTAAGTAACTACGCTTTTGATGTCAATAAAATCGCTGCCTTGAGTTGCTATTAGTATGCGGATGATATCTGATTCGGTTTACTTGGTATTATCACTATTCTTTCGTTTCTCTTAATTTAAAGCTATCCGTCTGCTTTTGCAGGCATTCTGCCTGCACAGACATTTCTCTGCTTGATGCGCTTTGTTCCTCTGCAATAGCCGTGTTTTTTTGAACCACTTCGGAAATTTTTTCCACATTTTCAGTAACTGTTCCGATAAATTCCCCTTGCAAGACACAGGCCTCTGCAATCTCGGATACCCTGTTTTTTACAGTATCCACCTGTAGCTCTGCATCTGCCAATGCTTCAGCCGTTTCTTTTATCATGTTGTTTCCGTTCTCGATGGAGGTCATTGTGGATTTAATCAGCTCCGCTGTAATCTTTGCCGAATCCGAAGACTTCTTTGCAAGCGCCGTTACTTCATTTGCCACAACTGAAAAACCTTTTCCTGCATCTCCCGCACGAGCCGCTTCGATTGCAGCATTGAGCGCCAGTAGATTTGTCTGTCGGGCAATATCATCAATCGTCTTAACCACCTCTACGATTTTTCTCGACTGTTCTTCTATCTGAAACATGGTATCCACGGTAGTGTTCATCTTTATCTGACTATCCGCGACCGCATTTCCTGCTTTTATAGCAATCTCATTTGCAAATTGTGCATCCTCTGCGCTTTGCTTTGTTTTCTGGGTTGCCGATTGCAGTACCATCAATAAGGTAGTAACATCTGCTTCCTGCTTGGAAACACCCTCCGAAAGTTCCTGTGCACCTGCTGCCACCTGCTCGGCGTTATCAGCAACTCCGGCAGCTACTTCATTTATTGTTACAATCGTTCTATTTAAAAGCATTGTCATGGAGTTGATACTTTGCACAAGCACATCCTGCTCGGAACGTTCCTGAAGAGAATGGGAAAAATCGCCTCCTGCAACGGCGGTAAGTAACTTTGTCTGTTCTTTAATTCCATCGATTACATTGCTGAATGCACCATACAAAATACCAATTTCGTCATTGCGGTTGCTGTCTGTCACTACGTCTGCATTTCCTGCCGCCACACAATCAGCGATTGTACAAAGGCTCTCTACCGGTGACACAATCTGTTTTTCTACATAACGTACCATTGTCAAAATAATGGCTACAGAAAATAACAATGCAAAAATAATGATAAGTGCCATTCCAATATTAAAACTGCCAGTCAGCTTACCAATGGTCTGTCCCATAAATGCCGCATTTTGCACATAATAGGATTTATCTATTTCAAGTATGGCAACATAGGCATTGGATCCATATCGTTCAATAGGTATGTAGCTTTTGAGCCTTCCGTTTTCATCCTCCTGCATTACAATCTCATTTCCCTCAAAAGCTGTTTGAATCATAGCATCCTGATAAATACTGCCCCGCTCTGTTGTCAGCGCTGAATTGTCGGTTTTGCAGGATAGGAGCGTCAGTCCATCGCTCTGAAACAGATGAATCCCCCAAAGCATCGTATTTTCTTTTAGAAGGCTGTTCATGTTTTCCTCTATTTTAGAAGCATTGAGTGCCGACTCCACTATCCCTGTAATGTTGCCATTCGCATCATATGCTGGCATTGCTGTGAATTTATAGATTTCTCCTGTTTCCTCCTGTATTTTAATGGTGGAAGGCAGTTCTGTTGCTTCACCGGTCACCAGTTTTTTATAGCCGTCCCACACTGTAAATAAATTAAAGCCGTCTGCTTCCTCTACTGTAGAAAGTGTCGTATCTCCTTTTTTGTCAAATAAATATAAATCAGACATACCGGTTTCCGTATTAATTGTTTGCATTTTTCCCATGGTTATATCAGAATAACGATTGGCTGTTTGTAGCACAAGTGCAGCATTGCGCATCTGCAAGTCAATATTGTCCTCTATCTGGTTTAAAAACAAACGCACTTCATTTCCCCTGGAAATCACGTCCTCCGTAAGATTTTCACTATTTATTTTTTCAATTTTTTTGTTTTCTGCCTTAGCAAAATAATGAATTGTAAAGGTCTGCGTTATAAATGCAATTCCCATAAATAAAATGCTCGCAATAAGTAATTTTGAAGAAACTTTTAATAATTTTTGCTGAATTTTCATACTCTGCACTTCTCCTTATCTTTCATTAAGCGAAAAATTTCCCTCAATCATTTCTTCCATTACTTTCTCGATTTCAGGGGCATATTCAATACCACTCTTGGTTTTCAGTTCATTTAATATGATGTCCTTATCGAGCGGAGCTCGATAGGAACGCTTTGTTGACATTGCATCGTAAGAATCCGCAACACGGATAATCTGCACCACCAGCGGCTGTTCATTGGATTTTTTCTTTTCTGGATAGCCGGTTCCGTCAAAATTCTCATGATGCCCTGCAGCTCCATCCCCAATATGTGGCAGAGCTGTAAAATCCTTTAGAATATTTGCCCCTATTGTGGTATGGGTTTTCATAATTTCATATTCTTCATCGGTAAGCTCACTGGGCTTATTAAGAATTGCATCGGGAATACCTATTTTACCGATGTCATGTAAAAGTGCGATATAGTAAATCTGTTCCTGTTCGTCCTCGCTCAGTAACAGTCTTTTTGCGATTTCTCTGGAATAACCTGCTACGCGCACCGAATGTCCATTGGTGTAGGGGTCTTTGGCATCTATAGTATTTGCAATGGTTCGCAGTGCCTGGTCCGTGATTTCCTTATATTCCTGCTGTCTTTTTTGTAGCTTTTTCATACGAATCCCCATAACAATCCTTGTCGTCAGTACACCGAGCAATACAATAGCCAATATCATCATCGCCCATACACCCTGGTATTCAAAAAAGCCTTTTGTTTTTATTATATTCAGGACAGTACCGGTCTCATTTTCTATACCATCTGCATTTGTTGCACTCAGGTGGAATGTATAGCTGCCACCTTTCAGGTTCGTATAACTTGCCGTATTGGTTTCACGTATCTGCGCAGAAGTCTTTTCCCGATCAAATCCTTCCATATAATACTCTGCCATACAGGGAGCAAGTCCATAGGAAAGCACCGCAAACTGTATGGACAACCTTTTGTCACTGCTTGCAAGCGTAATACTGTCTGGATTTCTATATACGGTTTCCTCTCCGTTTTCATGTGTGACCGTCACAAAATTGATAGCAGTCTTTGGTGCTGTTTCATTATTTTTAATATTTTTTTGGTCAAGAAGACTAATTCCGTTTATCGTACATATGTAAAGCATACCGCCCTCTATGCAGTTCCATGAGTTAGCCGTAATATCGCCTGTAAGTCCACTCTCCATACCGTATTCAGTCACTGACATATCTGCCTTTTGCTCCAGTAAATCTTCTTTAGGCACAATCAAGACTCCGCTGCTTTTTAGAAGCCAGATATCTTTATCTGTTACCATCATATCAAATATACTTCCAATCCCGGAAGTAAAAGCCGTTATTTCTGTTATTTTTCTATCTTTCATAAAGTAAAGCTCACTGCCTGCGCAAATCCATACTCCATTTACCTCCTCGTCGGCAGCCATACGCAATACAACACCGGAACGCAGTCCTTGTTCGACTCCTAAATGCTCTACCTTTCCATTTTGAATAGCATAAATGCCGTCACCATCACTGCCAGCCAGTAAGGTTCCGTCATCCTCCTCGAGTAGACAAAGGATTGTACCATTTACGAGTCCTTCATTTACAGAGTATTTTTCTATCACCTCTGCATCTTTGATGATACAGACTCCATCCGTTGTAGCAACTGCAAGTCTGCCGTCCGAAAGTGGCAGAACGGTACGCACCCTGTTCACAGTAAGTCCATCTGCATGTGTAATTGTAAGAATTTCTTCCGTTTCTGGAGTGTACCGTATTAAGCCATAATCACTATAAGTACTTATCCACAAGTCTCCGTTTGTATCCCGTGAAATACTTCGTATTCTAATTCCCGAAAGCATCTTGGTCAGCGCATTCTCTACCGAAATCCAGTCCGAATTAACAACGGATAGCCCGGAGTCCCCGCCTGCATATACGCTTCCGTTTAAGAAACAAACCGCATTTACCGCCTTCCCTGCAAGCCCCGCCTGCTCATTTGCCTGATAAAATTTTCCATGAGTCAGTTTTGACACACCAGCTCGTGTGGATATCCATATATTTCCTTCATAGTCCTCACAAATTCCGTTTACAAAGGTATCAGTAGATACTTCTTTGACAAAATGCAGCTTCTTATCTGCATCAAAAAAGGCGGCTCCACTATTTGTTCCGATCCAAATATCCCCGCCCTTTGTTTTGCACAAGGTGTTAATTGTGTAACGGTCTTTCGTTTCAAATTTTTTTTGCTTTAGGGAGGTCGCCGTGTACTTATTATCCTGTAAGGTAAGCTGTATCAACAAATTCGCAGAAGTTCCAATGTAAATGCTGTTTTCATCAGCAAGCACTGCATAATTCTCATATTCACTCAATGCCCCCGTTTCAAAACCATACACTAATTTATCATTTTGTAAAGCAAAAGCAAGCCCCTCACCTGCGGTCCCCCACACTACTCCATTTTCATCCGTGGATAGCGTGTAAATAGTCTGACCGTTTAAATCCGGGACATCAAGTGCCGTCAATACTGTACCCTTTAATTTTGCAAGTCCTGTTGCGGTTCCCACATACAATGTACCATCCTTTGCCTCTGTGAAGCACCTAACAGAATTTAAATCCTCACTATTACTTTCATGCTTTTCAAATTCTCCATTATGATAGCTGTACATTCCTTTATCGTTTGTACCAATCCTGAGAATTCCTTCTTTATCCTCGTAAAGGGAACGGATACCGGCAGCTGCAATTCCATTCTCTGCTTTGCTGAAATTTATGAAACGAACCCCATCATAACGCAACAGACCGCCATAGCTGCCAATCCAAATATATCCGTCTTTTGTCTGACAGACCGCATTTGACTCACTTGTGGGCAGGCCATTTTGTGAATTGTATAATATTTGTGTTTGATTACTCAGTTCTTCGGATTCTTCTGCAAAGACTTTTGCAGATAGCATTGTTAAAGCCATAGAAAATACCAAGGCTCCCCAAGTCAGCCTCGTTACTAATTTTGTTTTCATATCCTTATAATCCTCTCCAATACTTGTATGACCGTATAATTTGTTATTGAAAAAGTAGGACTTTCTCATTTGTCAATACTATTCTAGAAGAAAAAGTATCTTTTTCCTAGTACTGAAATAGTTATACAACATCGCAAAATTCGTACTTGACAATTTGACTTTTATATGCATTTACCGTATACTGTAGAAAAGCACAAAGTGCAGTCTGAGAGAAAGGCAAGGTTATTAAAATGGAAAGCTTACGAATTGCAGTCTGTGAAGACAACCCAGAGGAACAGAAGCGATTGCTGGCTATGATTGAAGCAGTCGGTATTTCAGCAAGCTGTACTGTGTTTGATAGTGGGGAAGCTTTCCTGCAGGCTTATATTGCTGGAAAATATGATTTAATTTTTATGGATATTTATATGGCAGAGATGACAGGTATTGAAACTGTCACCGTCATTCGACAGATAGATGAGCATGTACCTATTGCTTTTGTTACCACCAGCACTGACCATACACTGGAAAGTTATCGGCTGGAGGCACTGAAATATATTGAAAAACCTGTAAAAGAAAAGGCAGTTCGGGAGCTGTTAAAGCTTGCTCAGATGAAAAAAGAAATTTTCCCTCATCTTAATTTAAAAGTGGGCGGCAAGGAAATATCCGTTTCCTTTGATCGGATTTTATATGCGGAGCAAAAGGCACATACCCTGTATTTTTTTCTTACCGGTGGCGAAGTGCTGCTGGCAAATGAAAAACTGGACAATGTAGAAAAGCTGTTTGCAGAGCAACCATTTTTTCGCTGCCACAAAAGCTATCTGGTTAATCTCTCCTGTGTAAAAGCATTGGATACAGAGTTGATGGTGTTTGCCATGAAGGAAGGTAAAAACGTACATATCCGCAGGGAAAGTATGGGAAAAGCAAAAAAAGTATTTCAAACCTATCTCTTTGGACAAGCAAGGAGGATGGGCAATGAATAGACGAAAACTCCTATGGCCTTCTGTATGTATTGGAGTCCTCTTTTTCATTTTTTTTGCAGCGCTAATCGTTAGCTCTGTGCAGTCAGCAACACATACACAATTCAACCAAAGGGCAGCCTCTCTGACTGAGGTAACAGCCGTAAAAAATGGTAAGGAAAAAGTAGTAACCTTACCCCATAGCTTTACGGACCTGCCTCCACGTACACCAGTGACCATCACCTCGGCTATTACGGTAATGCCGGAGGATTGTCTGTACATCAAAAGCGTGTACGCACCCTTAAAGGTGTATGCAGATGATGCGCTTATTTGCCAATATGGGCAGGATGGCACTTATCCCAGCTTTATGCAGGACCCCGCCACCGCAGTACGTGTTATTTCCATGAGCGGTTTTGAGGGACAGATAAAATTACGCATGGAATATCTTTCTCCTGTGACACGGGACGTTCTCACCGTTCAGCCTATACTTTTGGGGCCACGGGATGCTATTTGGGAAACGCTTTTCAGCCAAATGGGATTTTCCTTTGCGTTTGCCATAATTCTGCTTTTTAGCGGACTTCTGCTAGTGCTTATTGCAAGCTTTGTAATTACTTTTGAAAAGAAGGGAATTGCTTTTTTCTGGCTGGGTATGTTTGCCGTATCCACTGGCTGTTGGGCACTTGGAGAAAACAACTTGACAGGACTTATAATTAACAACCCAACCCTGCTCTATATCATGGCATTCTCAGGGATGATTAGCTTTGTGATTCCCCTGATTTACTTTGGACTGACCATAGTTGATTTTCA
>JAQUYA010000111.1 GCA_028692055.1 Lachnospiraceae bacterium | reverse complement strand
AGAAGAAGGAGTCTTATATGGTTATAAAAAGCGTCAATCTGGAAACGGTATGTGGAATTACCAGTACGATACCAGAGAATATCCATCCCGAAATTGCATTTGCAGGAAAGAGTAATGTAGGTAAATCGTCATTGATTAATGCGTTAATGAATCGAAAATCTTACGCAAGAACAAGTGCTCAACCTGGAAAAACGCAGACAATAAACTATTACAATATCAATGAGGAGCTATTTTTTGTAGATTTACCGGGGTATGGATATGCAAATATTGCACAATCGGTAAAAGAAAAATGGGGTAAGATGATTGAAAATTATCTCCATAAATCGGAACAGCTGAAGGCGGTTTTTCTTCTGATAGATATCCGGCATGAGCCATCGGCAAATGACCGTAACATGTATGAATGGATACTTCATAACGGGTACAATCCGATTATCATAGCTACTAAATTAGATAAAATCAATCGTAGCCAGATACAAAAACAGATAAAAATAATTAAGCAGGCACTTAAGGTAGAACCAGGTACGGTTGTGATTCCATTTTCGGCATCCTCCAAACAGGGTAGAGAAGAGATCTATGATTTGATAGATTCTTTGCTGGAGGATACAGAAATAGAAGAATAAGTGGTATTATAATAGAAGGAAGAAATAAAATGTTCTCTATACCAGATACAAGAAGAAGCACAGATGGGGAAAGCAGGTTAAATAAATGCATAGAGAAGCGAAACGATATGTAAAAATTGCTATAAATTTGATATGGGCATTAATTGTAACGGCTGGTATTATTTTCTTTGTACCTAAAATTATCATTTTCTTCATGCCCTTTCTAATTGGCTGGATAATTGCGTTAATAGCGAATCCATTGGTAAAGTTTTTGGAAGAAAAGCTAAGTGTAAAAAGAAAAGCAGTTTCAGGACTAGTCATAATATCTGTTCTTGCGCTCGTAATATTGATTGCATATCTGGTTATTGCGAAGCTGATTACAGAAACAATAGGATTCGTAAATGACCTTCCAAGTCTACTAAAGAGTCTGGAAGGAGATATGGAAGTAATAAGCAAAAACCTGGATGGCATCTATGGCAGAATGCCAAAGCAGCTACAAGAGCAGCTATCAACCTTTGGTACAGAGGCGAGTCTTTTTATGAAGGATATCATGGGAAATGTAGGGACACCAACCGTGATAGCGGTCGGTACCTTCGCGAAGAATATCCCTTCTGTTATTATTGCGGTTATTATGACAATACTGTCATCTTATTTCTTTACTGCGGAGAAGGATTATATTCCCAATCTTTTTCACAAGCTGGTCCCTGCCTCAGTACAAAAAAAATGGGATATTGTTTACTCCAGTTTGAAAACAGCGGTAGGGGGTTATTTTAAAGCTCAGCTAAAGATTGAAATATGGATTTATTTATTACTTGTAATTGGATTGTCCATACTAAATATAAATTACGCATTTCTAATAGCATTAGGGATTGCAGTATTAGATATTCTCCCCTTCTTTGGGACGGGTATTGTGATGTGGCCCTGGGCAGTGATGAAGTTATTGAGTTCGGATTATACGATGTCAATTGGTCTGGTAATTATATGGGGTGTCAGCCAGTTAGTTCGCCAGTTTATACAACCGAAGATTGTTGGAGATTCGATTGGAATGCCAGCGATACCTACATTATTCCTTTTATTTGCGGGATACAAGGTGGCAGGAGTCATAGGCATGATTATTGCAGTTCCAGTTGGTATCATTATTTACAATATGAATGAATCGGGAATCTTTGATACCACCAAGACGAGCTTTCGTCTGCTCGTAAAAAGTATGAATGATTTTCGAAAATATGAGAAAGAAGATATGGATTATTTGAACGGGAAAGGTGTAGAAGATGAAGACAAGAGTAACCGTATATAATTATCGTGATTTTGATGAAAAAAAATGGTTTGATTATTTTGGGAAAGAACTGGATATAGAAATCATTGCATGCCCAGATTCACCTACACTGGAGAATGCCAGTCTTGCGGAGGGCAGCCAATGTATTGATATTATTACTACGATACTGGATAAGGAGTTAATTGAGAAATTTTATGAATATGGAGTCCGCTATATTACCACGCGTACCATTGGATATGACCATATCGACGTGAAGGCGGCAAAGGCATGTGGAATGAAGGTTGCAAACGCACCTTATGGTCCAGATGGAGTTGCAGACTACACCTTAATGCTGATGCTTATGAGTATCCGCAAGATGAAATGCATTATGCAAAGAAATGTGGTACAGGATTATACCCTGAAAGGGATACAGGGAAAAGAATTAAAGGATTTCACTGTCGCAGTTATAGGAACAGGACGGATTGGACGAACGGTAATCCGGGATTTATCTGGATTTGGTTGTAAGATTTTAGCATATGATATTTATGAAAATGAAGAGGTGAAAGAATATGCCACCTATGTTGACGAGGAAACCATATGGAAGGAAGCAGATATGATTACCTTTCATGCACCTTTGACCGAGAAAAATTTTCACATGATTAATCAGGATACAATCGCGAAGATGAAAGAAGGAGTAGTTGTAATCAATACGGCAAGAGGAGGCTTGATTGATTCAAAGGCTTTGATTGATGGTATTGAAAGCGGCAAAATTGGCGCTGCCGGATTAGACGTAGTAGAAGATGAATTTTCTCTATATTATTACGACCGTAAATCAGATATTCTTCCGAACAGAGATTTGGCAATCTTGAAGAGCTTTCCAAATGTTACGGTGTCACACCACATGGCATTTTATACGGATAATTATGCAAAGACGGTAGTAGGAGATTCACTGCGTGGCTGTAAATGCTATGTGAACGGATTAGAGGACAGCAGTATAAAAAATCCTTACGAAGTGTAAGAAGAGAGAAAGGCATGGTTGGGGATTGATAAATTATAAGATAATTGTGCAATATGAGGGAACGAAGTATCAGGGGTGGCAAAGGCAGGAAAGCACAGGAAATACCCTGCAGGGAAAGTTTGAAGCGATTCTTTCCAGGATGTGTGATACCAAAGTAGAAATACAGGCATCCGGCAGGACTGATGCAGGGGTACATGCATTTGGGCAGGTAGCCAATTTTCATATAAATACGGAAAAAACACCGCAGGAAATAATGGATTATCTAAACCAATACCTTCCGGAAGATGTAGCGGTTATTGCAATCGAAATTGTATCGGAACGTTTTCACAGTCGATTGAATGCGAAGAGAAAAACCTACCGGTATCGTGTCTTAAATAGTGCGATACCTCATATATTTGATAGAAGATACGTGTATCAGGTAGAAACAGCACTTGATGTAGACAGAATGCAGGAAGCGGCTTCTTATCTTTTAGGAACACATGATTTCAAAGCATTTACTTCTACAAAAAAAAGTAAAAAGTCCACCGTCAGAACATTGGAAACAATACGTATTGAGCAGGTTTTAGATGAAATCCAGTTTACCTATGTTGGAAATGGATTTTTGTATCACATGGTTCGTATCCTGACAGGAACCTTATTAGAAGTTGGAATGGGAGAAAAGAGTGCAGCAGACATTCTCACTATCATGGAGAGTGGATTAAGGGAAAAAGCAGGGGCTTTGGTACCTGCAAAAGGGCTGACACTTTTAGAAGTTGAATATTGAGTAAACCAAATAAAAAAAATAATAGAAATAATATAAATAATAAAAAGGAATTCAGCCGAACTATTTGGCATATAGCATCGATTGTCTATATTTTAATTATTATCAAATTAATTATTTTCAAATATCCAGTTAGCCGGTTATACCACATTATGCAGTCATGGGGAAGCGAGTCAATACGAATGGGTATAAAATCCGCAAATTTTGAACCGTTTAAGACGATTCAAATGTACATTCGCTACTATGGAAGCCTTAATAGCTTTGAAAATTTATTTGGTAATATATTGGTATTTATTCCATTTGGATTTTTAATACCGCACGCACTTCCTAAAATGAGAAATATTTTATGGCTTCTTATATTTTCGGGATTTTTTATAACAGATATTGAATTATTTCAATTGGTAACACGTTTCGGAGAATTCGATGTAGATGATATTATTCTGAATGTTATAGGAGTCGTACTTGGATTTATGGTTTTCCATATATTCTATTTTCTAAAACGATTAATAAAGAAACACTGAATTCTATAATAGGAAGAGGCTGCATAAGCAGCAAGAGGAGCTAAGTATGGCAGAGTACAGAATACAAAACAAAGAAATCAGTATTATGGTAAATAGCTTTGGAGCAGAGCTGAAATCATTAAAAGAGAATGCAGGGAATACGGAATATATGTGGAATGCAGATCCGGCTTACTGGAAGCGCACGTCACCTGTTTTGTTTCCATTTGTAGGAAGTCTGAAAAATAAGGAATATACATATGAGGGAAATAGCTATCCCATGTCACAGCATGGGTTTGCAAGGGATATGGAATTTGAACTATGCGAGCAGACGGATAAGAAGCTGGTGTTTGCACTTGTGTCAAATGAAGAAACAAAGCAGAAATATCCGTTTGATTTTCGTCTGGAAATTGCTTATGAATTAATAGAAAGAAAAGTATTGGTCTATTGGAACGTATATAATGAAGGTCAGAAAAACATGTATTTTTCAATTGGTGGACATCCTGCTTTTATGTGTCCGCTGGAAAAAGGAAAGAAGCAGACCGATTGTATGATTTATATGGGAATGGAAAAGGATAGTGCCATAAGTGAGGGAAAAGAGAACCTGGACAAGGTAACTTCTACGGTTATTGGAAAGACGGGACTTGCAAGTGAAAGAAAAATTGAATATACATTGCAGAATGGGCTGCTGCCAATTACGGACCATCTGTTTGATGATGATGCACTCGTAATTGAACATAATCAGGTGCAGAAGGTAGCATTTATGACGCAGGACCAAATCCCATATTTGACGGTTTCTTTTGATGCTCCATTATTTGGTATTTGGTCACCGCCAAAAATGAAGGCACCATTTATCTGTATTGAGCCATGGTATGGCAGATGCGATGCGGAAAATTTTGAAGGCGATTTAGCACAGCGTGAATGGAGCAATCAATTAGCAATTGGGGAAAAATTTGCATCGGTTTATACAATTGAAGTATAGCGAGTGATAGAAAACGGAATTCAATCAGTCAGAATAGAAAGTAAGGGGAAATAAAAATGTTTCATGCAGGGCTTGTACTAGAGGGCGGAGCTGTAAGAGGTGTATTTACAGCAGGTGTATTAGATTATATGATGGAGCAAAAGATAGATTTTCAGTATGTAGTAGGGGTATCCGCAGGAAGCTGCAATGCAGTGGATTATGTATCCGGACAACGTGAGAGAACCAGGAATTGTTTTATACCTGAGGATAAAGCAAATAACTATATATCTGCGATGAACTTGCTGAGAGGAAAATCACTTTATGATATGGACAGGGTATTTGTAGATTTTCCGGCAGAAATATATCCATTTGATTTTAAAGCGTATTTTAATTCGCCAATTAAATGTGAGATAGTAACCACCAATTGCCTGACTGGCAAGCCGGAATATATGCATACAGATTGCGAACGTGCAGGACTCATGGAGATTTGCAGGGCTTCCAGCAGCATGCCGCTGGTAAGCAAAATGGTATATCTGGATGGGGTTCCCTATTTGGATGGTGGGTTATCAGATTCCATTCCATTGGCACATAGCATAGCAGTTGGAAATAAAAAGAATGTGGTGATACTTACCCGCAATGCCAAATATCGTAAAAAGCTATCGTCTAAGACCAGAAAATTATACAGTCGTTATTACAGAGAGTATCCGGAGCTGACAAAGGCCATATTGAATAGAGCCAATATGTACAATAAACAATTGGACGATATCGATAAGCTGGAGGAAGAAGGAAGTATATTTGTCATTCGGCCAGAGGTAAGGGTGGTTTCCAGAGTAGAAACAAACCATGAAAAACTGACTGCTTTTTATGAGCATGGATGGGAAATCATGAAACGTGATATGGATAAAATGATGGATTATCTGCAAGTATAAACAAAAAAGAATAGCTGTGAGTGGTAATAAAAAACAGTTCTGCGAGGAAGTCCTAATAAAAGTCTTCTAAACAGAACTGTTTTTAATTGCATCTTATATGGAACAATTTATGATAATTAGGATAAGGTAAAGAATAATCCTGCTTTCTTTAAGCCTTTACTAAGGGGCAAATAAATAACTACAGCTACAATTGCAGATGTAACAGCATTTATGGAAGTGGAAGCGATGTTCCAGGCAAGTGTCAACTCAGCAGCGGGTTTGCCTAAGATTAATAATTTATAGTAATAACCAAGCAGTGGATCAAAAATCACATTGAATAATAATCCAGAAATGGTAGCCAAAATCGTCCATTTCAAAATATGCTTCTTATCATTAGAAACCGTAATTTTACCAATGCGGTGTGCGATAATGCCTGTAATTAGACCAATGCAGAACTTTAGAATAAAAGTTTTTGGCGCATATAGGACGTAAACAGGGTCAAATAAATCGCCAATGGTCATTCCGATTGCTCCTCCAAGACCACCGTAGACACCACCAAGTAATAGGGCACCTAATACACAGACTGCGTTTCCGAGATGGATAGAAGTAGCATCTCCGCCTGGCAAAGTGATTTTGATTTGCAGAAATGTAAATACGACATAGGATAAAGCAGCCATAAGTCCTGTAGTAACTATTTTTAATACTTTTTCGTTTCTCATAATATTCTCCTCCTAAGATAGTGATTCGTGATATCTATCTATACATTATAAAGATATCTGGTATTATAAAAATAGCCAATTTAAATAAAAATAGCCATACCAGATTAAACGCATATAGGAAATTAATGGAAGTTTAATAGTTATTTTATTGACAATGCAGGGGAAAATAACTACACTTTTGAAGTGCAGTATGCGTCTGTATATGCAGGCATATTCGGAAGTGAGAGAATGTAAAAGACTGAAAAGTAAGACAGCAGGAGAGAAGGTTTATATCATCACAATCAAAGATTTAGAAGCGAAAAAAGATATCAGAAAAAAAGAAATATTTACAATTGCACTGGTAATTGTCCTGCTCAATATTGTGCTTAAAATACTTATTTTTGTAAATTATGACTTAACGGGACTTGATTTGAATGAAAACCGCATTCAATTATCCAATGAAGGTGGATTTTATGGGAAGGATATTGCTATAAAAGCAACAACTTCAAAAAAACAGTCTGCAATTTATTATACCGAGGACGGGTCAGAACCGGATAGAGAAACGAATGAGCATACCAAATTCTATTCGG
>JAQUYA010000110.1:5329-7413 GCA_028692055.1 Lachnospiraceae bacterium | reverse complement strand
TGGAAGCAGAGGGTATGCAGATAGCGCCTCTTGAGGTTGCAAAATACTTCGGGCATGAAAATATGATCCCGGAGATTGAAGGAATTACGCCATTTTTATTCCATAAATGGTATGGTAAGAATGCACAGTATCCTAACTTTGGGAAGTAGCAGGAGAGAATACATGGTTTACGATTGTTTTCAATTTTTTAATGAGCTGGATATTTTAAAATTAAGACTGCAGGTAATGTCTTCCGTTGTAGATAAATTTGTAATAAGCGAAGCAACGGAAACTTTTTCGGGTATGAAAAAGCCCCTGTATTATGAAGAAAATAAAGAAATGTTTGCAGAGTTTGCAGATAAAATCATCCATGTAGTGGTGTCGGATACACCGGAAGGCGGTACGCATGAGAGAGATACGTTTCAAAAGAATGCAGTGGGCAGAGGATTAGCAGAATGCAAAGATGACGATATTGTCATTTTTAGTGATTTGGATGAAATCCCTAATCCCGTAAAGGTCACAGAGGTAATCCACACAATTCGTGACAACCGGAATCAGGCAGCAGATAAGGTCTATCATATGGCGCAGCGCCTCTTTTATTGTTATCTGAATATGGAGGAGGTATCTGGAAATCTGCTGGCGTATTGCGGAGAATTTGAAGGAGTAGCAAAAAAGCAGTGGCTTGGAACCAAAATATGCCGTTATGCAGTGGCGAAGACAATGCCTCTGGGGGAACTGCGATGGCCAAAGTGTAAAGAGTTTGGCGTACGAATCGCGGATGGTGGCTGGCACTTTGGATACATGGGCGGCAGTGGTGAAGCGGATGTACGTAAAAGAGTAGCTGAGAAAGTACGTTCGGCGGCACATCAGGAGTATAATAATAAAACAGTGCTGTCAGAGGTTGATGATAAAATAAGGGATGGAGAAGATATTTTTGGGAGAGATGCGACTTTTGTTCAAACAAAAATTGATGAAACCTATCCGCAATATCTACGTGAGCATCAGGCAGAATATGCACATTTAATCAAGCAGGAGGAATCAAAAACGGTAGTTTTAAAAAGACACCTGCGAAGAAAATGTAGAAGTATCTGTCGTAAAGTACTCACCGGATGCAAGAGAATTGTGAAACACATATTACACATACAGGGGACTAGCCATGGAGAATAATGGAAAAGTATCAATCTGTATTCCGACTTATAATAATGTGCAGGATGTAAAACAGGTGTTGGAATCCATATTGGAACAAACCTATACAAATTTTGAAGTGAATATAACCGATGACTCTACCAACATGGAAATTGAAGACTTATTAGGTACCTATACCGATAAGCGTATTCGCTATGTACATAATGAAAAGAAGCTGGGACATATCTATAACTGGAATGCTGCAATCCGAATGGCAACCGGGGATTACATTAAGATTATGTTTAGCGATGACTGGTTTACCCATACTGATAGTCTGGCACGTTACGTGCAGCTGCTTGTGGAGGATCCAAAGGCAGATTTTGCATTTTCCTCCAGTATGCAGGTATCGGATACTGCCAGTGAGGAACGACATATTACAGAGGAATTTATTACCAGTTTGACTGCAGACTACACCAGAGTATTTCGAGGTAATCAGGTGGGAGCACCGAGTGGTACGATATATCGTAATAACGGTATTCTATTTGATGAAAAGAGTAATTGGGCTTCTGATTTGGAGTTATATCTGCAGCTATTGAAACACAATCCTGTTTTTGCTTATACCAGAGATCCTTTAATATCAATTGGATTGCATGGAGAGCAATATACACACATGTTTTCAGAGAAGGACGACCGTATTTTTAATGATTATTTATTTATGTATGAAAAATTTCATTTAGAGAAAAATGAAGCCTGTAAGCATTTTTTTCTGGAGGAATATATACTAAAATTTGATAAGGGTGGTGCCATGGCGAAGCGTTGTGGTAATACCATAGGGGAATATTGGAAAGCAAGAATTTCGTATTTGTGGCAAAACAAAGTGATGGACTATTGGCATGCATTTCTTCGTAAAATGCATAAGAATGATACAAGGAAATAGTAAAGAGGAGTTCGAATGAAGTTTGTGAAAAAGAACAAAGAAA
>JAQUYA010000110.1:0-5229 GCA_028692055.1 Lachnospiraceae bacterium | reverse complement strand
AGTCGCTTATTTTACTGGTATGGATATATTGTGGCAACGGCTTATTTGCTCGTTAATTTATGCATGCTATTTTATTATAAGAAGAAAAAAGATGCGAATGCAGTAATGTTGCTGGTACTTCTGACAGGCTATACGATGGTGGAAGCACATATTGTTTCGGTATATCTTGCAAGAAATTACATTTTACTGCTGCTCATAGGCAGTTGGAACAGTATACTTCATGTGACAGATAATCGGGAAGGTTATATCTGGGATTACAGGTTTCTGACAGGAAAGGCATGAAAGAGTGAAATAATTTGACAATTATTTCACACTATTGATTTGTACGTGACCAAAGGTCACAGATGGGAATAAATATGGCAGAAAAAAAAATAATAAAGGATAAAAGTTCACAACGGAAAATCATAGGATTAGTTTTGTTTACCATACTTTTTCTGGCGATTAATCTGTTACGTCTGTTCAATGATTCCATTTCGGGTGATGAAGGTTTTTCTATCATGTTAGCAAAAGAAAGCGTCTCACAGATGATACAGGCAACGGCAAATGACGTGCATCCGCCACTCTATTATCTGATATTTCAGGCATTTGGTCTTGTGATAGGAACGAGTGCGATTGCGGCAAAATGTGTTACCTTTTTTGCCATTGTACTTACTATGATATTGGCAAATACCTATATCCGGCGGGAATTTGGAACCTATACAGCAGCTTTTTTTATTATATTTCTGACCTTTAATGAAACAGGGCTTTCGATGATTGTAGAGGCGAGAATGTATACCTGGGCAATGCTTTTTATTACCCTGACGGGGATATTTGCCTATGAACTATTGAAGAAACAAAACCTGGCAAAATGGTTCGGATTACTACTGTTTGGACTCGCTGCGGGATACACACATTATTATGCGTTGATTATGGTTGCGTTTATTTATGCGAGCCTGTTTGTTATTTTGATAGTTCGAGATCGCAAGAATCTCTTGCCTTGTTTTCTCTGTGGTGTTTTGGCAGTAATTGCATACCTACCATGGCTGTTTATCCTATTGCAGCAGTTTGGAGAAGTATCCGAGAGCTATTGGATTGGAAGCATTGAATTCAAAGAGTGGATTCGCTACATCTTTGGACATGACCGCTTTGGAAAATTACTGCGTATGCTTCTATATATATCAGGATTCCTGTATTTGTTTACCAAAGAGGGTGTCTTTATTACACATGAAAATAGTGAAAATACTACCAATCCGGTAAATGATAACAGGCATCATATGCATATTCAATGGGATAAGGTTCCGTCAGAGGATTGGAATAAAAGATGGCTGGTATTGATGAGTGGTATTACTGTAGCGGGTACCTTGGGAGTGGCAACGGTGGTATCCTATTTGATTCGACCATTGTATGTAGAACGGTATATGTATTCTGCTTTTGGTTTGATTGCACTGGCTTTTGGAGTCGCATTTACCACAGTGAGTCGTAAGAAGATCTATTCATGGGTGGTTATAGCAGCGATTATTTTGGTTGGAAGTAAAAGTTTTTATACGCTCTATCAGACAGAGCAAAGCTATCAGACAGAAGAAGCCAAGGCTTTTTTTGCAGAGAATCTGCAGCCTGGCGATGTGTTTGTGACAGATAACAGACAGCTTTGCTGGACGGTACTACGGTATTATTATCCAGAAGTTGAAAATTATTATGTGACGTTGTTTGATGCGTATACAGAAGATTACCATACAATCTGGTATTTCTCAGAGAAACCGGAATTACATGAACGAATATTGGAATATGAGGCAAAGGGACTGAAGGTAACCCATGTGGAAGACTCCGGAATCGGAAGATACCCGTATTATCTCTATACCATCACAAAGGATTAGACTGAGAGAAAGGTGTGATTATTCATATGCGGATTGCGATGATAGGACATAAGAGGATTCCGTCACGTGAGGGTGGAGTGGAAATCGTGGTAGAGGAACTGGCAGTCAGAATGGCAGCACAGGGGCATGATGTGACCGTGTATAACCGTGGTGGACATCATGTGGCCGGAAAAGAAAATGACAGTCGGAAAAAGAGCAGAGAGTATCGTGGAGTCCGTATTATTACCATACCTACTTCCAATAAAAAGGCATTGAATGCAATTCTTTATGCCACATTAGCAACGATTCATGCACTATTTGGGCATTATGATGTGATTCATTATCATGCGGAAGGCTCCTGCGCACTTCTGTGGCTTCCCCATTTTTTTGGCATTCGTACGGTTGCAACCATACATGGACTGGACTGGCAGCGCTCCAAATGGGGAGGCTTCGCAACCAGATTTCTACTGTTTGGAGAGAAGATGGCAGCGAAGTATGCCGATGAAGTGATTGTATTATCACAGAATGTGCAGACCTATTTTCAGAATACCTATCACAGACAGACACAGTATATTCCAAATGGAATTACGATACCGGAGCTTCGTCCGGCAGACAGGATTACAAAGGAATACGGATTATATCCGGAGAAGTATCTTCTTTTCCTGGCGCGAATCGTACCGGAAAAGGGTTTACACTATTTAATTGATGCTTATCGGGAACTGGATACAGACATGCCACTGGTAATAGCAGGTGGCAGCAGTCATACCGAAGAATATATGGAAGAAATCACAAAAAAAGCGGCAATGGACACACGCATTGTCATGACTGGGTTTGTACAGGGCAAACGACTGGAGGAATTATATAGTAATTGTTATCTGTATGTATTGCCAAGTGATATCGAAGGAATGCCGCTGAGTCTGCTGGAAGCAATGAGCTATGGAAGAATGTGTCTATGCAGTGATATTGCCGAGAATAAAGAAACTGCGGGAGAGCAGGCGAATTATTTCAAACATTCGGATGTAGCGGACTTGCGCAAACAGCTGGAACTATTATTGGTAAATACAGAGAAAAAGGAAACGATAACGAATACAGGGTATACCATGGAAAAGACAGATGCCAGAAAAAAATATGTGGCAGAACATTTTGACTGGAATGAAGTAGTGGATAAGACGGTAAAACTATATAATAAGAGAGTGGACTAAGGAAAGACAAGGGTGTTATATGAAAGTGTTAATGGTGAATAAGTTCCTATATCCCAATGGCGGTTCGGAAACGTATATTTTTAAAATTGGAGAATATCTGACTGCACAGGGGCATGAGGTGCAATACTTTGGGATGGAGCATGCGGGGCGCATCGTTGGAAACCATGCAGAATGCTATACAAAAGATATGGATTTCCACACCGGAAAGCTGCAGAAGCTGCTTTATCCATTCCAGATTCTGTATTCTACAGATGCGAAGAAGAAGATGCGTGCCGTACTGGAGGACTTTCAGCCAGAGGTTGTACATTTGAATAACTTTAATTATCAGCTCACTCCTTCTGTGATTTATGCAGTAAAAGAGTATGAAAAAGCACATAAACAAAAGATAAAAATCGTATTTACAGCGCATGATTACCAGCTGCTATGTCCCAATCATATGATGCTGAATCCCAATACAAAGGAAATGTGTGAACGATGTGCGAAAGGCAAATTTAGTAATTGCACAAAAGGAAACTGTATCCATGGCTCCAAAGTAAAGAGCCTTTTAGGAAGTATGGAAGGCTATTTGTATCGCTTGTTAAAGACATATCAATATATAGATACTATCATCTGCCCTAGTGAGTTTATGAAAGAAAAATTTGATGCAAATTCCCTTTTTGCAGGAAAAACAATTGCACTTCATAATTTTATTGATAAAGTAGGTATTAAAGCAGATACTAAGGGTGTAGAAAAGAGTTCTTATGTGCTTTACTTTGGCAGATATGCGGAGGAAAAAGGAATACAGACCTTATTAAATGTCTGTAAGAAATGTCCTGAGATTCCATTTGTATTTGCGGGAAATGGTCCTCTGGAAAGTGCTGTTAACGAAGTGGAGAATATCCAGAACGTAGGATTCCAGACGGGAGAAAAACTGGTACGATTGATTCGAAATGCAAGCTTTACCATTATTCCCTCAGAATGGTACGAGAATTGTCCATTTTCCGTAATGGAGGCACAAATGTATGGAACACCGGTACTCGGTGCACGTATTGGGGGAATACCGGAGCTCATTCGGGAAGGGGAAACAGGAGAACTTTTCCGGGCAGGAGATGCTGATGATCTGCAGCGCAAACTGACTGATTTATGGCAGGATACGAAAAAAGTGGAGCAATATACTGCAAATTGTGCTACTATATCCTTTGATACACTTGCAGAGTATTGTGAGAAGTTAAAAAAAATCTACACATGCTAGTTCGTGCAGGTTTAAGGAAAGGCAAGGTTAATAAAATGGCAAAAAGAACATTACATGGCTCTATTATTATCACATACCGATGCAATGCACATTGTAATATGTGCGATTGCTTTAAAGACCCATCCAGACCGGAGGAAGAGATAGATTTGGCAACACTTGAGAAGCTTCCGGAGATGGCTTTTACGAATATAACCGGTGGAGAAACTTTCATTCGACAGGATATTCATGATATTGTAGAGTTATTATATAAGAAAACGAACCGAATTGTAATATCGACAAACGGTTATTTTACAGACCTCATTATTAAATTGTGCGAGGAGTTTCCACAGCTTGGAATCCGTATCAGCATTGAAGGACTGGAAGAAACGAACAATGCCATTCGAGGATTACCGGACGGCTTTAATCGTGGTTATGGAACCTTAAAGAAATTAGTAGAGATGGGACATAAGGATGTTGGATTTGGTATGACGGTACAGGATATGAACTGTCAGGATTTGATACCACTTTATGAATTGGCCAATGAATTAAATATGGAATTTGCAACGGCGACATTACACAATTCTTTTTATTTCCGTAAGACCGATAATAAGATTGATGATAAACGAAAAGTGGCACAGGAATTTGAAAATCTGATAAATGAACTGTTGAAATCAAAATCCCCTAAGAAATGGGCGAGAGCTTATTTCAACCATGGATTAATTAACTATATGTATGGACAACCACGT
Source organism: Lachnospiraceae bacterium (assembly GCA_028692055.1). GTDB lineage: Bacteria > Bacillota > Clostridia > Lachnospirales > Lachnospiraceae > SZUA-378. Next base: position 239 of record JAQUYA010000110.1, on the reverse strand, counting down.
CTTTTACCATGTGAAATGGGCACGAATGGCTTCTTCTTAGACCCATACGGCAATGTCCTGCCCTGCAACGGAAGTACGGAGAAGATGTCCATGGGCAATCTGCATGAGCAGTCCTGGGAAGAAATCTGGCACTCTGAACAGGCAGATAAGGTACGTCAGCAGGTAAAATGCTGCGATAAGAATTGCTGGATGATAGGTTCTGCTTCACCAGCCATGAAAGAGCGTATCTGGGTACCGGG
>JAQUYA010000109.1 GCA_028692055.1 Lachnospiraceae bacterium | reverse complement strand
TTCTCCTTAAATCCAACGATACGGCTTCTATCCTTCTCATCCACGACTGCATAGCCATATTTGGAAGACGGATACGTTGGCTGTAGTCCCATCAATACAATATCGGATTGGTCACTCTGTACCGCCTGTTCCATTTTCTTAAATGTTTCAAAATATTCCAAATCAACATAGGGGTCTACGGGTAATACAATAACTGTTTCATTCGGATCTATCTTTTTCTCTGTCAATAAATACGAGGTCGCTAAAACAATCGCCGGAAAGGTATTTCTACGTTCCGGTTCCACCACGATATCAACTTTATGGGACAATTGTATCTTAATGGAATCCTTTTGTGAAGCGCTCGTAGCAACCACGATATTTGCATCTAAATTGGCTGCCTGAATTTGCCTGTATACGCGTTTAACCATGGACTCATGCCCATTTTCTTTATCTGCCAATAGCTGCAGGAACTGTTTTGACCTTACATCATTGGACAACGGCCAAAGACGTTTTCCGGAACCACCCGAAAGTAAAATGATATTCATATGAACCCCTATCCGTCTGCTCTGTCAGACTCTCTATTGAAAAGTGCATCTACAAATTGCTCGGAATCAAATTTTTGTAAATCTTCTATTGTTTCTCCAACACCAATATATTTTACCGGTACCTGCAGCTCGGATTGAATTGCCACAGCGATACCACCCTTTGCGGTACCATCCATCTTCGTAAGTATGATGCCGGTTAAATCTGCCACTGCTCCAAATTCTCTGGCCTGTTGTAATGCATTTTGTCCCGTCGTACCATCCAGTACCACCAAATTTTCTCTGTGAACTCCCGGAAATTCTTTCTCAATAATACGATTCATTTTACGAAGCTCTTCCATGAGATTTTTCTTGTTATGAAGTCTTCCTGCCGTATCACATAATAATACATCTACATTTCTTGCCTTAGCTGCATTCACCGCATCATAAATAACGGATGCCGGGTCAGAACCCTCTGCGCCACCGATAATATCTACCCCTGCACGATTTGCCCATTCCGTCAATTGTTCTCCTGCAGCAGCACGAAAGGTATCTGCGGCGGCCAATAATACTTTTCTGCCCTCTGCTTTTAATATCCCTGCAAGCTTCCCTACGGAAGTAGTCTTCCCGACGCCGTTCACACCGATTACCATGATGACCGACTGCTCCTTTTCAAAATCATAAGCCGTTTCCGCTACCCGCATTTGTTCTTTGATGCTCTGGGTCAGGAGTTCTTTACAGTCCATTGGTTCTTTAATATGCTGTTCCTTTACCTGCTGACGCAAACGCTCCAGAATTGAAGTGGTTGCATTGATACCGATATCCCCCATAATTAAAATCTCTTCTAATTCCTCATAGAAATCTTCATCAATATTAGAAGCACCATTAAATACGGCATCCATACCGTTTACAATATTATCTCGAGTCTTCGTCAGTCCTTGTTTCAATCTCCCAAAGAAACCTATTTTTTCTTCGCTCATGCAAACCCTGCCTTTCCATACTTATTTCCAATCCATTAATCATCCAAATCTTTGTCAATCAGGTTTACACTAACCAATGCAGACACACCCTTTTCCTGCATGGTTATACCATATAATCTGTCTGCTGCTTCCATGGTGCCTCTACGATGTGTAATAACAATAAACTGTGTATGTTTTGTTAATTTATGTAAATATTTTGCATATCTGGATACATTGGATTCATCCAGGGCCGCCTCGATTTCATCTAACAGACAAAATGGTGATGGCTTTAGATTCTGAATGGCAAATAATAATGCAATCGCAGTCAAAGCTTTTTCTCCACCAGACAGCTGCATCATATTCTGCAGTTTCTTTCCTGGCGGCTGTGCTATGATGCGGATTCCTGCTTCCAGAATATCTTCATCCTCCATCAATTCCAACGTACCTTTTCCGCCACCAAACATTTCCTTAAATACTTTGTCAAACTCACTGCATATCTGATGAAATTTTTCTTCAAACTGTTTTCGCATCGCAGTGTCTAATTCTTCAATAATTTTTAACAAGGTCTGTTCCGCCTGCACCAAGTCATCGTGCTGTGTTTTCAGGAATTCATAGCGCTCCATCAAGTTCTTAAAATCCTCAATGGCATTAACATTGACATCGCCAAGCTTTTTGATTTGCTCCTTTAACGCAGATATTTCACGTTTCATGGCGGCTAAATCTGTCATTGCTTCATTACGCAGGGAAGCGGCATCACTTAAGGTAATTTCATATTCATCCCACATATAATTAATCTGGGATTCGATTGCTTCCTCTAATTTTTCTTTTTGTGAACTTAATCGGAAGACCTCTTTATCAAGTGCTGCAATACGTTCTGACATCTCATCTCTGGATTTGAAAAATGTCTTTTGTCGATTGCTTAATTCTTCCTTACGTTCTATTTCGTCTTTTAATTTTGTTTCTGATTCTCCCTGTGAAGTATTAGATGCAAGAATCGTTTTCTCCAAAGCAACAATATTTTGTTCCTTCTGTTCCATGCTCTCTACGCCTTCACGGATGCCTTCCTGTATTTCTGAAAGTTCATTTTGAGAGCGTACAATCTCTCCATCAATACGATTTACATTTTGCTGCTGAAATTCCTGTTTCTGTAGTTTCTTTTCTACCGCAAGGTCAAATTCGGATACCTTTGACGTCTGTTCCGATTCAATAACTCTTTGCCCTTCTACTTCCTTCTGATGCATATTGACTTCTGCTTCAACCGCATGTTCTAAATCTTCCGAATCCTTCAGCTCCTGAAGAATACGTTCCTTATTTGAAGTAATTTCTAAGATTTGCGTACCGATTTCCTGTTCTTCGTTCTTTAATTCACCGAAGCCCTGTGTAGTTTCATCTCTCCGCTCTTCTGCCTTAATCAAATTCATACGAGCAGTATTCTGTAAAATGAACTGCTCCTGTAATTTGGTCTTTACATCTTCAATCGTAATACGTAACTGGTTACGGTTCTTTTTCGTCGTTTCAATTTCTTCCAGCAGCGTATCGATTTCCTGCAAGTGCTTCTTTACTCTTGCCTCCAGTTCTTCCAGTTCTCGTCTGCGTCCCAGAAGATTGCTGCTATTCTTAAATGCACCACCACTAATCGCACCACCCGGCACTAATAATTCACCTTCAATGGTAACCATTCTTACCCCGTAATCATATTTTTTAGCAATTTTGATGGCATTATCTATCTGGTCTACCACCACAATACGTCCGAGCATTGCTTTTGCAACATTCCTGTATTTCACATCAAGTGAAACCAAGGAATCGGCAAGTCCAATTGCACCTTTTTCTTTTAATACCTCTGGAGTTTTGAATTCCTGCGGTTTTGTAATACTTGTCAGCGGTAAAAATGTTGCACGTCCAAACTTATTTTTCTTTAAAAACTGGATCATTTCTTTTGCCGTTACTTCATCTTCCGTTACAATATTCTGAATGTTACCGCCAAGTGCTGTTTCGATTGCTGTTTCATATTTCTTGTCTACTTTAATGATGTCCGCAACTACACCAACCAGACCCCTGTTGCTTTCCTTTTGCTCCATTACCTTACGGATACTGTTTCCGTAGCCTTCATAACGCTCTGTCAAATTGCTAATGGTATCTAGCTTGGACTTATCCTGATGATAAACTACCTGTTTATCACGAAGTTTTTGATCCTTATCTCCCAAATCCTTGTGCATTTGTTCGAGCTGTTCTTCCATGAGCTGTTGTTTTTCATTGAATTCACGAATCGATACATTAATCGTTTCAAACTCTTCCTGTAGCTTTGAAATCAATGTAATCTGTTCTGCTTCATCTGATTTGGCACGCAATAATCGGGAATTCAATTCTGCTTTGCGAATATTGATTTGCTCCATCATGGTATCATAACGGCCCATTTTAGATTTAATGGTAGCTCTTTCATTTAATGTATCAATAATACGGTTCTTCCCATTTTCGATTTGATTATTTAATTCCTCAATTTTTTGTTGAACCGCACTTAACAGACCCCTTGCATCATCTCTTACTTTTTCGACCTCAGCAAGCTCGTCATCAATTACTTTCTTCTCTTCTAAAATTTTATTTTTGTCTTCGTTCTTACGATTAATTTCCTCCTGCACGGTTGTTAATCGAGTCTGTAAGTGTTCCCCATTCCCGCGTGCAGAATTAATCTGTTCCTTTAATACATTAATTTCCCCTTCAAGCTTTCCACGTAGCACACTTGTATCCGTTAATGTAGCACGGGCATTTTCAATACTGGCATCCAGTACTTCTATTTCTGCCTGCACCTGCTCGTATTCTTCTTTGATGTTCTCATATTTCTGTGTGCTGTCTGACAAATCATCGCTGGCAATCTTGTATTTACCCTCTACATTCTGCAGCTGTTCCCGAATACGATTATTTTCCAGTAAGAACATGTTTACATCGAACGTTTTTAAATCTTCCTTTTTCTTTAAATATACTTTAGCTATTTCGGATTGCTTCTCTAACGGTGCAATTTGCTTTTCTAATTCTGATAAAATATCGCTTACACGTAATAAATTCTGCTTCTCATCTTCCAACTTCTTTTGTGCTGCAGCTTTACGCTTTTTAAATTTTACAATTCCAGCCGCTTCATCAAATAATTCTCTTCGTTCCTCTGGCTTACCACTTAAAATTTTATCGATTTGACCCTGTCCAATAATGGAATAACCTTCTTTACCAATACCAGTATCATAAAAAAGTTCACTCACATCTTTTAGCCGGCATGGCGTTCCATTGATTAAATACTCACTTTCACCAGAACGGTAAATTCTTCTGGCAACAGTAACCTCTTCATAGTCAATTGCTAATTGATGGTCACTGTTATCCAGGGTAATTGCAACGTATGCATATCCTAAAGGTTTCCGGTTTTCTGTACCAGAAAAAATAACATCCTGCATGGATGCCCCACGTAATTGTTTAATTCTCTGTTCTCCAAGTACCCAGCGAACCGCATCCGCTACGTTACTTTTACCACTTCCATTTGGTCCCACGATTCCGGTAATACCATTATGAAATTGAAAATTAATTTTATTTGCAAAGGATTTGAATCCATGCACTTCAATGTTTTTTAAATACATAATATACCTGCTTGTTTTTTCTAGTTACTTTTTTCGTTTTTTTTAATTTCAAGAATTGCTCTGTATGCTGCCTGCTGTTCGGCCGCCTTCTTTGTTCTTCCTGTTCCTTCACCGATTTTATGTTCATCAATCTTTGCTTCTACTACAAAGCTTTTATCATGATCCGGACCTTCTTCCCTTATTAGTTCATAGTGAAGCAGACCATCATTATCCTTTTGTATGATTTCCTGTAAAATAGTCTTGCTATCATAAAAGAGTTGTTTATTTTCCAAATCCGATAGAATAAATTTATGTATGAACTCTTTTGCATTAGCAAAACCACCATCTAAATAAATAGCTCCAATCAAAGCTTCACAGACATCAGAAGTAATGGAATCCCGATTCCTTCCACCGGTTGCTTCCTCACCTTTTCCCAGAAACATGTAACTTTCCAGCTCTATCTCACGTGCACAATAAGCCAATGCAGGTTCACATACACAGGAAGAACGAAGCTTGGTCAATTTTCCTTCCGGCATTTCAGGATGTGCCTTAAACAAGAATTCACTGGACACCAGTTCTAATACTGCGTCACCCAGAAATTCCAGTCTTTCATAATCCTTTACCTTAAAAATCTTCTTTTCATTGGCATAAGAACTATGTGTCATTGCCTGTTTTAAATATGTTGTATCACGAAAAACATAGCCTATTATCTGCTCCAATTTTTCCAATGGATACTTTTCATTCATTATAATAACCATACCTTTCTCTCTGTCCGCACATATTTGCGTGCCAAACGATTACTTCTTATTATTTGAAAAAGCCCATGAAGGGCTCTTTACAAATTTAATCCAATGAACTTTTTATTAATTCCAATGCCTCGCCGACCGTCGATATTTTTTCTGCATCTTCTTCAGTAATTTCAATAGCAAACTCCTGTTCAATGCCCATAACAATCTGATAGATATCTAATGAGTCTGCTCCCAAATCTTCTATAAATGTGGTATCCGCCGTAATTTCTTTTGTATCTACACATAATACCGTGGCAATTACTTCCTTTAATTTATCAAATTCCATTTTGCCTGTATTCCTTCCTATACCTCTAATGTAATTTTCTCTTTTATTTTTTCGCTTATTTTCTGCTCTTTAAAAGTTACGCACTGTAGTACTGAATTTTTAATTTCAATTGCAGTAGAACTTCCATGGGTCTTTACCACAAGACCATTTAGTCCAAGCATTGGTGCTCCGCCATATTGTTCGGTATCAAAAGCCTTTAAAGTAGCTTTTAATGCCGGTTTTACTAAAAGTGCCCCAAGCTTGCTACGCAGATTTGTCATCATGCCTTCTTTTACCTTGTGTATCAGTGTACCACCGACACCTTCGTACATCTTCAAAATAACATTGCCGACAAATGCTTCGCATACAATTACATCTGCATATCCTGCCGGAATATCTCTGGATTCTATGCTTCCTATAAAATTAATATCCGGACAGCTTTTCAATAGTGGAAATGTTTCTTTTACCAGAATATTTCCCTTTTCTTCTTCCGCACCAATATTCACAATCGCGACTCTTGGATTCGTAATACCCATTACATTTTCCATATAAACGGAACCCATCTTCGCAAATTGTACCAAATGAGAAGCTCTGGCATCTACATTCGCCCCACAATCCACTAATAGGGATACTCCGTTCTTCGTAGGAATCAATGGTGCCAGTGGCGGTCTTTCAACACCTTTAATTCTGCCAATGACAACCTGTCCACCCACTAATACTGCACCAGTACTTCCTGCGGATACAAAAGCATCACAGATGCCTTCCTTCACCATATATAAAGACTTCACAATAGAAGAATCCTTTTTCTTTCGAATCGCCATAACCGGAGGTTCTGCTGTTTCAATAACTTCCGTTGCATTTACTACTTCTACCTGTAGGGATTCATAGCTATATTGAGCTAATTCATTCTTAATTTTTTCCTCTGGACCTACTAAAAAAACTTTTACATTTTTATTATCATTTACAGCCTGAATTGCACCTTTTACAATTTCAGCTGGAGCATTATCTCCACCCATTGCATCTACTGCTACATTTACCATTTCTGACATATCTAGCCCTCCCAGCGTTCCCTTCTAATATACTAGACTGACTAAAAAAAATCAAGATAAAACAAAAAAAGACCTCCGTTACGTCGGAAGTCTTACTTTTGTTTTTCATTAATCAACAGCGATGATTTCTTTCTTGTTGTAAGAAATTATCACCAAAATAAGCTTTCACATAAGTTGTTATATCTTCTTATATGTTGATTTTACGGCTTTTCGAGTATTTTTTTGTTTTTCTGAATTTCACATATCTTTTTATAACTTCT
>JAQUYA010000108.1 GCA_028692055.1 Lachnospiraceae bacterium | reverse complement strand
GTTGAGACGGTAATTCTGATGCAGTATTGTGGAAAAAGAGAGAAATAAGGTGGTTCAACCACAAGATGTTCGTGGTTATCCTCAAATAGGTTTGAGGTGGGGGCAAAAATTGAGCTGAAAAATGGCTAGTTTTTGCCCTGTTTTTATATAGAAAAGAAGTTGAATAAAGGCGTAAAAAAGTTAATAAGTCAAATTATATAAGATAAATATTAGAATATGGCTTAATAGTAATTACACGATTGTTGTCAGAATGCATTGAAAAAAATTTTTAATTAATGTATAATATTACCAACATATGTCGGTAATAAAAGGGAGCATGTTATGGCTAGACCTCAAAGAAAAAGACGAATCTGCAGAAAACCAAAATTTGATGTATTTGTTCCAAAGAAAAGTGTGGTTAAAGAATATAGCATTCTAACGTTAGATGAGTATGAGACGATTCGATGGATTGATTATCAGAAAATGACGCATGAACAGTGTGCAAAAATAATGGATATTTCCAGAACGACAGTCACAGAAATCTATGAATCAGCAAGATTTAAAATGGCAGATTGTCTTATGAATGGTAAGGAACTGCAGATTAGTGGTGGAAATTATAAGTTATGTTTAGGTGAGGCAGGAAACTATTGTCAGATGGGATGTAAAAAGAGTATCACATCAATCGGCATTGAAAAAGGAGAGAATGTAATGAGAATAGCGGTAACTTATAATAAGGGAGATATTTTTCAGCATTTTGGACACACAGAACAGTTCAAGCTATATGACATAGAAGATGAAAAAGTAGTAAAGGAAACTGTTATTGATACAAATGAAAATGGACATGGTGCATTGGCAGGATTGCTTGCCAGTGAAAAGGTAGATGTACTAATCTGTGGAGGTATTGGTGGAGGTGCGCAGACAGCCTTGGTAGAAGCAGGTATTAAGCTGTATGGAGGAGTTTCCGGTAATGCAGAGGAAGCTATCCAAAGTTTTTTGGGGGATCGGTTAGATTTTAATCCTAATGTAGTATGTAGTCATCATCATGAAGGGGAACATAGCTGTGGTGAAGATAAACATAGATGTGGTGAAAATTAGGATAAAATAAAAGAACAATTGTATGACGCTACCAATTAGAAGGAGGTATTTTATTGAACAAGTATGTATGATTTGCGGATTTGTTTATGATGAAGCAAAGGGAATTCCAGATCAAGGAATTGTAGCAGGAACCACATGGGAGTCATTACCGGATGATTGGATATGTCCACTTTGCGGAGCACCAAAGTCTGATTTTAAGCTTCAAGCAGAGACGAATCAGGTGGTAAAGCCGATTACGGTAAATGGAACAGAAGAAGAGAACCTGACAGAATTAAGCAATGCACAGATGAGTGCCCTTTGTTCTAATCTTGCAAAAGGATGCGAGAAACAGTATCTGGCGGAAGAAGCAGAACTTTTTCTACAACTTGCAGATTATTATAGGCAAAAGGCAGGGGTGGTAAAGGAAAAAGATTTTGATGCTCTTCTTGTAAAAATGAATGAGAATCTGGAACAGGAATATCCAGAAGCAAATCAGAATGCAAATGTAAAACCAGACAGAGGGGCACTTCGAGCTCTTGTATGGAGTGAAAAGGTTACAAGGATGTTGAATTCAATTCTTGTTAGATATGAAAAGGAAAAGAATTCCATGTTAGAAAATACCAATATTTATGTATGTGAAATTTGTGGATTTATTTATATTGGAGATAATCCACCAGAGATTTGCCCAGTATGTAAGGTACCAAATAAAAAGATGACGAAGGTGGAAAGGGGGTAGTGCCATGCATGCAGTAAGAAACATTGATCATTGTACCAAAGATTGTTTATGTCTTTATGTCTGTCCGACAGGAGCAAGTGATACTGAGACGGGACAGGTTGATGCGTCGAAATGTATTGGATGCGGAGCATGTGCCAATGCGTGTCCAAGCCATGCAATTGTCATGGTTCCGGAAGAATATCCAACTCAGCAGGAGAAAACTGTGCCAGTAGCAAATTCTATGAAACGACTGGCAGACAGTAAAACCATGCAGGAATGTATTGCAGCAGGTATTGCAGAAGAAACAGATGCTCCTATCACGAGGCAGCTGGCAACAGCTGTTGCTAAATCAAATCGCATTATGGCAGAAGACATCTTAAGAGAAGCAGGATATATGTTACCACAAAGTAAGGAAGCAGGTTCCTTTTTAAATGAAATACTTGATACCAAAGACCCTGCCTTTCCAAAAGAAGCCGTAGAAAAATTATTGAAACTTTTAAATCATAAAGAAGAGTCAAAAAGTGGAAAGGAAGTAAATAAAATGGAAAAGTAGTGTATGTGGATATATTCATGAGGGACCAATGCCAGATGATTTTACCTGCCCTGTTTGTAAACGGCCAGCTTCAAAATTTGTAAAGCTTGAGGAAGCATCCTCTGAAAATGTCTATGCAGGAACACAGACGGAAAAAAATCTGCAAGAAGCATTTGCAGGCGAAAGTCAGGCGAGAAATAAATATACATATTTTGCCAATATTGCAAGTCAGGAAGGCTATGACCAGCTTCAGGAATTATTCTTAAAAACTGCAAGGAATGAACAGGAGCATGCAAGAGTTTGGTTTCAAGAATTAGGATATTTGGGAGATTCCAAGAAAAATCTGTTAGCAGCAGCTGAAGGCGAAAATTATGAATGGACAGATATGTATGACAGATTTGCAAAAGACGCAGATGCAGAAGGATTTCCAGAACTTGCAGAGAAATTTCGTAAGGTTGGAGCGGTAGAAAAGGCACATGAGGAAAGATATAGAGCACTTCTTAAAAATGTAGAAATGCAACAGGTATTTGAAAAAGGTGAAGAGTGTATGTGGGAATGCCGGGTATGCGGACATCTTGTTATGGGCAGGAAGGCACCAGAGGTATGTCCAATTTGTGGTATGAGTCAGAGTTACTTTGAGGTTAGAAAAGAGAATTATTAATCGAAAACATAAGATAAACCATTTATGAGTAATCCTCTGGTCATTGCAAAGGTGTCCAGAGGAATTTTTAAAAATGTAAAATATGTTGTAATAATAGAGAGTAAAGAGGTTTATAATGGATTTAAAAGAAATTATGCAAGAAAATAATTTTGCGGTTGTTGGTAATACGATAAATGAAGAAAAGTATGCATTCAAAATTAAACAGGGATTAATTGACCATGGTTATCATGTATATGGCGTTGGAAAAGAGTTAGACTCTTTAAATGATATAGAAGATGAGATTGATGTTATTGATCTATGCATAAACCCTGTAAAAGGATTACATCTTATCAAAGAGTGTAAAAAACCATTTAAATGCATTGTAATTCAGCCAGGTGGTGAAAGTAATGATTTGATTGATTATCTAAAACAAGAGAATTTACCTTATATTGAAGGCTGCGTCCTGGTAGGACTTAGTCTATATGCGAAAAATTAAGCTATCATTAGGAATGCAGGGAAAATAGTTAGAAAATAATAGATATAGATGTGAGTCAAGTCGTTTGAGAGAAATCCCATACGACTTTTTTAATAGAAATCCATATTAAAGACGAAAGAAGGTTCTTGTTATGGACGGTTTATCTGAAATATAGTAAACTTAATTTAGTGGGAAAATACTGTTATCTTTCAAGTGACATTGTCGATAACGCTATTCTTTTAGATAAAATCAAGTTATTGATACAAGAAAGCTTTTATTTGAATTACACATTTGGAAAAAGGGAGAATGACTATGAATTGGGAGCCATGGACAGGATGTTATAAAATCAGCGAGGGTTGCACAAATTGTTACTTTTACGGACCACATGCAAAACGCTATGGGCAAAATACGATACAGAAAACAGATAAATTCGACTGGCCCATAAGAACCAATGCAAAGGGTGAGTACAATATCAAAGGAAATAAAATCCTTGCCACCTGCTTTGCAACAGACTTCTTCCTTCCGGAAGCGGATGAATGGAGAAAAGAAGCGTGGGCGATGATAAAAGAAAGAACAGACATTGAATTTTTGATTTTGACAAAACGTATAGACCGCTTCCTTGTGTCGCTGCCGTCCGATTGGGGTACAGGCTATGACAATGTGAATATTGGATGTACCGTCGAAAATCAAGCATTAGCAGATTACAGGCTTCCGTTATTTCTGTCCTATCCGATAAAGCGGCGTTTTATTGCCTGTGCACCACTCTTAGAAGCAATCGATTTATCACCGTATCTCCATGGAGTAGAGCATGTTACCGTTGGCGGCGAAACCAGTCGAGAGGCCCGTGAATGTAATTATGACTGGGTACTTGATATCCGCGAGCAATGTATAAAAGCAAATGTGACCTTTTGGTTCAAGAATACAGGTTCACTTTTTAAACGTGATGGGATAACAGAAAAAGTAAATCCATTCAAGCAGACGGGGATGGCAAAAGAGTTAGGCATTAATATTTTGAATGGGAAACAGTTGTTTTAACAGCACCTGTGAGAAGAAACTGTAGAATGGAGAAACCAGTGAATAAAACACAAAAAATAGAAAAATTGCAGAAACACCCACTAATTGAATTACTAAAAAATAACAAGGGAAATCCGCGCACGTTGATATTGATGGAGCCTCTGTGGGGCATTCCATATAACTTGATTACACCTTTTGCCACACTGTATATGTACTCGCAGGGAGTAACGGATGTCCAAATTGGACTGATTCTGTCTATTGCTATGTTTGTGCAGGTGTTTTTTTCCTTCTTTGGCGGCATAATAACAGATAAGATGGGACGAAAATTTACAACCATGATGGGTGATTTCTTTGGTTGGAGTGTTGCATGTTTGATATGGAGCATATCGGGTAACTTCTGGTTCTTTTTAATTGCTGTTTTATTTAACAGTTTTGAGCAGATTAACCAGACCGCATGGTATTGCTTATTAATTGAAGACGCAGAGCCCAAAGATTTGTTGGGAATCTATACATGGGTGAATATAGGCGGTTTGATTGCAATCTTTTTTGCACCAATTTCTGGTTTACTGATTAATTCCTTTACGGTGGTTCCGGTGATTCGGGTTTTATACATGGTGTTTGCCGTGAATATGTTGATTAAGGTAGTAGTTACTTTTCGGTACTGTAAAGAGACCCGGCAGGGAAAGATTCGGATGGCTGAAACAAAGGATACTTCTGTTTTACAGATGCTATATGAATACAAGGATTTGATACCGAAAGTGCTGAAGAATAAAGAAATTATGAAAGTGCTTATTGTCTCCGTAATATTATATATCACGAATTTGGTCAGTACTAATTTCTTTAGTTTGTATGTAACACAACGGTTAGGTATAGCATCGCGTTATCTGGCTTTTTTTCCGATTTTGAATGCGGCTGTGATGCTGATTTTCATGGTTGGAATACAGCACCGATTGGAATTCGTGAAATTCCGGATACCTATGTGGATTGGTTTGGTATTGTATGCGGTTGCAACGATTCTCCTGATACTGACTCCGATGGGGAACATGCTTTTCATTATTATTTATGTTTTTGTTGTGGCAGTAGCCGGTTCCCTTGTTATGCCTCGTAAGGATGCATTAATCCAGCTAAGTATTAATCCAGAGGAACGAGCTCGAATTAATGCCTTGATTATGTCCTTCACGATTGCGTTTTCTTCACCATTTGGTTATTTTGCAGGGTGGTTATCAAGTGTTGACCGCCGGCTGCCATTCATGTTTACCTTTGCGTTGTTCATTGTGGCAATCATTATCGTGGGTCGTATCCGTGACCCCAAATTTGCTAAGGAACATGAATAAATTTTTATTAAGCGGATATAGGCTGCTTTAGAACAATCCTACACCCGTACATACACGGAAGACTGGAACACCAATCCATCCGCTTCAAAGCTTGCACCTCCACCGTGCTTTTCTGCCATGGCAGTGACGGAGGTCAGTCCTGTGCCGATTTCACTGCGTTTGCTGGAAACAAATTTCTCATTCTTTTTGGTAACTCTTCCATCAAAGCTGTTGTCCATAGTGATAGTCAGGGTTTCGTATTGCAAACGGCTGTGCAGCCGGATAAATTTATTACCCTCTGCCATGCGGTTACAAGCTTCCACTCCATTTTCCAATAGATTGCCAAAGATGACACAGAGGCTGCTATCCGTAATCTGCTCAATATGTTCAGGAACAACTAGTTTAATAGAAAGCGCTATGCCGTTTTTCTTTGCGAGGGAGGCATAATGGGAAATAATTGCATTTACAGCTATATTTTCACAGTATGTACCCTGCTCCGCAGGAATCTGTGTAATCAGGGTATCAATATAATCACTTATCCGGGTACATTCTGCCCCTTCGCTGTAGCTGCGTAGTACAGCCAGTTGATGTCGCAGGTCATGGCGCTGTGCTTTTGACTCTTTTGCATTTTCCAGCATAAGCTGATGATGCTTTTTCTGCTCTGTTACCTGTATATCCATAAGACTTACTTCATACTCAAGTTGTTGCTTTTCACTGCGAAGCTTCAATGCATCACACACAAAAAATCCTGCCACAATGCCTGTTAGCAAGATAAAAATCATCACACCCATTTGGAAAAAGGAAGTCAATACATTAGTAAAGCGTACCTGATAATTGACAAGTTCTAACAGGATAAATAATGCAAGCACCGCAATAGGGATGGTAAAGCGAAGTGCAGATTTATTTTTATAGTGAATACCCTCATACAGCATACTTACGGCAAATATGCACAGGGATAGTGGTACCAGAATGTGATACAGATACATGCTTTTTGACAGCGATACTATGCCGCAAATCTGTAATAAAAGTCCCGCTAAGGCAGAAGTGCCATCTATGAGTGCGATGATGAAAAGTAGTCGGCTATCATGAAAATCAACTATGGTCAGTCCAAAGTAAATCAGGGGAATCACAAAGCTAATCATCCCTGAGAATGCCATGATATAGAGCAGGGTAGGGTTGTTAATTATAAGTCCTGTCAAGTTGTTTTCTCCAAGTGCCCAACAGCCAGTGGATACGGCAAACATACCCAGCCAGAAAAAGGCAATTCCCTTCTTTTCAAAAGTAATTACAAAGCTTGCAATAAGCACCAGCAGAAGTCCGCTAAAAAGCAGGATTATGGCAAACGCAAAGGAAAATCCCATTTGGCTGAAAAGCGTTTCCCAAATAGCAGCCCGCGACCCCAAAAGTATAGGCTGAACGGTGAGAACGTCCCGTGTCAAAGGAGAAAGATATTCCATGCGTAATTTTATCTTTCCCTCAAAACCGCTCATGGAAACAACACGTACCGCGGTGGCGGGGTCCTGCATAAAGCTGGGATAAGTGCCATCCTGCCCATATTGGCAAATAAGCGCATCATCTGCATACACCTTTAAGGGTGGCGTACACGCTTTTGATGTACAGACAATCCTCCGGCATTACCGTAATAGCCGAGGTGATGGTCACTGGTGTACGTGGAGGCAGGTCCGTAAAGCT
>JAQUYA010000023.1:12144-36165 GCA_028692055.1 Lachnospiraceae bacterium | reverse complement strand
AGACCAGACAAAATGGAAAAAAATGATGCTGGTAAATATTGCAAAAGCAGGTTTCTTCTCATCCGATAGAACCATCGCTGAATACAACCGCGACATCTGGAAATTGACAGATTAAACTTTAATTTTGTGCATTGACAGGGGTGTGGCTGTACGGAAGGTTGTGGAACGTTTCAGATAGCGTGGGTGTCCCTTCTGTTTGCTTCCTGTAACTTTCCATTATGCAAGAAAATCTAAGAGCTCAAAGAGAAAATGTGTTACGTTTATTAAGACGTACGAAACCAGTGTCTTATGCGACATCGTGTCGCAAGACACTTTGCGAATGCATCGTGCATTCGCATTTCTGGTAGTGTCATTTTCTTTTTGAACTCTAATATTTTCTAAGCATAATTCCAAATGTTACAGGATGCAAACAGAAGGGACTCCCCACGCTATCTGAAACGAGTTCTACATTTATGAAGCAGCCACAAATATTCTCATGTACTAACCATAATAAAGGCACCTAAAAATTGTAAGATATTGAGTTATATTTTAATTATGTCAGAAACTATCTGTGGCTGCTTTGATATAGTAGAATACATTTTCACGGTACAGACGTAAATATGCCGAACTTTGTGTGGGACTTCCGAATAATGCGTAGAAAATATTAGAGTTCAAAAAGAAAATGTTATTATCAGAAATGCGAACACACGAAGTGGGTTTACACACGATGTGCGAGCAAAAGGGATTGCGACACGATGTCGCATAATCCCTTGATTTCGTACGTCTTAACAAGCGTCACACATTTTCCTTTTGAACTCTTAGATTTTCAGCATTATGAGGCGTCCCACACAAAGTCGGCATACTTACGTCTGCACCTTGAAAATGCACTCACAACCTCCCGTGCAGCCACTCATTGTGTGCTAACTTTAAGTTTTATTCATTTTCGACGGGCAGCTTTGCTTTGTCGAGAGAGGTGGTAATGGCATCTAGGAGTACAAGGGTAGTGTATTTATTGTCGTCGGAATATGTAATACCATCTATGGATTGATTGGTACAAATCTGGTTTACCAAATCCTGAAAGGAGGATTCGATGAGTGGGTACATGGTTGCAACGGCCTCATCCAGATTTACTAATTGAATAGAATTGATATTATGCTCGTCAACTACGACTTCTATATCGATTGTATTACCTCCCAGGGTAAGAGCAGTGGAATAAACACCGGGCTGATAAATACTAGTGGAAGTCACATCTTTTGCATCTTTTTTGGTGTTCGGAAGGAACATAATAATAATTAGTACAATAAAAAGGATACCAAGCAGTGCAAAGATGCCGGTATAGATTAACTCTTTCAGGTGAAGCACTACAATTTTTGTTTTCGAACTCATAGCAATATCCCCATTTGTTTCTTTTTACATATTTTATGCAGACAGTTATACAGATAGAACGATGTTTGACAGAAAAGAGAGCATGTTGTATGTTAAGTGTGGAGAATAACAAAGAGGATGGCATAATAAACATGATTATAAAACCAGTAGAATTAGATGTACATACGCATACCATAGTGAGTGGGCACGCCTATGGAACGATTACCGAAATGGCAAAAGCAGCATCGGAGAAAGGACTAAAATTATTAGGAATTACGGAACATGCAAAGGGCATACCGGGAACCTGTGAGGACATTTATTTTGGTAATATGAGGGTAGTACCAAGAACCATGTTCGGAATACGGTTAATGCTGGGTGCAGAAATTAATATTCTGGATTATGAAGGAAGTCTGAGCATGACGGATAAATATATGAATTATCTGGACGTGCGAATTGCAGGAATTCATCAGATTTGTTATAAGCCAGGCACGATACAGGAGAATACCAGTGCCATCATAGGTGCGATCAAGACCCCGCAGATTGATATTATCAGTCATCCGGATGATAGTAATTGTCCGCTGGAGTATGAGGCAGTAGTGGATGCAGCAAAGAAGTATCATACATTGTTAGAAGTAAATAACAACGCGCTTCGCATGAGCTCCAGAAAAAATGTAGCTGAAAATATAATCACAATGTTAGAGTTATGTAAACAATATGAACAACCGGTTATTCTGGGAAGTGATGCGCATTATATGAATGATATCGCGAACTATGAGCAGATAGGACAGGTAGTCAGGGAGATGGATTTTCCACCGGAGCTGATTATGAACTATTCACTGGCTCAATTTGACGAATATTTACGTAAAAACAGGGAACCATAAGAAATATAGGAAATCAGGAATACCGTATTTAATCGGAAAGGTAAAGTGAAAATAGTCTATGAAATTAAAAAAAATATTTGAAGTTTTATTTTTTATAGTTGGAGTTCTCACGGTTCTGGAAACAATCTATGTGCAAGGTATGTTTACCTGGCTTATTATGTGTGTTCTGACAATTGCTACAGGGCTTATTAATATTGTATGGGAAATTAAGGATAAAAATTATAGTAACGCGTTTCATTTTGCGTTGACAACGGTAGCATTAAATCTGGGCTATATGGTAATCGGATTCTAGCACTTTTGACGAAATTCGTATTGACAAACGCACAGAATAACTGTTATCATAATACAGAACAAAGGCGTTCTTAGGGATAAGAGTGTCTTTTTTTGTATGCAAAGTATATAATAAGGGAAACAAGGCGCCAGGCGTCATAACGGGATAGGGATAGAAAGGATTGTGGAAAATGAGCAGATACAGTAAAAAAGATATTATTAAATTGGTAGAGGAAGAAGATGTTGAATTTATCCGTTTACAATTTACAGATATTCTCGGTAATTTGAAAAATGTTGCAATTACATCCAGCCAGTTAGAAAAAGCATTGGATAACAAATGTATGTTTGATGGCTCCAATATAGAGGGATTTATTCAGACTGGGGACTCGGATATGTATTTATATCCGGATTATGATACGCTGGCTATTTTTCCATGGCGGCCACAGCAGGGAAAGGTGGCAAGATTGATTTGTGATATTTATAAAGCAGATGAACAGCCATTCGAAGGGGACCCACGTTACATATTAAAGCGGGCACTCAAGGAAGCCGCAGATATGGGATATACGTTTGACGTAGGACCGGAATGCGAATTTTTTCTATTTGATACAGACGAAAATACCATGCCGACGACAAAGACACAGGAGCAGGCAGGCTATTTCGATTTAGGCCCAATTGATTTTGGAGAAAATGCAAGACGTGATATGGTGCTGACCTTAGAGGATATGGGATTTGAAGTAGAGGCCTCCCACCATGAGATGGCTCCGGCGCAGCACGAGATAGACTTTAAATATGATGAAGCTTTAAAAACAGCAGATAATGTAATGACCTTTAAACTGGCAGTAAAAACAATTGCAAAACGCCATGGTCTGCATGCGACGTTTATGCCAAAACCAAAGTATGGGGTAAATGGTTCTAGCATGCATTTGAATCTGTCCTTATCAAAAGATGGAAAAAATATTTTTCATGATGAGAAGGATGTAAGAAAATTAAGTAAAGAAGCATATTATTTTATTGGTGGAATTTTTAAACATCTAAAAGGAATCACGGCGATTACCAATCCTCTTGTAAATTCATATAAGAGATTAGTACCGGGATTTGAGGCACCGGTTTATATGACATGGAGTGCAACGAATAGAAATCAGTTAATACGGGTACCAGCAGCCAGAGGTAAGAACACAAGAGTAGAGATTAAAAGTCCGGATTCTGCTGCTAACCCATACCTTGCAATTGCAGTATGCCTGCGTGCGGGATTAGAAGGGATTAAGAATCAGACCATGCCTCCGGAAAGTATAGATGCCAATGTTTATGAAATGTCGGAAGAAGAGAGAAATCAGCGGGGAATTGAATCTGTTCCCAGAACATTAAATGAAGCCATTGCAGAATTGGAAAAAGACGAATTAGTAAAAGAAACACTTGGTACTCATATTACGGAAAAATATATCGAGAAAAAGAAAAGTGAATGGCAGGAATATACACAACAGGTGACACCTTGGGAAATTGATAAGTACTTGTACAAGTTTTAAACCTCATTTTTGACAAAAACAGATACAGAGGAACCTGTGTCAAGGCGGTAAGGAGGTGGGCGTGTGACAAGTGTTATTGTGGCGCTTCCAAAGATTGAAGAAGCGAAAAGCATTAAGAATCTATTAGTGAGAAATGGTTATTCTGTTGTTGGTGTCTGTACTACCGGTTCACAGGCAATCAGCATTGCAGATGAATTAAATGATGCAATTGTATTATGTGGTTATAAATTACCGGATATGATGTACATGGAGTTACACGATTGCCTGCCAACGGGTTTTGAAATGCTGCTGCTGGCATCGCAGCATTTACTGACGGAGCGTAATGTTGGAAATATTGTGTGCTTGTCCATGCCACTGAAGGTACATGATTTGCTGAATACCGTGGACATGATGGTTCAGACAATGGAACGCAGGAGAAAGAAATTAAAGGCAAAGCCAAAGGTACGTAACCAGGAAGAGGAGGAGCTGATTAAGCAAGCGAAACATCTGCTTATGGAACGCAATAACATGACAGAGGAAGAAGCACACCGCTACATACAGAAATGCAGCATGGACAGCAGTACCAATATGGTAGAAACTGCACAGATGGTTTTGTCGATTATGCAGGTGTAATGGAAAGAGTAATTTTAGGAATATATGGTATGTAATAGGAAAATGGTTTGCATAAGAGCTCATATTTATGCAAATCTTTTTATATAATAGGAAATTGCTCCTGCCAGTGTAGTGTTAGGCAGAAAAAGCGGGGCTTTTTCCAATGCGAGCTTGTTCGCTATTTTATGTATACATAATTAGTTGGAATATTTGGACTATAATCAATTAATAAGAAAATAAAGAAAATAACAAAAGAAAAGAATATTAAACAAAAAATATAAATGCCAATTCAAAAATAATACAAATATATAGCCAAAAATAATAAATGTATGATACAATATATGATACAAAAGAGAAAAATTGTTAACCATATACAAGGAGGCATTTTATGCGGAGAGAGAAAAAGAAAGCATCAGATAAATTTGTAGGAATTGAAAAAAAGATTGCCTATTCATTTGCGGCAGTTATCATTTGTTGTAATGTATTATTAGGTGTTATCGTATCGTATTTGAGCTACTCATCTTCAGTAGGTTCAATTCAGTCTTCCATGAATGAAACCTCACAAGTTGCAGCAGACTTAGTTTCGGCTTCCTTAAGGGAATATGAGGCGATTGCTTATGAAACAGGAAGTATTGCACGTCTGGCAGATTCAGAACGGTCTGTGGAAGATAAACAGGCGATTATCCAGCAACGTATTGATGACCATGGATTTTTAGATGGTATTATTTTAGATGAAAAAGGTATCAACATATTTACAGGAGAAGATTTATCGAACAAAGAGTATTACACAACGTGTATGACAGGTGAAGATTACATAGGAACACCGGCTTATAGTGATATTATGGGATCCGTTGTTATGACTGTTGCAGCTCCATTATGGAAAGACGGAATTCCTCATTCTACACCGGTTGGTGTCATTGTATATGTACCAGATGGAGAATTTATCAATAATATTATGCGGAGTATTCAGGTTGGCTCACAGGGAACTGCTTTCATGGTAGATGGAACCGGAATAACGATTGCAGACATTGATTCTACACTGGTTGGAACAGAGAATCTTATCGAAGAAGGAAAGACAAACATCAAATTAAAGAAGCTGGGCGAAATCGTTGAAAAGATGGCTAACGGGGAAGATGGTACGGGAAGCTATACC
Organism: Lachnospiraceae bacterium; assembly: GCA_028692055.1. GTDB lineage: Bacteria > Bacillota > Clostridia > Lachnospirales > Lachnospiraceae > SZUA-378. The sequence continues at coordinate 30,403 of JAQUYA010000023.1, read as the reverse complement.
TATAATGGTAAGACAAAAATCGTATCCTATTCTCCAATTGAAGACAGTAATGGATGGAGTATTGGTATTGCGGTAGTTAGAAATGAATTTCTTACTAAATTTTTCCTTTCATTGATAGTTACCGTAATCATGGTAATTGTATGTACCTTAATCGGAGTACGAATTGGATTTAAAAAGGGAAAAGAAATCGCAAAACCGATTGAAAAATGCGTAGCAAGATTGAAAGAACTGGCAGGTGGTGATTTACATACCAAAGTGGAACGTATTGAATCACATGATGAAACAGAAATTTTGATGGATAACCTGCATCAGACAATTACCAGCCTGCAGGATGTTATTGCAGATATCAGTAAAAACTTGGCAGAACTGTCAGCAGGCAATTTTACGATTAAGCTTACGGATAATTACATTGGTGATTTTAGTGAAATAACAGATTCTCTAAGAGGAATTACGGAAGCATTAAATAGAGCCATGAAAGATATATCCCATAATGCGGATCAGGTATCGTTAGGCTCAGATGATCTGGCAAAGGCATCGCAGGCACTTGCAGAAGGTGCTACCGACCAGGCGAGTGCAATAGAAGAATTAACTGCTACGGTAACGGATATCAGTGAGAAAATTTCAGAAAATGCAGAGAATGCAGACTCAGCAAAAGAAATTGTGTTATCCATGAATGATGAAATCCAAAACAGTAATCTGCATATGACAGAAACTTCTAAGGCAATGGGGCGTATTAAAGATGCTTCCAATGAAATTGCAAAGATTATTATGAGTATCGAGGATATTGCTACGCAGACCAACCTATTGTCCTTAAATGCTGCAATTGAAGCGGCAAGGGCAGGGGAAGCCGGAAAAGGATTTGCGGTTGTAGCTGACCAGGTAAGACAATTGGCAGAGCAGAGCGCTACTGCAGCCCAGAATACAACGACCTTAATTCAAAATGCAATTCAGGCAGTCGAAGACGGTACCAAATTAACAGTTATTACCGCAGAATCTTTGAACACGGTAGTTATCAATGCAGGAGAGGTACAGGATGCAATATCAAATATTGCAACCGCTTCTAACATGCAGGCGACCGCAGCCGGACAGATTACAGAAGGAATTAACCAGATTGCAACGGTTATAGAGATGAACTCAGCAACTGCAGAAGAAAGTGCAGCATCAAGTGAAGAACTTTCCGCAGAGGCAGAGGTGCTAAAGGAACTTTTGGATAGATTTAAGTTTGAATAAATAAGTTTATAAGACCAGTAGGTTATAGAGCGTTCTACCAGAGGTGAACAGTTAATTTTGTTTTCTGGCAGAACGCTCTGCTGCGTTATGAAATGTAGATAAGACTGAATCAAAAAAGCATTATCTGCAATATTTTGAACAGTATCTAGGTTTTACAGCAAATAGTGATATGATATAATGAGCGTTAGTGAGCTATGGGGAGCTTGCTCACCTTTAGCGAACGGCGAGTGGCGATTACAAGCTGTGCTTGTGATATAATGTACGCAAAGAGCAGAGGTAAATGAAAAAAAATTGGGTATAAGAAAGGTGGTTTATGAATGAAATTTACAAAAATGCACGGTTGTGGAAATGATTATGTGTATATAAATGGATTTGAAGAGAAGGTAGAAAATAAAAGTGAAATAGTAATAAAGCTGAGTGACAGGCATTTTGGAATCGGTGGGGACGGCGTGATATTTATTAATCCATCGAAAATAGCGGATTTTGAAATGGAGATGTACAATGCAGATGGAACCCGGGCAGAAATGTGTGGAAATGGAATCCGGTGTGTTGCGAAGTTTGTTTATGACAAGGGATTGACGGATAAGAAAAATATCAGTATTGAAAGCTTTGGCAAAATAAAATATCTGGAATTAACAGTAGAAGATGGTAAGGTGGCAATGGTTAGGGTGAACATGGGTGCACCGGAATTGATTGCCGAGAATGTGCCGGTTATTTCCGAAAACGAAAAAGTAATTGATGAGGAAATAGAGGTAGATGATAAAATATATCATATGACAGCAGTTTCTATGGGAAATCCACATGCAGTGGTATTTGTAAATGATGTAAATGATTTCCCACTGGAAACGGTAGGACCTAAGTTTGAACATCATGTGCGCTTTCCCAAACGTGTAAATGCGGAATTTGTACGTGTAGTAGACAGAAAGAATGTCGAAATGCGTGTATGGGAGCGTGGAACCGGGGAAACGTTTGCATGTGGAACGGGATGCTGTGCAACGGTAGTTGCCTGTATTCTAAATGGTTTGACGGAAGAACAAGTAACTGTTAAACTATTAGGTGGCAGTTTAGTGATTCAGTGGGACAGAGAGCAGAATCTGGTATATATGACAGGACCTGCGGCAACTGTTTTTGAAGGTGAGGTTGACTTATAGAGTCAAAATGGAAAATCGTAAATTCGTTTGAAACGAGAGGAGAACATTATGTTTAAAGTAAATGACAATTATTTAAAGTTACCGGGAAGCTATTTATTCTCAACAATAGGGAAAAAGGTAAATGTATATGCAGCAGCAAATCCAGATAAAAAGATTATCAGACTTGGCATCGGTGATGTAACGCAGCCTCTGGCACCGGCTATTATTGAGTCCCTTCATAGTGCGGTAGATGAAATGGGTGCTGCAGAAACATTTCACGGGTATGCACCGGATTTGGGTTATGAATTTTTGAGAAATGCAATCATGGAAAATGATTATAAAGCACGCGGATGTGAAATTGCAGCAGATGAAATCTTTGTATCGGATGGTGCAAAATGTGATTCCGGAAATATTCAGGAAATTTTCAGTATCGATAATAAAATTGCGGTTTGTGACCCGGTATATCCTGTGTATGTGGATACCAACGTAATGGCAGGTAGAACGGGAGTCTATGATACGGTAAAGGAAACCTGGAGCAATGTAATTTACATGCCATGTACCGAGGATAATGGTTTTGCACCGGAATTACCAAAGGAAACACCGGATATTATCTATCTTTGTTTCCCAAATAATCCAACCGGCTCTACTATTACAAAAGACCAGTTACAGGTCTGGGTAGATTACGCAAATAAAGTAGGTGCAGTTATTATTTATGATGCGGCTTACGAAGCATATATTTCAGAAGAAAATGTACCACACTCTATTTATGAATGCGCAGGAGCCAGAACCTGTGCTATCGAGCTGCATTCTTTCTCAAAGAACGCAGGCTTTACCGGAGTACGTTTAGGCTACACCGTTATTCCAAAGGATTTAAAGGTAGGAGATGTGACATTACATTCTCTATGGGCTAGAAGACATGGGACCAAATACAATGGAGCACCTTATATCGTACAGAAAGCCGGAGAAGCAGTTTATTCACCGGCTGGAAAAGAGCAGTTGAAAAAACAGGTAGCTTATTATATGAACAATGCAAAATATATTTTTGACGGATTGAAAGAAGCTGGTTACACAGTATCCGGTGGTGTCAATGCACCTTATATTTGGCTGAAAGCACCAAAGAATATGACAAGCTGGGAATTCTTTGATTATTTATTAGAACAGGCAAATGTAGTAGGTACACCAGGTTCAGGATTTGGACCAAGCGGAGAAACTTATTTCCGTCTGACGGCATTCGGCAGCTACGAAAACACCGTGGAAGCTATCAATCGAATCAAAGCACTTTAATAAATACATTATGGAAACATTTGAACTCTTATTTGAGCAGAAAAGCAATGTGGCATACAAAGCGTTGCAGGAGCTGCAAAAAGAAAGTGAAGAAACAGATAAAGTTTATGCTTATATGGATAGATTAGGTGATATGCTGGATCATGAAAATTCATATGTCCGAACAAGAGGACTTACCTTGATTGCCTATAATGCCAAATGGGATATGGATTATAAAATTGATGAGATTATTGATAAATATTTGAAGCATATCACAGATGTTAAACCAATTACGGCAAGGCAATGTATAAAACTATTACCAATCATGGCAAGAGATAAACCAGAATTAAAGAATGATATTTGCATGGCATTACATAAAGCAAATATAACGTTTTATGATGACAGTATGCGGCTATTAGTTTATAAAGATATTCAAAACGCTTTGAAAGAAATAGATAAATTATAAGTAGTGTAAATCGAATTTTGTATTAACATTGCAAATACATCTATAGGCATTTTGCACAAAAAAAGGGGAGTGTAATTACCTATTTCTAACAAAGTTATATATCGTGTATTGCAATCAAAACAATCGTGTGATAGTATTAATTTAAGGTTATTGGAAACGTTACCGACATCGATACCGAAAACGGTACCGAAGCGTGGACAATACTTGTGGTATAAGTGCTTATATCTTTGTGTATACTTATTGTGGGTACGTAGATGGATATAAAAAACACAAAGAAAAGCCAGGGAAACTATTTACAAAATTATGAAAAAGAGAAAGAGAGAGGTATTAAGTATGAAAAAGAAATTGATTAGTGCATTGCTTAGTGTAGCTATGGTATCTACTTTATTAGTAGGCTGTGGCAGCAAAGCAGAAACACCTGCAGCAGATGCAACGCAGAGTGCTGGAACAGAAACAGCAACAGAAGCGGAAGCAACCACAGAAACAGCAGCAGCTGGGGAAGGTCAAGTTTATTACTTAAACTTTAAACCGGAAGTTGATGAAGTATGGCAAAATCTTGCAAAGAAATACACAGAAGAAACAGGAGTTCCTGTGAAAGTGGTAACAGCAGCAAGTGGAACATATGAGCAAACATTAAAATCAGAAATTGCAAATGCAAATGCACCTACTTTATTCCAGATTAACGGACCAGTAGGATACCAGAACTGGAAAGATTATTGTGCAGATTTAAAAGATACGGATCTTTACAGCTGGTTATTAGATAAGAGCCTTGCAGTAGAAGGTGCAGATGGTGGTGTATACGGAATTCCTTATGTAGTAGAAGGATATGGTATCATTTATAATAACGCTATCATGGATAAATACTTTGCATTAGACGGTGCAAAAGCAGCATCTATGGACGAAATCAATAGCTATGCTAAATTAAAAGAAGTTGCAGAAGATATGCAAAGCAAAGCAGCTGATCTTGGTATCGAAGGTGTATTTGCTTCTACCTCACTTACACCAGGTGAAGACTGGAGATGGCAGACACATTTAGCAAATATTCCTGTTTATTATGAATACAAAGACAAAGGTATCTCAGATACAGATGCTCTTGAATTCACATATGCAGATAATTACAAAAATATTTTTGACTTATATATCAATAATTCCTGTACAGCTCCTGGTTTATTAGGAAGCAAATCAGTAGATGATTCAATGGCTGAATTCGCATTAGGAAAAGCAGCTATGGTTCAAAATGGTAACTGGGCATGGGGTCAAATCTCAGGTGTTGACGGAAATACAGTAACCGAAGATGATATTAAATTCTTACCAATCTACACAGGTGTTGATGGAGAAGAAAATCAAGGCTTATGTACTGGTACAGAGAACTTCTTCAGTATCAACAGTCAGGCAAGTGCAGAAGACCAGGCAGCTTCTGTCGCATTCGTAGAATGGTTATTCAGTTCAGACGAAGGTAAAGCAGCTGTAACAAATGATTTAGGATTCATCGCTCCATTTGATACTTTTACAGACGCTGAAAAACCACAGGATCCACTTGCACAGGAAGTTATCAGATACATGGCTGATACAACAAAAACAAGTGTAGCTTGGAACTTCACATCATTCCCAAGTCAACAGTTCAAAGATGACTTCGGAGCAGCTTTACTTGAGTACTCAGCAGGAAGCATTACATTTGATGATGTAAAAGCAACCGTTATTGACAGATGGGCAGCAGAAAAAGCAGCAACTGCAACAGCAGAATAGTACCAATAGAAATTATAAAGGGTGAGGATGGGGAAACCTCTTCTCACCCTTATTTTAACAAGAAACACCTATTCTACGAAAACAATTCAGAATCGTAGATTGTAATTTTATATGCGACCAAAGGTCGCGGATGGGAGCATATATGCAAAAAACACTCAAAAAATATTTTGCAGTTTTTACAGTACCAACCTTATTAGCGTTTTGTTTAGCGTTCGTGGTTCCCTTTCTTATGGGACTTTATTTATCATTTTGTAATTTCACGACGGTAACAAATGCAAAATTTGTAGGATTTGACAACTACATAAAAGCATTTGCAGAACCGGATTTTTTAAACGCAATGTTATTCACCGTTAAATTTGCAGTCATAGCGATTGTTTCCATTAACATTTTTGCGTTTGCTCTTTCTTTATTATTAACTAGAAAAATCAAAGGTACCAACCTTTTTAGAACAGTATTCTTCATGCCGAACCTAATTGGTGGTATTATTTTAGGTTATATCTGGCAGTCTATGATTAACGCTATCTTAGTAAAATATGAAACGACACTGGTAGCGAATGCTACTTTTGGCTTCTGGGGATTAGTAGTATTGATGAACTGGCAGATGATTGGTTATATGATGATTATCTATATAGCAGGTTTACAAAATGTTCCGACGGATTTGATAGAAGCCGCCGAAATTGATGGAGCTACCGGATGGCAGACTTTATTAAAAGTTAAGATTCCAATGGTAATGCCTTCTATATCCATTTGCTTATTCTTGACATTATCCAACTGCTTCAAATTATTCGATCAAAACCTGGCATTAACAGCAGGTGCACCATCAAAGAAAACAGCGATGATGGCACTCGATATTTACAATACCTTCTATGGCAGGGCAGGATTTGAAGGGGTAGGTCAGGCAAAAGCGGTCATGTTCTTTATCATCGTTGCGACGATTGCAATTACGCAGCTGGCAGCAACCAGAAGTAAGGAGGTAGAACAATAATGAAAAAAAGTAACGTTATGAGTAAAAAGATTTCAGATGCGATTACCTTTGTTGTATTATGTATACTGGTTCTGCTCTTTTTGGTGCCTATTCTCTTTATTATATTGAATTCATTCAAAGGAAAGCTATACATTAGTGATAATCCGTTTGCTTTTCCAACGGCAGAAACCTTTTCAGGATTTACCAACTATGCCAATGGTATTGCAAAGACCAATTTCTTCTCTGCATTTGGCTGGTCACTTTTCATTACCGTATTTTCTGTGATTGCGATTATTTTATTAACCTCTATGACGGCATATTACATTACCAGAGTAAAGTCAAAATTAACGACAACTATTTATTATATGTTTGCATTTTCCATGATAGTTCCTTTCCAGATGGTTATGTTTACGATGTCTAAGCTGGCAAACACATTACACTTGAATAACCCTTGGGGTATGGTTATTTTGTATACCGGCTTTGGGGCAGGATTATCTGTATTTATGTTTAGTGGATTTGTAAAATCGATTCCAATTGAAATTGAGGAAGCAGCAATGATCGATGGCTGTACTCCGTTACAAACTTTTTTCGGGGTAGTTATGCCTATTTTAAAACCTACGGCGATTACGGTTGCTATCTTAAATGCAATGTGGATTTGGAACGATTACTTACTTCCATATCTTGTAATTGGTGTTAGTACGAATTATAAGACAATTCCAGTTGTTGTCCAATATCTGGTAGGCTCGTATGGGGCAAAAGATATGGGTGCAATGATGGCATTATTGGTATTGGCAATTATTCCTATTGTAGTATTTTACCTGGCTTGTCAGAAATACATCATCGAAGGTGTTGTAGCTGGAGCAGTTAAAGGTTAAGAGTCATTTACTACAAAATAGAAACAGACGGGAGCAAAAATATGAGAAGAAGTGGTGTATTATTACCGATTTCCAGCTTACCATCACAGTATGGAATTGGAAGTTTTTCAAAAGAGGCATATCGATTTGTAGATTTTTTATATGAATCAGGACAGACATATTGGCAGATACTTCCGTTGGGACCAACTGGGTATGGTGATTCACCATACCAGTCCTTTTCCACCTTTGCAGGCAATCCATATTATATAGATTTGGACACACTGGTTAATAAGGGTTACATAACTGCAGAAGAATGTCAGGAATATAATTTTGGAACAGATAAATTTGCAGTAGATTACGAGAAAATTTATTTATCCAGATTTCAGATTTTATATAAGGCATTTGAGAGAAGCAATATCCAGGAAAATCCCGAATTTCAGGAATTTATACAAAAAAATCAATATTGGCTGGATGATTATGCACTCTATATGTCAGTAAAGAATTTTTTTGACGGAAAGAGCTTTACGGAATGGGATGCAGACATCAAGGAACGTAAGCCAGAAGCAATGAAGGCATATAAAGAAAAATTTGCAGGAAAAATTGCATTTTATCAGTTTCAGCAATTTGAATTTTCGAAGCAATGGACAAAATTGAAGGATTATGCAAATAAGAAAAATATTGAAATTATAGGAGATATACCTATTTATGTTGCATTTGACAGTGCAGATACCTGGGCGAATCCGGAGTTGTTTCAATTCGATGATACCATTACACCGATTGCAGTTGCAGGTTGTCCGCCGGATGCTTTTTCTGCAACAGGTCAATTATGGGGAAATCCATTATATAAATGGGAATATCATAAAAAAACAAATTATGCATGGTGGATGAAACGAATTGCATACTGTTATGAATTGTATGATATTGTTCGGATTGATCATTTCAGAGGATTCGATGAGTATTATGCCATTCCTTATGGAAATCCGACAGCAGAGCATGGCAAATGGGAAACAGGACCGGGATACGATATTTTTGATACAATGCAAAAGGAACTGGGTGAAAAACGTGTCATTGCAGAGGATTTGGGGTTCTTAACTCCAAGTGTCATTGAGTTAGTGAAGAAAACAGGCTATCCAGGTATGAAAATATTGCAGTTTGCCTTTGATTCCAGGGAAGAGAGTGATTACCTTCCACATAATTATGTGAGAAATAGTATCGTATATACAGGAACACATGATAACCAAACCACGGTGGGCTGGTATGAGATGCTTGATAAGCATGACAAAACCTTTGCAGAAAAATATCTGGATATTTCAGAAGAGAAAACAGCCAAAGAAGCAGTATGGACCTTTATCAGAGCGGCTTTATCCAGTGTATCCGATACGGCGATTATTCCGATGCAGGATTATCTGGAACTAGGCGATGAAGCGCGTATGAATACTCCGTCAACCGTAGGAAGCAATTGGAAATGGCGTATGAATTCGACCGATTTAAATAGTGACCTTGCAGAAAAAATAAAAAAATTGACCCAAATGTATGGCAGGCGGTATACTAAGCAAGGATAAATAAGTCAGATAAGAGGAAAATGCTATGGAAGAGATGACAATTAAGGATATTGCGAAATTATGTGGTGTTGGAATTAGTACGGTATCACGCGCAATTAATAATCATCCGGATATTAATCCGGAAACAAAGGCAATGATTATGAATACCATTGAAGAAAATGGTTATATCCCTAATAACAGTGCCAGAAATCTAAAACGAACAGAAGCAAAATCAATTGCAGTTTTGGTAAAGGGCATGTCCAATCTTTTCTTTTCTACCATGATAAAGGTAATGGAAGAAGAAATTAAGAAAAAGAAATATACATTAGTTCTTCATCACGTAGATTTTAATGAGGACGAAATAGACGTGGCATTACAATTGGTTAAGGAAAAGCGATTAGCAGGAATTATTTTCCTGGGTGGTTATTTTCAACATCAGGAAAAATTAGAGAAACTACAGGTACCTTATATACTTAGCACCGTAAGTGGCCCACCGGAAAATCTGAATCGTACAGAATATTCATCGATTTCAGTTGATGATGAAGCAGAGAGTTTCAAGATGGTAAATCGATTAATTGAGCTGGGACATAAAAAAATAGCAATTTTATCAGCGGTATCCGAGGATGAGAGTATTGGTAAACTACGATTAATGGGTTATAAGAGAGCCTTACAGGCACATCAGATTTCGGTCAATGAGAGATTGATTATGCCGATGCGTGCAGATATGGAGCAGTATTCGATGCAAAACGGATATGCGGTAACGCAGGCACTATTGGAATCCAATGAGGAATTTACAGCGTTATTTGCGATTTCTGATATGCTGGCAATTGGAGCTTGCAAAGCAATCACAGATAGTGGAAAAAGAATTCCAGAGGATTATTCAGTAGCCGGATTTGATGGTATCCAGCTGGGACAGTATTATAATCCATCGCTAACGACGATTAAACAGCCAATTGAAGAGATGGCAAAGGCAACCGTTAAAATACTGTATAAAGTCTTGTCGGACCATGCAGAGCATAAACATCAGGTATTTGCAGCGGAACTGATAGAGCGGGATTCTACACAGAAAATTAAATAGGAAATAGATTATAAAATAATGATAGGAATCAAATAATTGTTTGTACAATTATTTGATTTTTTGCTTTAATAATGTTAAAATGTATATTGAAATATTTCAGCTAAATATTTCAATATACGAAAGGAAAAAGGAACGATGGGACACTTAAAAGTAAAGACAAAAATGAGTATTTTATTAATTTGTGTAGTCTGTTTAACAATATTTGTGGGGGCAATATCAACGCTTAATTTGAAGAACATACAACAGGATGCATTGGTGGAATTAGAAAAACAGGTCAGAGCAGACTATGACCAGAATATTAAGGAACAGGTGGAAGGTGTTATATCACTATTAACGGCAATTAATGCACAATATGAAACAGGAGCCTATACCTTAGAGGAAGCAAAAAAGTTGGCGGCAGATCAGGTACGGGAAATGCGTTATGGAGAGAGTGGATATTTCTGGATTGATCAGCTGGATGGAACAAATGTAGTATTACTGGGAAATGCTACAGAAGGAACCAATCGTATGGGGGCAAAAGATGCGGATGGATATGAGATGGTTAAGGAGATAATTCGCGTAGGTCAGGAACCAGATGGCGGATTCGCAGATTATGTTTTTCCAAAAGAAGGTGAAACAGAATCTTCGCCAAAGCGATCCTATAGTAAAGAATTTGAACCTTTTGGCTGGGTAGTGGGAACAGGAAATTATACGGATTACATAGATGATACGATTACAGCCGTGGAAAGTGATTACAATACGTCCTTCAAAACGACAATTGCTCAAATGATGAGTGGAATTGTTATATTATTTTTGATTGTGGTAGCAATTGTAATTATGATTGGAATGAATATTACAGGTGCTTTAGGGTCAACGGTAACTTGTCTTGAAAATTTTTCAAAGGGCGACTTTACAAAAGGAATGCCGGATAAGATAAGAAAAAGAAGAGATGATTTTGGAATCCTGGCAAATTCGATAGAAACAATGAAGGAAAATGTAAGCAGCTTAATCGGTGAGGTGAAAACACATGCGGTTAATGTAAGTGATAAGGTAGTGGGAATTAATCAGCATATTAGTGTTTTAAATACGGACATTGAAGATGTTTCTGCAACGACCGAAGAACTGGCTGCAAGTATGGAAGAAACGGCGGCATCTTCTGAACAAATAACATCTATGGCACATGAAATTGACGAGGCTACCAGAAATATAGCAACCAGAGCACAGGAAGGTGCTGAGGAGGCTGTTAATATTCATGAAAGAGCAACGACAGGTAAAGACAATGCAAATGAAAACGGAGCCCAGATACGACAGATAAATAATGAGATAAAAGCAAGTTTGAAAAAAGCATTGAATGAGGCGAAAGTAGTAGAAGAAATAGGAATTTTAGCAGAGTCAATTATGGGGATTACCTCACAGACGAATCTTCTGGCGTTGAATGCTTCTATAGAGGCAGCAAGGGCAGGTGAGGCAGGAAAAGGATTTGCCGTTGTGGCAGATGAAATTAGAAATCTGGCAGAACAATCCAAGGATACAGTAATTAATATTCAGGGAGTAACTGAAAAGGTAACTACGGCAGTATCTAATCTGACCACAGATTCCAGCAGACTTTTGGAATTTATTTCGACAGATGTTTCAAAGAGCTTCGATTTATTTGAAGGAATGGCAGATACCTATAATAATGATGCTGCCTATGTGGATACCATTGTTACTGACTTTAGTGCTACTTCACAACAGCTGCATGCCTCTATTGAGGGTGTACTTCATGCGATTAATGAGGTCAGTATGGCAGCAAATGAAGGAGCAGAGGGAACCACCAGCATTGCAACAAAGACAAGCAATGTAGGGACGAAAGCAAGTGATATCACAGAAGCTGCACAGGAAACGGCGAAGATAGCACTTCAACTAAGAGAAAGTATAGAAAGATTTACGGTATAATCAAAACGAGCCTCAGGGATATTCTGGGGCTCGTTTCATGCATAAAATCTCAGGAGAATGTTTTTTCACTGAGATAAGAATTGTGATATTCATGGCTATAGGTGACATCTTCCAGAAACCAATCAGGTGCTTGAAAGGCATCGGATTCTTCGGTGCTGGTAAATTCTACTTCTGCAATGACGAGCGGAGCAAAAGGTGGAGCAAAGACATCGAGTTCAATGGTAAGAGTGGAACCAGGAATAAATTCATGAACCGGAATGAGGTAACGTTTTTTGGTAATGATGTTGCCATCAGCTTTGGTAATCAGATGCTCATAAGCTTCTTTTGTAAGTGGAAGATTATATTCTTCACGTGCCATCATTCCACTGCCCTTATAGGTCATATAATAATCTTCATCCTGTCGGCGTACACGTACCACGGGATTTGTGTTTAAATAGCCCTGCTCAATAATATGAAATGGGTAAGAGTCAAGATTCGCTGGTAGTTTTTTAATTGTATATTTTCGTTCTATTTCCATTGGTTTCATGGTAGCCTCCTTATAGGTTCTTCTCACACTAGTATACTGAAAAAAGAGAAAATTACAAGGGATTGAAGAGTCGGACTACTTGAATTTAAGAATAATATATGTAAAAATGAGAGAAACAAGGATTACAATTATAAGTGAGGATAAGGGTGAAAGAAATCTTTCATCCCCCTTATTTGTATGCGACCAGAGGTCGCGGATGGGAGCTAAGTATATGAATAAAATAGCAATTTTTCTGGCAAATGGTGTAGAAGAAATAGAGGCATTGACGGTGGTTGATTTGGTGCGTCGTGCAGGGATTGAGATTGATATGGTGTCTATTACAGAGGAGCGGCAAATTATCAGTTCCCATAAGGTAGTGATTATCGCGGATAAAATAATTGAGGAGCTGAACTTTGATGAAGTAGATATGATTGTGCTTCCAGGGGGGATGCCGGGAACGACGAATCTGGAGGCTTGTGAAGTACTGATGAAGCAGGTAGATGCTTTCTATCAGGCTGGAAAGTATATCAGTGCAATCTGCGCCGCACCGAGCATTCTTGGGCATCGGGGTATGCTGCAGGGGAGAAATGCCTGTTCTTTTCCGGAGCATGAGAGTCAGCTGGAAGGAGCGATTGTAACGCGTAATGAAGTGGAGGTATCAGATTTTATTACGACCTCACGTGGTATGGGCTGTTCCATTCCTTTTGGGCTTGCCATTGTAGAGCGGTTTAAAGGCAAGGAAGCAGCAGAAGAACTTTCCAAGAAGATTGTGTTTCAACAAGTCTGAGAAGGTTTGCTATTTTACTATGTTTTTGCTTTGAGTGTTCATGAAATTTGTGTTATACTAATTCATATTGAATAGAAATCGAGGAAGTGTATAATGGGAGAAATCATAATTTATAAGACAAACAATGTGGAGCAGAAAAAAAAATTAATGAAAATCCTTGAAAAAAACCAAATATCATTTCATGAAACAACCAAAAGAGTTCCCATAAAAGAACGTAAGGAATATGATGGGGCAAAAGAAATAGGTGTTTATTACATAAGTGAATATTATGCGGACCGCGTAGATGAGATATTAACAATGATGAAGGATAAATAAGCCCCATCATTGTCCTTTTGGGCATCTTTTTAAAAATCTTTTTATTCAAGGAGCATTCGCTCATATTTTCAAAAACTAGTCTATTAGAAATTAAGATGGAGCACACACTATATTGGCTTATTAACACAGAAATATTAAGTGCTTTCTATATGTTAAAGGATATGGGAATTCTTTATAGGACATAATAATCATTTAATAAAATAGTATTTTAGATTTTTGTGATGTGCTATAGTAAAGAAAAGAGGTGAGTGTATGAAGGACGGAACAAATCTTTCTTATTGGAATAAGGTATCAAAAATTTATCTTGTACACGCGACCAAAGGTCGCAGATAGGAGCTAAAAAATGGCAAGAAAAATGAAAACAATGGATGGTAACCATGCAGCGGCACATGTGTCTTATGCATACACCGAAGTGGCAGCTATTTATCCCATTACACCATCATCTGTTATGGCGGAAGCTACGGATGAATGGGCAATAGAAGGAAGAAAAAATATATTTGGTCAGACCGTTCAAGTAACGGAGATGCAATCGGAAGGTGGAGCAGCAGGTACCATTCATGGTTCTTTGGTAGCAGGTGCACTTACCACAACGTACACAGCATCACAGGGATTATTATTAATGATTCCTAATTTATACAAGATTGCAGGAGAACAATTACCGGGTGTATTTAATGTATCTGCACGCTGCGTTGCAACTCACGCATTAAATATCTTTGGCGACCAATCAGACGTATATGCCTGCAGGCAAACGGGTTGTGCAATGCTTTGCAGTTCCGGTGTGCAGGAGGTTATGGATTTGACCCCGGTAGCACATTGCGCAGCTATCAAAGGCAGAATCCCATTTATAAACTTTTTTGATGGCTTCCGTACCTCACATGAGATACAGAAAATTGAAATATGGGATTATGAGGACCTAAAAGATTTGGTTGACCAGGATGCCATTGATAAATTTCGTAACAACGCGCTGAATCCGAATCATCCATGCCAGAAAGGTTCCGCACAGAATCCGGATTTGTTCTTTCAGACAAGAGAAGCTTGTAATCCATATTATGATGCAATGCCTGAAATTGTTCAGAATTACATGGACAAAGTAAACGAAAAGATTGGGACAGATTATAAATTATTTAACTACTATGGTGCAGAAGATGCAACACATATCATCGTTGCAATGGGTTCTGTAAATGAAACAATTGAAGAAACAATTGATTATATGAATGCAAATGGCAGCAGAGTTGGCGTTGTTAAAGTTCGTTTATACAGACCATTTAGTGCAAAGGCACTCATCAATGTAATTCCAGATACCGTGAAACAAATCTCAGTATTAGATCGTACCAAAGAGCCGGGTTCCATGGGTGAACCATTATTTTTAGATGTTGTAACTGCATTGAGAAATTCTAAATTTAAAGATATTACCATTTTTTCGGGGCGTTATGGTTTAGGTTCAAAAGATACAACACCTGCACAAATCGTTGCAGTATATGCGAATACAGAAAAAGAAGTATTTACCATAGGTATTATTGATGATGTAACCAATCTTTCACTTCCACTCGGAAAGGAAATCGTTACTACACCAAAGGGAACCATTAACTGTAAATTCTGGGGTCTTGGAGCGGATGGAACAGTTGGTGCAAATAAGAACTCCATTAAGATCATTGGTGATAATACAGAGATGTATGCACAGGCATATTTCGATTATGATTCCAAAAAATCTGGTGGTGTTACTATGTCACACTTGCGTTTTGGTAAAAAACCAATTAAGTCTACTTATTTAATCAAACAGGCAGACTTTGTAGCCTGTCATAATCCTGCATATATTCGTAAATACAATATGGTGCAGGAGTTAGCAGATGGTGGAACCTTCCTTTTAAACTGTTCATGGAAGGGAAAGGAACTGGAAAACTATTTACCGGGACAGGTAAAACGCTATATTGCAGAGCATAATATCAAATTTTATACCATTGATGGTGTGAAGATTGGTATTGAAACCGGAATGGGACCTACCAGAATCAATACAATTTTACAGTCTGCATTCTTTGAATTGGCAGATATTATTCCGAAAGACAAAGCAAATGAACTGTTGAAGGAAGCAGCAAAAGAAACCTATGGAAGAAAAGGTGAAGATGTTGTTAATAAGAACTGGGCAGCCATTGATGCAGGAGCCGGACAGTTCGTTAAAATCAATGTTCCGGAAAGCTGGAAAAACTGTGTAGATGAAGATTTGTCAGGTGCAAAGGCAGTTGGGAATAGGCAGGAGGTGATTGATTTTGTAAATAACATTCAGACAAAGGTAAATGCCCAGGAAGGAAATACACTTTCTGTTTCACAGGTGGCACCATATGTAGATGGTAGTACACCATCCGGTTCGGCGGCCTATGAAAAGAGAGGTGTTGCAGTAGCTGTACCAGCTTGGAATTGTGACAATTGCATTCAATGTAACTTCTGTTCCTATATTTGTCCACATGGAGTAATCAGACCGGCCGTTATGACAGAAGAGGAAGCTGCAAAAGCACCTGATATTATGAAAAAGATACCTATGACAGGTATGCCGGGATACTATTTCTGCATAACCGTATCGGTGCTTGATTGTACCGGCTGTGGCTCCTGTGCGGATGTCTGCCCAGGCAAAAGGGGAGAAAAGGCACTTACCATGAGTACCTTGGAATCCAATCTGGAGGAGCAGAAGGTATTTGATTATGGAGTAAGGCTGGAACCTAAGAAAGAGGTTATTGCTAAATTCAAGGAAACAACTGTAAAAGGAAGTCAGTTTAAACAACCACTATTAGAGTTCTCAGGAGCTTGTGCAGGCTGTGGCGAGACACCATATGCAAAGTTAGTGACACAATTATTTGGTGATAGAATGTATATTGCAAATGCAACAGGATGTTCTTCTATCTGGGGTAACTCATCACCATCTACACCATATACCGTAAATGAGAAGGGGCATGGACCAGCATGGGATAACTCTTTATTTGAGGATAATGCAGAGTTTGGTTATGGTATGCTACTGGCACAGAAAGCAATCCGAACTGGATTAAAGCAAAAAGTAACAGAGATTATGGAAGATGAGAAAGTAAATGATACAGTAAAAACTGCATGTATGAATTACTTAACCACATTCCATAATGGTGCATTAAACGGTGATGCTGCTGACAATCTGGTGGACGCAATTAAAGATATGAATTGTGATATATGTAAGGATATATTGAAAAAGAAAGATTTTCTCGCAAAGAAATCACAATGGATATTTGGCGGGGATGGATGGGCATATGATATCGACTTTGGTGGTGTAGACCATGTACTTGCAAGTGGTCAGGACGTAAACCTTATGGTATTTGATACAGAAGCGTACTCCAATACAGGCGGACAGTCTTCCAAAGCAACACCGACCGGTGCCGTTGCACAGTTTGCAGCAGGTGGAAAGGAAGTTAAGAAGAAGGATATGGCAAGCATTGCGATGAGCTATGGCTATGTATATGTAGCACAGATTTCCATGGGTGCAGATTATGCACAGACCTTGAAGGCCATTACAGAAGCAGAAGCTTATCCGGGCCCTTCATTGATTATTGCATATGCACCTTGTATCAACCAGGGCATCAAAGCAGGTATGAGCAGGGCACAGACAGAAGAAAAGAAAGCAGTAGAAACAGGCTATTGGCATTTGTTCCGATTCAATCCAGCTGCAGAAAAGAAATTTATCCTTGATAGCAAAGCCCCAACAAGTGATTACAAGGATTTTTTGATGGGAGAGGTTCGTTATACTTCATTACAACTGAAAAATCCAGAAAGGGCAGAAAAACTTTTTGATAAAGCAGAAGGTTACGCAAAGGAAAGATACGCCTATTTACAGAAATTAATTTCCTTATATGGTGACAAATAACAAAAATAAAGTTTAATGCAACGGTAGAAGGTGTCTGGTTTACATAACTGGATACCTTCTTTATGTAAGAGAAAATGTTCCTGCTAATGTAAACCTGTACGCTATTTTATGAAATATGTAGAATTATTTATGCAGAAACACTTGCTTTTTATTTGAACATTTCTTACAATAGAAAGGTCGGATTTTTGTGAAATATTACTGATGACAAAAAAATGACAAGTTACAATTAATATTGATTGAATAAAAGGGGAAAAAATATTATGAAATCATTTAATATTAAATTAGGCACTGTGGAAGAAATTAAGGAATTTGTAAATGAAATAGGAAAGATTGAAGGCGACTTTGATTTGATATCTGGTCGTTATACCATTGATGCAAAATCAATTGTAGGAATTCTCAGTTTGGATTTAGGTAACATATTACAGCTAAAGGTAAATGCAAAAACAGGAACAGATTTGACAGGAATTGCAAAGTACTGCGTTTAAAAACGTTAATCTTGTTTGTTGCCAAAGGAAATGAGTTCTACTGTATAGTACCCACTATTCTATTGTACAGCGGAATCTTAGTGGCAATCTTCAAAAAGGTGGAT
>JAQUYA010000023.1:0-12044 GCA_028692055.1 Lachnospiraceae bacterium | reverse complement strand
AGCATGCAGATGGGACTCCCCACGCTATCTGAAACGCTCCCCAACCTTTCGCGTTGGTACCACGGACTTCGCGCTATTAAGAAAAAAACGCTACTCAGTAAGGATATCGTTCATGAATTGCAGGATACCCTGTTCTACTTCCTCGCGAATCTCTTTGTAATTGTGGATTTCATGGCGATATCCGGAATATACCTTTGTCTTGACGGAATGACCGGTGTCGCAAAGCCAGTTCGTGGTTTCGTAGATGCCCTTTCCGTAGTTACCCACAGGGTCCTGGTCGCCACCGATATTGTATACAGGTAAATCAGATGGCACTTTTTCAGCCCATTCGGTACCACTCAGACAATCAATCATTTGTGTAAAGTAAAGCAATGAACGATTATTGGTTGGTTTTGTAAAGGCATTGAAAGGGTCAGTTGCATGATCCCGGTTTACATAAGCATCATGGCAAATCCATTCATTTCCAATGGTTACTTCATCACAGCGTTCATTCATCCAGCCCATAAGCTCACCGGCATAGGAAGCATCGGATTCATTGCCAGCTCCATTTGCAACAGCTTCCTCTAATATAGGTAAAACTTCATCTACATGAGGAAAAATACCACAGGTTCCACAAATGGTAATTCCTGCCAGTCCTTTGCCATATTTCGTGGCAAAATCCCTTACGATAAATGATCCCATACTATGGCCGAATAGAAAATACGGTAAATCTGGGAATTTACTCTGTACCAGTTTACGAAGTGTTTCCTCGTCCTCCATCATAGTATGACAGCCCTTTTCACCCCAATCACCCCATGTGTCTGACAGCATGGCTGTCTTTCCGTGTCCTACATGATCATCGGCAGCAACAATGTAACCGGCATCATTCATGCTTAATATCATATGCAGATATCGTCTTGAATGCTCACCAAAGCCGTGAACCAATTGTACAATCCCTTTCGCTTTACATACCGGGTAATAAATCCATCCCTGTACCATATCCCGTTCATTGTAAGATTTAAAACTAATTTCTTCAAACATATGTATAACCTCCTTTTTGCAATACCCATTATTTACTATTATACACTCTTTATGCGAATTACTCTATGAAATCTGTGGAATTTGCATTCTTAAGGAAATCTTTATGTTTGATGAAGAACCAGCTTAGAAACATATTCTATGCTTATATCAGAAAACCAAAGGATATAAGATTGAATTTACAACTGTTAAAGCAGCGGGAAAGGTGAAAGAAATGAATAAAAAAGCAGCAATAATAATTAGTGCATTGGGAATCGTAATCGTAGTGGGAAGTATGGCATTTACGACTTGGCAGAAAAATAAAAAAGCAGCAGAAGTTCCACAGGAAACCATAATGATGCTGAAAAAGCAGGATTTGAGTAAAACGATTAGTGTCGCCGGTACTATAACGAGTGCAAGCAAGAGGGTATTGGGATCAGAAGCAACCGATGTAAAAGTAGTAGACATGCGAGTAAAGATAGGGGATATCGTAAAGAAGGGCGATGTGTTGTGTGTATTGGATAGTTCGGATGCAATGGAACGGAAAGAGAGCATGCAGAAAACAATAGAAATAGAAGCACAAAAAACACAGATTGAGCTTGAAACGGCAAGTCACAATCTGGAAAGAGTGGAATTAACCAGAAATATAGAATTGGAACGTGGGAATAAGTCCGTTGCAGATGCATACCAGGAATATGAAAAAGCAGTTGGAAAAAAAGAAAAGGCATATGCGGCATGGCAGGCATCCTTAAAAAACCAGCAGATAGGCGTGACAAATAAAGATGTGGCACGTAGTTCTTCCGCAGGGGCAGAGAGCAAGGTACGTGATAAAAAGGATAATCTACGTATCAGGCAGGAGTCTTATGATGCGGCAGAAAAAGCCTATCAGGAAGCCAAAGAAAAAAAAATCACAGTATCAGAGAATCAAGTCAAAACGGAAGAACAGGAGAGCCAGGAAAATGCATTAGGGGAATTGGAAGACAGGAGGAATAAGGCAAAGGAAGAATTAAGCAGGGCAACGGCGTCTTATAATGAAGCAGAATACAAATCTACGGATAAAAACAGTCAAAAAGCAGATGCGGAAAGTGCATATGCAGAAGCTAAGACTCAGGTAAATACAAAGGAAACAGAGTACAATGAAGCAAATACTGCGGTAGAAAACGCAATAAAAGCATATACAAAAGAGGTGACGGCGTTGCAGGACACCACATTATCGAGTGACAAAAACCTGGCAGAACAATCACAGGGTGTAAAAACAGCAAAACTGAATGAAGAATTAACAAAATATACAGAAACAAAGCAAACTCTTCGGAAATATGAACGCCTGATAGATGCCTGCACGGTTGTAGCACCGTTTGATGGAACCGTTACCTCAATCGGTGTACAGACAGGAGAGATATATAAAGCTGGTGAAATAGTGACACTACAGGATACGAGTAAATATCTTGTTTCGACCGTGGTAGACCAGTATTCCATAAGCGATGTAGTAAAGGATCAAAAAGTATTTGTTTATACCGAAGCAGGTAGTGGTGAAAATTCCAGTGATGAGAAAGGATTGGGTGGAAAGGTAGTTTTTGTTTCTCCTGTTCCACAGAATCAGGAAAGTATGGAGAAAACAACAACTGCTGTGACAACAGGAACGACGACCAACAACAATAGCGATTACAGGGTGGATATTGCATTAAACAAACAAAATGAACGTCTGCGTTTGGGAATGAAAGTAAAAACAACCATTGTTTTAAAAGAAGAAAAAAATGTATATGTGCTTCCTTATAATTGCATCAGAGAGGAAGAAAACAAAAATTATATTCTTACAAAACAGGGAAAGGTGGAAGTGAAAAAGGGATTGGAAACGGATTATTATGTGCAGGTTATTGCAGATTCTTTGAAAGAAGGGCTAGAGGTAATTGTTCCGGAATTTATGGAAGCACCCGTGGAAGGAAGTGAAAAGGTTGAATAATATAATGATTCAGTTGGAAGCAATAAAGAAACAATTTTATATTGGACAGCCTAATCAACTGGAAATTCTGCATGGAATTGATTTACAGGTAAAAAGGGGAGAATTTGTTTCTATTGTAGGAGCTTCCGGTTCTGGAAAAACCACCTTTATGAATATTATAGGAATTTTGGACAGGGCGACCTATGGTACATATTTGCTGGATGGTATTGATGTGACACAGGCAAAAGACAGGGAATTGTCAAAGATACGAAATGAAAAAATTGGCTTTGTATTTCAAACCTATAATTTGATTGCCAGAACAAATGCGCTCAAAAATGTAGAATTGCCAATGCTGTATGCAGGTGTGGCAAAGAAAGAACGGATGGAACGGGCAAAGGAATTACTGACATTAGTGGGTATGGAAAACAGAATGTATCACACTTCGGATGAGCTTTCTGGGGGACAAAAGCAAAGAGTGGCAATAGCCAGAGCACTTGCAAATAACCCATCTATTCTTTTGGCGGATGAACCCACCGGAGCATTGGACTCGGAAACAGGACGAAAGGTAATGGATTTATTTCAGGAATTAAATAGAGAGAAGGGAATCACGATTATTCTGATTACACACTCCACGGAGTTAGCGGAAGAAACAGGGCGTATCATTACATTAAAGGATGGCAGAATAATCAAAGAGCATAACCTGAGGGGGAAGGAGTAATAAATGTTAATTTTAGAGAATATTGAACTTGCATTGGCTGGATTAAGGGCAAACAAAATGCGTTCCTTTTTAACCATGCTGGGAATTCTGATAGGTATTTCATCGGTAATTGCCATTATCATGGTAGGCGATGCCATGAATGGCTCGGTAATGTCTTCTATGGGAGATTTGGGCGTTAATAATATCAGTGTCTATATTACGCAGAAAAATTATAATGAACTGGAAGAATATAAAATGAAGAACAGGGATTATGTGCAAACTGAAATGCTTGAAAAATTAAAATTTCAGTTTCAGGAGGAAATAGAAGATATTGCGTTGAAAAAATCACTTGGAGCAAACAAGGTCGTAAACAAAAGGCGGTATGCAAATATTTCAATGGTAGGAGTGAATCAGGGGTTTATGAAATCCAAAAATCTAACTATGCTCGCCGGAGAAAAATTTCAAATAAAGGATCAAAACGATGCAAAGAATATAGTTCTTGTTTCTGATAAATTCGTGTATAATGTATTTCAGGAGGCACCACAGAAAGTACTGGGAAGAACAATTGAAATCGTGAAAGATGGAAAATATTACTCCTATACGATTAGTGGTGTTTATAAGTATACGAATACGGGATATGAAGATGTGAATATCCCCAAAAAAGAAATGCGGACAGACTGTTATATTCCACTTCAAACGGCACTGCTGCAGAGCCGGGAAGAAGAAAAATATGAAGAGTTTGATGTTATTGCCAGAAAAGGTGTGGATACTGGAAAACTTGCCGGAAATATACAGTCGTTTATGAACCAAAGCTATTATAAGGATAATGAAAAAATAGCAATTAGCGCAGAAAGTATGGAAATAATGGTAAAACAAATGAGTGGAATGATGAAGTCCATTCAGCTCGCGATAGCAGGAATCGGTGCAATTTCATTATTGGTGGGTGGAATCGGAGTTATGAACATTATGATTGTGTCTATTACAGAGAGAACGAGGGAAATAGGGACAAGAAAGGCACTTGGAGCTACTAATCAGTGCATCCGCCTTCAGTTTTTGGTAGAAGCCATTGTAATTTGCATGATTGGTGGATTCATAGGAGTTATTCTGGGCATTGGCATTGGAGAAATTGTAACGAAGATAATGGGATATACAGGGAAAATATCGATTGGGAGTATTGCGCTCTGCGTATTGTTTTCCATGGTATTTGGTGTCTTCTTTGGATACTATCCGGCAAATCGGGCGGCAAAATTAAATCCGATTGAGGCGCTTCGCTATGAATAAAATGTGAGAAGAATTTCTAAGGTGCCAAAATACGGCAGCTAAGAAATTCTACGACTTCAAAAAGCGAAGTCTTTCTCACATTGGAAAAACGCTAAAAGCGCGTTTTTCTTTGTAATTGCTTGTGCTTGCATAAAGAGGTATCAGAGGCAAGCGGAATGAAAGGTGGGAGATTAAAATGTATAGAATACTAATTGCAGAAGATGATGTGGATATCCTGGAAATACTTAAAATATATTTGGAGAATGAAAAGTATGAGGTGATTTTGTGTGAGGATGGGGTAAGTGCACTTACCCAGATAAAAAATAATAAGATTGATATGGCTATTTTAGATATTATGATGCCAAAAATGAACGGATACGAACTGACAAAAAAAATACGTGAAATCAGTAATATGCCAATTCTTTTTCTATCTGCCAAAAATCAGGATAGTGAGAAGATATTGGGACTGAAAATTGGTGCGGATGATTATCTGACCAAACCATTTAATCCGCTGGAAGTGGTTGCAAGAGTGAATTCGAATCTTAGAAGATATCACCAGCTGGGAGATATAAATACAGAATTACAGATCATGGAGAAAGGTATTTATAAGGTGGGAGATCTGGTATTGAATGCCAATACATATGAATTGCATAAAGATGGGAAAAATATACCAATGACACCGGCAGAATATAAGATATTGGAGCTGCTCATGAACGCTCCCGGAAGAGTCTTTACCAAGGCACAGGTTTACGAGCATATAAATGGGGAAACATACTTAAATGATGATAGTACCTTGATGGTACATATCTGCAATCTGAGAGATAAGCTGGAGGAAACTTCCAAAAACCCCAAGTATATTAAAACAATAAGAGGGATTGGGTACAAAATTGAAAAAACGAATAAATTGGAAGAATAATAAATTTTCATTTTTACTGGTGAAACAATATATTATTTTCACGATGACGGTTGTATTATTGATAGCCATATTGTCAACCTTGGAAAGGTATATGGAAGACCAGATATTGAGGTATCCGCAATTTGACACACTGCTTTTGTATCAGGACGAGATAGAAAATGAAAAGTTTGACAAATTAACAGTAAAAAAGCTTTTGCGTACGGAAGGATTTCTGGAGGTACTAAATGATGAGAAGCAGGTGATTTATAGCCAGGACCCAAAGGACAAAGCAAGCTATCTGGAAAAAAAACCAGAACAGGAAAAGGAAGAATCTTATCTGATAGAAACCTATACAGAGGAAAGTGGAAAAAAAAGAAACCGATTGGTATTTGAAGAGTTTTCAGAGGTAATAACATATCGATACAATTATGTAAATAAGGCAGGTGAGAAAAGGACATTACTGCTACATGTGAGAGAATTGGATTCTACGAGTTATCGGAAACTGGATTTGCTATGGCGGGCTGCCATACCTGTTTTCATCGTTTTTTATATTCTTTTAACATCATTTTTTATTATATGGCTCAATAAAAAAGTAAAACAGCCATTGCAGGTTCTGAAAAAAGGAATTACAGATTTGACAGAAGGAAAGCAGGAATCCGTGGTAAATTACAAGGGGCAGCAGGAATTTGAACAAATTTGTGAAAGCTTTAACGAGATGTCGGCTAGATTACGGGAAAGTGAGGAGAAAAAAAGACAGCTCGAAAGTGAAAAACAGAAAATGCTGGCAGATATTTCACATGATTTGAAGACACCAATTACTGTCA
This sequence comes from Lachnospiraceae bacterium, assembly GCA_028692055.1. Classification (GTDB taxonomy): domain Bacteria; phylum Bacillota; class Clostridia; order Lachnospirales; family Lachnospiraceae; genus SZUA-378. The sequence continues at coordinate 5,433 of JAQUYA010000023.1, read as the reverse complement.
TTCAGGGTTATGCAAGAGCTATGAGCGATGGGCTGATTGAAGAAAGCAAGAGGGAGTATTATCTAAAACTTTTATACGCAAAATCAGAAAACCTGAATGAATTGATTAATACCTTCTATAATTACAGCCAGTTGGAGCATCCTGATTTTACCTATACGATGGAGGAACAGGATATTGTGGAATACATGAGAGAGTATCTTGCTGTCAAATATGAAGAGATAGAGATGTGTGGTGGTACAATTGACGTGGATATTCCAGAAAAATCCATAGCCTGCAGATTTGATAAAGTACAGTTAAAACGTGTATTTGAGAATATAATTGGAAATTCACTAAAACATAATGAAGGTGGTCTTATGATTTATGTAAAAGTGACAGAGAGAAAAAATAAAGTCATAATCTGCATAGGAGATAATGGAAAAGGGATTCCGAAGGAAATAAGGCATTCTATTTTTGAAGCTTTTATAGTAGGAGATGAATCCAGAAATAATAAACAGGGTTCGGGATTAGGAATGGCGGTTGCAAGAAAAATAGTGGAAGCCCATGCCGGAACGATAGAATTACTGGAAGAGGAAAGAGCATGGAATACAGAGTTTCGTATCATACTGCCAATATTGGATAAGAAGTGAAAAGATAACGTATCCTTATTTTTTGTAAAAATTACCAACATAAAAAACAAACCATCGTTAATACTAACAACAAGATAAGTGATGAAAACATCACAGGTGAAAAATCACTTGAGATAGCAAATATCTCAGATGACAGCGAAAACACATATCACAAAAATTCGTTAGAATGATTTGAGATAAGTGAATACCGCACACTTATGAATGACAGGATTCGCTTATCTCAAAAAATAGATTTAAAAATGACATGAGTGTCACGAAACTATTAACAGTATTAACGGAGGTGAAAAATTATGGCAAGTAAATCTTCTAATAGAGTAGAAGTTCCAGAAGCAAAAGTAGCTATGGATCGTTTTAAAACTGAGGTAGCAAGCGAATTAGGTGTAAACCTTAAAGAAGGCTACAACGGAGACTTAACTTCAAAAGAAGCTGGTTCTATCGGTGGCGAAATGGTAAGACAGATGATTAAGCGTCAAGAAGAGCAAATGAAATAAGCTAAGAATCAAAGAAAACAAAATAGAAAATGAAAAAAAGAAGGCGGGCAGCACAGGATTGTGTTGCCCATCTTTTTTAGGATTCAGCTATTTCATTTTTTAATACTTTTTGCAATGGAATCCATATAATAAGAGCAAGGACACTGCCAATCATAGCAGTCGTTAACTGTGTAACTGAGAAAGTGACTTTTGCAGTTGCAAGGATTTTAGGCAGCATTTCCGGTTTTGGTAATTTTGCAGCGATATTATCGCCAAAGGCTGGTAGGATGATAAGAACAATAAGCACGCCCATGAATACTGCTTTAGCAATAGAACCCAGGATAAGACCTATTTCCAAATGATGGCGGAAAGTTATTTTATTTTGGAAAATGTAAGTAAAGAATACAAGAACCAGATTACCAGCCATAACTGCTGGGAACATCCAGGGAATGGCTGCCATAATAGGAGAACCTGTAAAGAAAAATGCTGTAATTGGGGCAATAACGGATAAGAGAATTCCGCTATAGAGTCCGGCACCGAGTACAGCGAGAATAAGAGTTGTATTTACGACAGGCCCGGTAATATACACGGATAAATTCTTGAAATACTGACTGATAATACAGATAGCCAGTAAAAGTGCGGTAGTAGTAATCTGTTTTGTTGTTATTTTTTTCATAGTTTTCTCCATTCTTGACCGATTGTCTTACGGTCAGTACCATTATAAGGAAGTAACTATAAAAAAACAATAAAAATTGGATAAAAATACGTAAAAATACTATTTTGGCGGAAAGAAACGCTAGTATTTTAGGTATTCTTATGCTATAATCGTAAAATGACTGTGAGTTAGTAGGAGTAGCTATTACAATACGCTACTGTCTGAACTAGTAACGTATTAAAAAATAAAAGAATCACAGATGTATCTTAAGGAGGAAGTAAAACAAATGAGTTTACAAGTAGAAAAATTAGAGAAAAGCATGGCAAAACTTACCATTGAAGTTTCCGCTGAGGAATTAGACAAAGCAATTGACGGAGCTTATCAAAAAAATAAAGGTAAAATCAGCCTTCCAGGTTTCCGTAAAGGAAAAGCACCAAAAGCAATGATTGAAAAAATGTACGGAAAAGAAATGTTTTATGAAGATGCTGCAAATGCATTAATTCCAGAAGCATATTCCAAAGAATTAGAAGGCAATGATTTAGATATTGTTTCACAGCCGAAAATTGATGTAACACAACTGGAAGCTGGAAAACCTTTTATCTTTACTGCAGAAGTTGCTTTAAAACCAGAAGTTTCTCTTGGAAAATACAAAGCCATTAAAATTGATAAAATCGACGCAACAGTTACCGATGAAGAAGTAGAAGATGCAGTCAACAAGGAAAGAGAAAACAACGCAAGAACAGTCACAGTAGAAGATAGAGCAGTAAAAGATGGTGATATGACAACCATCGATTTTGAAGGATTTGTTGACGGTGTTGCTTTTGAGGGTGGCAAAGGAGAAAATTATCCATTAACAATTGGTTCAGGATCTTTTATTCCAGGATTTGAAGAACAATTGGTAGGTGCAGAAATTGACAAGGAAGTAGAAGTAAATGTTACCTTCCCAGAAGATTATCAGGCAGAAGATTTAAAAGGAAAAGCTGCTGTATTCAAATGTACCGTTCACGAAATCAAAGAAAAAGAACTTCCAGAATTAAATGATGAATTCGCAGGAGAAGTTTCTGAATTTGAAACATTAGTGGAGTACAAAGCTGACGTTAAGAAAAAATTAACGGAGAAAAAAGAAGCAGATGCTAAAAATGCAAAAGAAGATGCTGTAATCACTGCTATTATCGAAGATGCAAAAATGGATCTTCCAGAACCAATGGTAGCTACACAGCAAAGACAAATGGTAGAAGATTTCGTACAGAGAATTCAGCAACAGGGACTTAGCATTGAACAATACTTCCAGTTCACAGGATTAACACCAGAGAAATTCATGGAACAGACAAAACCTCAGGCAGAAAGAAGAATCAAATCCAGATTAGTTCTTGAAGCGGTTGTTGCAGCAGAAAAAATCGAAGTATCTGATGATGAATTTAATGCAGAATTAGAGAAAATGGCAGAGCAGTACAAGATGGAAATCGACAAAATCAAAGAGATGGTTGGCGAATATGAAACCAAACAAATCAAAGAAGACATTGCTATCCAGAAAGCAGTTGAATTTGTGGTAAGCTCCGCAAAAGAAAAATAAATCTCTATAGTTTGAAATTGTTTAAATAGGAGGCAGAAAAATGAGTTTAGTACCTTATGTCATTGAACAGACAAGCCGTGGGGAACGCTCTTACGACATCTATTCACGACTTTTAAAAGAAAGAATCATCTTCTTAGGTGAAGAAGTAACCGATGTGTCTGCAAGTGTTATCGTAGCACAGCTTTTATTCTTAGAAGCAGAAGATCCGGAAAAGGATATTCACTTATACATTAATAGCCCAGGTGGTTCCGTAACCGCTGGAATGGCTATTTATGATACCATGCAATTTGTAAAATGTGATGTATCCACGAACTGCTTAGGTATGGCGGCCAGCATGGGAGCATTCCTTTTAGCAGGTGGTGCCAAAGGAAAGAGATTTGCACTTCCAAATGCAGAGATTATGATTCATCAGCCTTCCGGTGGTGCCCAGGGGCAGGCAACGGAAATTGAAATCACAGCGAAGCATATCCTGCAGACCAAGGCGAGATTAAATAGAATCTTATCAGAGAATACAGGTCAACCATTTGATGTAGTTGCTGCTGATACAGAGAGAGATAACTGGAAAACAGCAGAAGAAGCGAAAGCATATGGCTTGATTGATGAAGTATATGCTCCACGTGTCAAGGCTACAGAAAATAACAAATAGTAAGTAGGAGTAAATGATGGCAGGAAAGAATTCTGACGTAAGATGTTCTTTTTGTAATAAGACACAGGATCAGGTAAAGAAATTGATTGCGGGTCCGGAAGGTGTTTATATCTGTGATGAATGTATTGAAGTCTGTGCAGATATTTTGGAAGATGAATTTGATGATGAAGAAACACAAGATTCCGAAACACCGGAAATCAATCTTTTGAAACCGGTTGAAATTAAAGAATTTCTTGATGAATATGTAATTGGACAGGAAGAAGCCAAAAAGGTTTTAGCGGTAGCTGTTTATAATCACTACAAACGTGTTACAGCGGAAAAGGATTTGGATGTTGAATTACAGAAAAGTAATATTATAATGGTTGGACCAACAGGTTCTGGTAAAACATTACTTGCCCAGACATTAGCGAAAATTATCAATGTGCCATTTGCGATTGCAGATGCGACTACTCTGACAGAAGCGGGATATGTAGGTGAAGATGTTGAAAATATTCTTTTAAAGCTTATTCAGTCTGCTGACTATGAAGTAGAACGTGCGCAGTATGGCATCATCTATATTGATGAAATTGATAAGATTACAAAGAAAAGTGAAAATGTATCAATTACCAGAGATGTATCAGGTGAAGGTGTACAACAGGCACTTCTTAAAATTATAGAAGGAACCGTAGCATCAGTACCACCACAAGGTGGCAGAAAACACCCACATCAGGAGTTAATCCAGATAGATACGAGTAATATCCTGTTTATCTGCGGTGGAGCTTTCGATGGTTTGGAAAAAATAGTAGAAGCAAGACTGGACCATAACTCCATTGGATTTAATGCGGAGATAACAGATAAGGCAGAAACAGAGGTTGGAGAGTTACTGCACAAGGTAACGCCGCAGGATTTGGTAAAATACGGACTGATTCCGGAATTTGTAGGTCGTGTTCCAATTAATGTATCCTTAGAAGGCTTAGATGAAAAAGCATTGATTCGTATTCTAAAAGAGCCTAAGAGCGCGTTAGTAAAACAATATCAAAAATTATTTGAATTTGATGATGTATCACTTCATTTTGAACCGGATGCGATTGCGGAAATAGCAAAACAGGCTATGGAAAGAAAAACCGGAGCAAGAGGTTTACGCTCTATCATGGAAGCAATTATGACAGACTTAATGTATCGCATTCCATCAGATGATACGATAGAGAGCTGCACGATAACCAAAGGTGCAGTAGAAGGAACCAGTGAGCCGTTAATTGTGCATCGTGAAAAGTTAAAAAAAGCGAAGTAATTTTATATTCATAAACGCTGCCCACTACGGGTGGCGTTTGTTTATGTAAGTGATAGCAGGTCTATCAGAAGAAGGAGTCTTATATGGTTATAAAAAGCGTCAATCTGGAAACGGTATGTGGAATTACCAGTACGATACCAGAGAATATCCATCCCGAAATTGCATTTGCAGGAAAGAGTAATGTAGGTAAATC
>JAQUYA010000107.1 GCA_028692055.1 Lachnospiraceae bacterium | reverse complement strand
GTAAAGTTTTGAATCTCCATATACCAGACGCGACTTTGTTCAATTCGGAAAAACCAAAGGTGTGCTGAATAAGAGGGCACAAGGGCTGCCCTCTTATTCAACCCACCTTCGGTTCTTTCCTTAGAAACTATGCAAAGCTTCGCATAGCGATCCCTGCCCACTTCCTTCCTCGGTCTCTTCATACTGAAAGTCTCTCATTATTCCGGCTTTCAGCATCCGGCGCACCAGTCGGGTAATGTTCGGGTCTTTTATCCTGCTTTCTATGAATTTGACTGCCCATTCGTGGTCTATATGGTCGAAAAATCCTTTGATATCCGCATCCAGCACGTAGTTTGTCGGACACTTTTCCATCATTACATTCAGTTTCTTGAGTGCCATGTGACAGCTTCGATTTGGGCGGAATCCCATCATCTCATCGTAGAAATGTGGTTCGAATACCGCTTCCAGAAGCCACCTGAGGGCTTCCTGCATCAGCTTATCTTCATAGCAGTAAATACTTAGTGGTCTGGTCTTTCCATTCTCCTTCCGTATTTCTACCCGCCTTGCCGGTTGTGGGCGGTACGACTTTTTCTTTAGCCGTTCCACCAGCTTGTCAAGATTTTCTTCCAGTTTTCTGCCGTATTCCTCTTTGGTTACTCCGTCAATTCCTACCGCTTTGTCTCCGTCCATTTTCTCATGGCATTCTTTCAGCATTTCTTTATTAATGAAATGCCCGATGGATGTAAATACCATTTCCGGGTTTTCTTTTGATCGTTGTGATATTCTCTCAAGTTTCGTTTCCATTATTTCTCCTATCTCAGGGTATAGATAATGTTTCCTTTTCGATATGACTCTGCATGGCAGGGTTGTGAGGAACAACCCCTCTCGGCTTCCCTCCGGCGGCATTGCCCGCCATCATCGGTACTATCCGGCCATCCGACTGCCTGTGGCTCGTTTGCCCTCCTTCTTTCGTTGTTGGGCATACCACTTATACATTGTTGGCTTCACACTTGCCTGATATGGATGCCACAGGCTCTCCCCAGGTGATGCAATATCATTGTACGGCATGGTTGACTTCCAACCCCGTGGTGCCGAACATATCCTCGCCGTTGACGGATATACTCGTTCTGACTTCCACTCTGTAAACAGCGTCGTCACACCAGACTTCTCTGATTTCGGGGCTAAACTGCCTTGTGACCCTACCGTCTAACTTCCTACGCTTTACCCGACACGTTACCGTGCCGTGTACAAGGTTCGCTATTGGTGGTGCGACTGACACCCTTCCAAGTGGGATTTCCACCCACTAAATGTTGCACCCTTCTGGACGCACTTACAGTTCAGCCTTGAAATGAGGACGCTTTCCGGGCGGCTGCCCCAGGTATGCTGCACGTACTGTTTCGAAAGCTAAGAGCATCTAAGGCTTCCACAAAATACTGCCTTCGTCTCTGCGAGACTCCGTGTTCTCGATTGCTTTGCAATCGGAACATATTTAGGTTTTCTGCAAATGCACATGCAGCATACCTGGAGCAACCGCCCGGAAGCTGTGCGTCAAGTAAAAGGCTGAACGGTCACGTTTGGCTTGTTATAGCGTCACACCTCAAGTTATAGTTCCCACCTACTGCAGTATAAACAACAGCTTAAGGAAAATGACTTCACTCTTGCCTGCACATAGCTTGTGATCACACTAAAATATGCACTGTGTTTATAGATCTAGTTCATACGATTGCTTTCCATAAACCGTAAAAATAGCCTATGACACACGCATCAATAAGGAGCAGGCCTCCCAGTTTCAAATACCAACACTTTTTGCGATTCTTTTTTCTGGTACATGCTGCGCAATAATAAATGCTGTATCCCAAATATGAGCCCAGTGTATTGTTAAAAATATCATCAAATTCAAATAGTCCAAGATGAAAGATTAGCTGGGACACTTCTATGAAGCAGCTGATGAATAACCCTGCCAAAAATGTAAAGCGTAACTTTTGAAACGGCTTCATATAAAATGGTATTAGCAACCCCATCGGCAGAAGCAGCAATACGTTATACCATACCTCTTTTAAAAATCGATAGAGCTATTTTCCACCACATACCGGTAAGACCAAAATAGCGACAATTCGTATTTCATACCAGCACTTACATCCCGATGCAGCAACGTATAATGTGCAACTCCTGTAAAGTATACTGATAAAACAAGAATTACCATTTGTCTGAAATAAAATGAATCATGTATCCAATTTTTCTTTCCACATAAAAGCTGCAGGATCTGCAAAAATATAAATACAGACACAAACACCACGATTTCCTGTTTGTATGGAACTGCTGATAAATATTCCATTTGTTATCCTTCAATCTAGTCTTTTTAGTTTTAGTTCTTCTATATGCTGCTGTAAACGCTCAAATACTTCTTCTGATGAATACACTTTTAAGCTGATGGGGTTGGTTGTTATTTGTCTGTAGGATAAAGCTGCATGATGCATTTCTTGCCTTTAAATGCAATACCATAGCATACTACTGTTTCAAATTCGTCAATACCCTCAAGGTAGCGTTTTTCCTCAATCTGAGCAATCGCCTCCTGTAGAGCATGTTCTATTGTTTCGTTTTTATCTGCATGTTTTACTTCGAAAAGCATCACTCGATCGTTGTCACCGTCGTTGACCACAATATCCGGTCTGCCATCTCCATATTCATAATTTGATTCAACCGGATAGTCCGCACCGGCAAACATTCCTGCTACAAAGGCGTGGTAAAAACTTTCTTTGAAATCATGATAGCTGATTGACTTCAGCAACAGCTTTGATATCTCTGTCTGTGCCGTATCAGCATCCTGCTTCCATAACGCTTCAAACATCTTACTTCTGTCTATTTTGCTTACAGTCCTTTCAAACCAATCAATAATCGCATTCTTAAAGACATATTTCAGCTCTTCGTTCGGTATCCGCAATGTCACAACGTTATCCTTAATTGGCATCTGCCTGGCACGAGTGGATAGAAAGTATGTCAAATGCCCCGGCACTCCGTCCAACTTAATCCACCGCTGTTTTTAATGCTTCGGTCGTAGGTGGAAACATATCAACTTTTCTCTATACTATACAGCCAACAGTTAGGGCTTATTTCATAGAGTCCCAAAGTTTTACAACTTTTTTATAAGTCACGGGTTTTGTAAGATGATGGGGCAATTCGTTTCTATCCTCATCTTTCAGATAATAATACACAACAGACTTAATCTTCGGATTACTATTAAGTAGTAAAAAAAGGTGTTCATCATTTGCTGGTGCCAATCCTACTATTTCCAATTGCCCACTAATAGACTTGAAAAGTTCTTCCTTTCCCTTGGTATCGGGTTCAATCAGTTCTCCATACTTATCCAGCCACGACCAACTCATAACTGCATCACTGTATACATGATCCATGCCAGAAACTTTCTTAGATATCAATTCATCACACTCTGCTTTATTCGCTGCATAATACAGACTCGCATCATCATATTCCGGAGCTATTTTTCCAAATTCGCCATGCAGATGGCATACTTTTTCTGCACCTCCTAATAGGTTTTCTAAATTATAATCATAATTTCGTTAAAATACATTGGAAAATCTATGAAGAAATGTACTCATTCCTGGATAGAAATTTTTATACACCTCGTTGATAGCTCCTTCATTATATATTCCATCCACTATCATCTGACGCAGAAATGTAAACATAATTTTTCTATAGGCCTCATTTTGTTCTTCACCATCAGTGGTTCTAAACCCATTATTGAATATCTCAAACGCCAAAAAATAATCTTCTAAAAAGACAGAAGAAATACTGCTATTGACGGGGTATGTTCTTGTTATTCTATCCAATTCCATATGCATAAATAGCCCGTCAGCTCTATTCCTACATTTACCTGCTTTTATTTTATCGATTACTTTGACCATCCCATTAAGCACTTCGAGTTGATCATCTACGGTTAAAGAATTTTCGGTTAAGGCCGTATATTTTCCTGCTTTAATATTTTCAACAACACGATTCATTGTCGCATATCCAGAATATGCATCAGTTCCACCAAGCTGAATATTAATGCCGTTCCCTACCAGTAAATTTCGCTCCATAATTTCATCTTTTCCGTCTTAATCAAATTTGATTTTCTCACCATCTGGCAAAATAAATACCTGCTCATATTCAACATTTAACGCCCTTGCAATTTCCACCATCTCTTTAGAAGAAACCGTGCCTCGCTTTAATTTCTTATTGAAATTTTGTGGAGACTGACCGATACGCCTAGCCAATTCTGAAATACTGATATTCATTTTTTTACACAATTCTATAACCATATTAGATGTCGTCATTTCTGATCCTCAAAAATAATCCTACTCCTCGTAATCACCTATTATATACCAAGTTTTCAAAACATCATTTACGCCTAATTCCAATTGTCAATTCATCAAGCATTCCGAATACCAATTCAAAATTATGTTGAAATTCTGGTGAAATATTATAACTAGCATCTTCCTTTCTCGAAGATAAACCTAAATATTCATCAATTTCTTTTTTTTGAACTCTATCTCCTGGTTTACATGCAATGGTATTATACCACCACTTAATTTCTACTATATCTAAATCTTGTCTCATTTTATTAACATATTTTACAATTTCCTCACCTATTTCAGAAATTTGCGAGTAAGTAGATTTCTTACAATTTATTTTGAATTCTGCTCCTTTGTCATCTGTTGCATTTATTTCGTATTTTTCCCAATCAATTTCAAAATAAATTTCACCCACAATTTCATTATTTCTATTGTAATAACGAAGAGTAATTTTCTTAATGTACTGCTTATCTAATATTCCTTTTCTTATTGTTTCTAAGCAGATAGAATTGGCTCCAAATTGCTCTGCCAACTCATATATGACCATATACAAAATATTTAATCTAGGTTTTACCACTACATCTAATCCTGTGTCAATTCCAGTTTTTACTTCTAACATTTTGACCTCTCTCCTACTGTTTGAACTCTATATTCTGATTTGCGAATTTCCGCAAGCCTCTTGATTGTATCTACCTCCACAAATCTCCTATCATAAAGGCTCAAATCATTATTGAACTTCTTGATTATTTCATATAAATCTGCAAACGTCTCTTCTTTTATGTATTCTTCTATCATATCTGTATAAATATCATTCTTCAATTCCCCAAAGAAAGATAGTGACTCGTTAATATTTTCTTCTACAAATTCCCGGAATTCTGTAGATACTCCTCCAATCAAAATATCATTATACATTTGATATATAAGTCTGCTCTTTTGCTCTTTCGACGGTTCCCATTTAAATAACTTCATTCTTCCATCTCTGGTCAGTGGTGAATATAACTGATCAAACGTATTGGCGATTAGTATAAAAGGAATTTTTTTGCCAGGGGTAGCTTTAGTTGTATCAGCTATGCTAATTAAATAATCCGTTAATATTTGTGAATTAACTGTTTTTGAAATATTTTCATCACATGATGCAATACTCAAATGAAAATCGTCAATTATAATTACACTAAAACTATCTTCTTTACCGTGTTCTAGAAGAAAATTGTAAGTAGCCTCTAACTTTTTTATAGAATCTCCTTCTAAATTTCCTGCCAGTTGTGAACTTGAAAAATAATATGGATGAATGCCATGTTTAAAACAGGTGTTAATTGTCTGAACAGTTTTTCCTTCACCCATTTTACCTTCTATGGCCAAAAAACAGGAAGACATATTCTTTTGCAACGAATTTGTTACAATGTGTAATAAAACTTTTCTCTCAAATTCTTTATCAAGAAATATAACATTCATATTCTGTCTATCCCTTGCCGGCTTTAATTCTTTCGGTTTAAATGTAATATCCATATTTAATATTCCTCCCCATTATATTTAATTACATCTCCTTCTGATTGCTTTTCTAACAACGCTGTCAAAAACGCTTCTACTTCTTCCTTAGAACCTGCCTCGCATTTCTCGAAATCCATACAGACTCCCGGTGCAAAAACATGAAATGGTTCAGAATATAAAAATGTATGTTCATACATCGCTTTTAGCTTATAATTTCCAGTCTTAGTAAAAACAAGATTATCAAAGCACACTATTCCTTCTTTATTCGTGTCCTTTACTCTTGTCCCCGTCCAACTCACACCATCTCTGCTTATATCTAATTGTATTTGCAAATTTTCAGCCTTGGAACCTGACTGATATACAGCCTGCACAACCACCTTATTTAATACTTCTTTAGAAGCAACATCTTGTGGTTGACTTATGAATTTCAGTTTCACGGGATTATCTTTAACTACTATTAAGTCTTTATAAACAACTCCTTCTGTTCCTTTAATACAAAACCTATGATTTCCTGCCTCTTTAATCTGGATATTATGAAATGAAACTACACCGTCTTTGTCTGTCTTTTTTATTACAGGACCATATATATTTTCAATACTAAACTCAATATCTGAAAAGGGCGCCGGAGTACCATCTGAAAATTCAACTTTTACAACTATATCTTCAACTAATTCGTTTGCATATATATTATTAATACCACTAAGAATATCTATCTTTCCTATTTTCTTTGTGCTATTATTTCCATAATTATTTACATACACATTTACAGACTGTCCTTTATCTTCTTTACCACTCTCTTTCCCTTTTGAGGAATATGTAAATGACAGTGTAATTTTAGATATTATCTTTCCCAAAAATTTTAAAAATTCAATCATTGCTTTTCCTCCTCGTCAATTTCTAAGTGGTTTTCCATTCAAATTGTATCTTCTCTTGCGTTTTATTATAAACTATCTGGTTGATAAACACAAGATGCTCATTCGATAATTCACCCAAAATTTACAAATAATCAAAAAAACACCTCACATTTCTGCAAGGTGCCTTACTTCGCTAACTATTTTATTCTCTCTCCACATCTACCGTCATCCCCGACTTGAATTCCACTGCAAACCGTTCCTCATAAACCGTGACCTTCTCAATCAGCCGCCGCACAAGCTGTTCATCGTATTCAGATACCTCTGTAGTCTGATTGTTCAGGAATTCCCGCATCTCCTCAATCCGCTTTTTCAAACCTTCCCGCTCGGCGCTTTCAGTCAATGCATTCTGCTTCAGTTCCCGCAGGCGGTCTATCTCATCTGCCACACTGCTATAGTCCTTTTTGGAATTTGCCAATCTCAGCAGTTCCTTTTGCAGCTCCTCTAGCTTGGCATTAATTCCCTCCGCCGAAGTTTCATCCTCCTGCCGCATGACTGCATCAATATTTTCCCGTAATGCCTCCAGCATGCCGTCTCTGTTGCCGAGTGCAAGGTTGATGGTCTTTACCACTGCCGCCTGCAGTTCTAATTCCTGGCTGGTCGGCGCATCGCACTTTCCGGGACCATGCTCCACACGGGTACAGCACCGCCAGACTGTGGAATGCTTTCCCCGATTATTCCATGCAATTCTTCGGTAAATGTCACCGCACTTTGAGCAGTAGACGATACTGGATAAAGCGTACTTACTGCTGTATACCCGCTTCCTCCGTTTTGCACCGCTGTGGAGGTTCGCTCTTCGCACCATTTCCTCCTGCACCCGCATATAAAGGTCACGGGGGATAATCTCCTCATGGCTGTTTTCTACATAATATTGCGGAACGATGCCGTTGTTCTTGACTCGTTTCTTGGAAAGGAAATCCACTGTATAG
>JAQUYA010000106.1 GCA_028692055.1 Lachnospiraceae bacterium | reverse complement strand
ATTTTTTCTCAAATTTATTAAAGAAGTTCTGGAATGTAATATTGGCTAAAGTTTTGCTTTCTCTCTTGACCTTTACATGTTCCTTCGCTTCAATTGCCTGGTGCAAACCATCTGAATAACGACGTCCTGGCATAATACGCCCGGTAAATTCATCTACAATCAATACCTGATCGTCTTTTACTACATAGTCCTGATCGCGGAACATCAGATTATGGGCACGCAAAGCCAAAATAATATTGTGCTGAATCTCCAGATTTTCTGCGTCGGCAAGATTCTCTATTTGGAAGAATCTCTCCACTTTGGAAACGCCTTCCAACGTCAGATTTACTACTTTATCCTTTTCATTTACGATAAAGTCACCTGTTTCCTCTTGCTCTACACCCATGATGGCATCAATCTTCGACAAATCTTCCATATCGGCACCACGTTTGAGCTGTCTTGCAAGAATATCACATGCTTCGTATAATTTTGTTGATTTTCCACTTTGTCCGGAAATAATCAATGGGGTTCTTGCCTCATCAATTAATACGGAATCGACCTCATCAATGATTGCATAATGTAAATCACGCAGAACCAGCTGCTCCTTATAGATAACCATATTATCTCTTAAGTAATCAAAGCCAAGTTCATTATTCGTAACATACGTAATATCACAATTATACTGTTCTTTACGTTCTTCTGATTTCAAGTCGTTTAATACAATACCGACCCTTAGTCCGAGAAACTCATGTACTTGTCCCATCCATTCCGCATCACGCTTTGCAAGGTAGTCATTGACGGTAACAATATGTACGCCTTTTCCTTCCAATGCATTCAGATATGCCGGCAATGTAGATACCAGTGTTTTACCTTCACCTGTTTTCATTTCGGCAATGCGCCCCTGATGCAAGATAATTCCACCAATCAACTGTACCGGATAATGTTCCATATTCAGAACTCTTCTAGCTGCTTCACGAACGGTTGCGAAAGCTTCCGGTAACAGACTGTCTAAAGACTCTCCATCTGCCACTCTTTTCTTATATTCTATTGTTTTATCTTTTAATTGCTCGTCCGTTAATTCCATCATAGATGGGCGTAACGCTTCAATCGCTTCTACGGTAGCTTCAATTCTTCTTAGTTCTCTTGTGCTGTGTGTTCCAAATACTTTTTCGATAATCTTCATTGCTAACTCCTGTTCATGTTACAAAAGTAGGGATACATCTGATTTTTCCCCAAAAACTATCTATCATTGTAACAGATATATGGTGCAAATTCAACTATTCTTACATATTTTAGCGTGTTTATAGCACGCTCTTGTTCTTGACCTTTACTATAAGAAGTGTTATTATTTTAACGAACGGATTTATAAGTAAAAATATATAAAAACAATAGTATGAGGTGCAAGCAAATGAGTAAAAGTTTTGACGATTTAATTTCAAAGGTTACAGAATGTGACATGAAAACAGTCGCTGTTGCAGTAGCGCAGGACGAAGCTGTGTTAGAAGCTGTAAAAGCTGCAAAAGAGCGTAAAATTGCAAACGCCATCTTAGTTGGTGACGAAGTAAAGATCAAAGAAGTTGCAAAAGAAATTCATATGGATTTAGCTGGTTTCGAAATTGTAAATATAGAAGATCCAGCAGAAGCTGCCTTAAAAGCAGTTGAATTAGTACATGATAAAAAAGCAGATATTCTCTTAAAAGGTCTTATTGATTCCAAAACATTCTTAAAAAGTGTATTAAATAAGGAAGTAGGACTTAGAACTGACAAAATGATGTCACATGTGTGTGTATTTGAAATTAAAGGAATGGATCACTTGTTATTCTTTACAGATGTTGCATTTAATACCTATCCAAATCTGGAACAAAAGGTCAATATTATTAATAACTGTGTAGAAATGACACGTGTATGTGGCATTGAAACTCCTAAGGTTGCACCTATCTGCGCCGTTGAAGTTGTTAATCCAAAAATGCAGCCAACGGTAGATGCTGATGAACTCACTAAAATGAATGAGCGCGGTGAAATCAAGGATTGTATCGTGTATGGTCCTTTATCCATGGATTTAGCTATTTCTGAAGAAGCGGCAAAACATAAGGGTGGTATTACCAATCCGGTTATCGGACATGCAGATATTCTTTTATTCCCTAATATTGATGCCGGTAACATTACATATAAATTATTAGTTGCAACTGCCAACGTTAAAAATGGTAACATTTTACTCGGAACCTCTGCACCTGTTATCCTGACTTCACGTTCTGACGGATTTGAAGTCAAAGTAAACTCCATCGCTCTTGCTTCAGTTGTTGCAGGAAAAATAAATTAATTACAAATTATAGAATAGAAAGGAAATTTTATCATGTCTGTGAAAAGTTTAATTATTAATCCAGGTTCTACTTCTACAAAAATAGGTGTTTTTGAAGATGAAACTTTATTGTTTGAGGAAACCTTACGTCATTCAACAGAAGAAATCGCTCAATATGCTTCTATCGTTGACCAAAAAGATTTTCGTAAAGATATTATTCTTTCCTTATTAAAGGAAAAAGATTTTGATATAAAATCACTGAACGTTGTGGTTGGCCGCGGCGGTATGTTAAAGCCAATTCCAGGCGGTACCTATGCTGTAACCGACGATTTACTGGAAGACCTGAAAATCGGTAAACAGGGGCAGCACGCTTCTAACTTAGGCGGTATCCTGGCAAGAGAAATCGGTGATTCCATCGGGGTTCCTTCTTATATTGTTGACCCCGTTGTTGTGGATGAGTTGGAGCCAATTTCCAGATATTCCGGCGTTCCAGAATTACCTAGAACCTCTGTATTCCATGCTTTAAATCAAAAAGCGGTTGCGAAAAGATTTGCAAAGGAAAATGGAAAAGCTTATGATTCACTGAATTTAATCGTTGTCCACATGGGTGGTGGTGTATCGGTTGGTGCACATAAATGCGGACGCGTTATCGATATCTTCAATGCGCTTGATGGCGATGGTGCCTTCTCTCCAGAAAGAGCTGGTGCTGTTCCAAGTGGTGCACTTGTTAAGATGTGCTTTAGCGGAAAGTATACGGAAAAAGAAGTATATAGCAAGTTGGTTGGCAAAGGTGGTTTCAATGCCTACCTTGGCACCAACGATATGCGTGATGTCGAAAAAATGGTAGATAACGGAGATGCCCACGCTGCAGAAGTACGTGATGCTTTTACTCGTCAAATGGTAAAAAATATTGGTTCTATGGCTTGTGTCTTAAAAGGAAAAGTAGACCAGATTATTGTTACCGGCGGTATTGCTTATGACAAAGCAGTTGTTGCTGCATTAAAGGAATCTGCAGAATGGATTGCTCCATTTACTGTTTATCCTGGCGAAGATGAATTACTGGCACTTACACAAGGTGCACTTCGTGTACTGAATGGCGAAGAAAAAGCTATGACTTATTAAGGAGAATTTATTTTGAATAAAAAAGAACTTGCTATTGTAAATCACGATAAAGGTTATAACTGCTGTCAGGCTGTCGCTTGTGCATTCGCTAACGAATTAGGTGTTCCAGAATCGACTCTTTTCAAAGCCGGTGAAGGCTTTGGTCTTGGCATGGGTTGCATGGAATGCACCTGTGGTGCAGTTTCTGGTGCAGTCATGGTCGCTGGATTCAAGAATAGTACGGCTAATCTGGAAGGCGAAAAAAGTAAAGGTGCTACCTATCAATTAAGTAAAGAAATCGTACAAAAATTTGAAGACAAAAATGGTGCTTTACTTTGCAAAGACCTGAAAGGTATCGAAAGTGGAAAGGTTCTTCGTTCCTGCTCTGGTTGTATTGAAGACGCAACCGCATTGGCAGAAGAAGTCCTTGCATTATAAAATTTGTAAAATAAGAAATCCTGAGAAGCATATGAAAAATGTTTCTCAGGATTTTGATTGTAGAAAACAGGAACCTGTCCTACCTGTTTTGTTTTCTATTTTCCGAATCGAATCACATTCCAGGAACAATCCTTCATATTGGTTTCGAAAATACCATCTTGAAATGTAAAATCAGTCTTTGCTTTTGGCGTTACCTTTTCACCGGTAATCGCGTTTACTGCCTTTTTATCATCATTTTCCAATACCGAATATTCCAGCACCTTCATACCCTCAAAGCCACGCATATCTGCTTCAAAGAATACCTCTTCTTCCACATTACGGTTTACCGCAAAAATCGTTACCTCTTCTTTTTCTTCATTGTAAACAGCTACTGACTCAATATCTGTTACATCGGTATGTGTCTTGGTATCGTGCTTTGTCGTATTTATAACCGGCTGCAATGCAACACCGCGTCCATATTTAGAAGCATGCATGAATGGATAGAATATTGTCTGTTTCCAGGCTCCTCCATTTTCTTCTGTCATAATTGGAGCAATTACATTTACCAACTGTGCGAGGCATGCCATTTTTACACGGTCTGCATGTTTCAAAAAGGTAATCAGGATCAATCCAACCAGAATCGCATCTTCATAGGTATATAAATCCTCTAATAAATGCGGTGCTACCTGCCATGGATGATTGGTCATAATGTCATCATCTGCTGCATTGGAATGAAACCATACATTCCACTCGTCGAAACTTAAGTTCAACGTTTTCTTACTTCTCTTTTTTGCCTTAATATAGTCACAGGTGGCAATCACCGTATGAAGGAAATTCTCTAAATCCATTGTTTTTGCCAGAAAATCTGCGGTATCATTCTCTGCATTTCCATAATAATTATGTAACGAAATATAATCCACATAATCGTAATCTGCATCTAATGTTGTAGCTTCCCACTCTGGGAAAGTCGGCATCTCGACATTCGAGCTTCCACAGCTCACCAGTTCAATCGAAGGATCAATCAGTTTCATTGCTTTTGCTGTTTCTTCGGCAAGGCGGCCGTATTCTTTTGCTGTCTTATGTCCGATTTGCCAAGGACCATCCATTTCATTTCCCAGGCACCAGGTCTTAATCTTATATGGCTTCTCTATGCCATGCTCCTTACGCATATCGCTGTAGAAGCTTCCAGACTCATGATTACAGTATTCTAATAAATTGCAGGCATCTGCAATTCCTCTTGTTCCGAGATTTACTGCCATCATAATATCGGAGCCTGCTTTTTCAGACCATTTTGCAAATTCATTTAATCCAAATTCATTGGTTTCCAAACTTCTCCAAGCCAATTCCAAACGTTTTTTTCTATTTTCCTTTGGTCCAACACTGTCTTCCCAAAAGAAATTCGATACAAAATTACCGCCCGGATAACGAATAATTGGTACTTCCAATTCTTTCACCAGTTCTAATACATCCTTACGAAATCCTTCTTCGTCAGCCGTTACATGTCCCGGCTGATAGATTCCTGTGTATACGGCACGTCCCAGATGTTCAATAAAGGAACCATATACCCTTTTGTCAATTTCAGCGATTTGAAAGCTTTTATCTACAATCATTTTTGCTTTGCGTTCTATTTGTTTGCTCATTCTCTTTCCTCCAGTAATTTATTTAGCTGCTTCCCTGCATTTATCCTTTTACTGCTCCGGCTGTCATACCTTCAATAAAGTATTTCTGGAAGCATATGAATAATACGAAAATCGGAATAATGGAGAAGAAAGAACCTACAACCAACAGGCTGTAATTATCTCCATAAGGGTTAATCAAGGTGTTCAGTCCCAGTGTTAATGTATATTTATCTGCGCTTCTGATAACAAGCAATGGCCACAAATAATTATTCCAGGCATTCATGCCATTTAAAATTGCCATTGCAGCAAATGCCGGCTTCATAATTGGAAATACTAATTTAAAAAAGATACCGTATTCTGTCGCGCCATCGATTCTGCCTGCTTCCAGCAGGGATTTGGGAATGCCCAGCAAATACTGCCTAAAGAAGAAAATCGTCGATGCATGTGCTACGAAAGGCAGCATAATTGCAGCATAACTATCCATCATTTTCCAGGTAGACATCTGTTTATACAGTGGAAGCATAACTACTTCTAATGGAATGGATAAAATAATCAGTACAATTACAAAAAGTACATTTCTACCTTTAAATTCATAAGCTGCAAATCCATAACCTACAAATGCACTGATGAGTAATGTGGCAATTACGGTTACAACCGTTAACAGAATACTATTCATAAACCATATCCAATAGTCATGTTTACCAAAAAACAGTAAATTATAATTGTCCAGACTCCAACGGGAAAGGTTCAAATTCAGGTTTAATCCATACTGCAATAAATCTCCGCCCGGCTTAAAACTTGCTGTAAAAAGTACATAAACCGGTAAAATAATTAATATTGCCAGGCAACTAAATAAAATAACCATAGCTATGGTAGCGGCTTTATTTTTCTTTTTAACTGAATTCATATTATTTTTCCTCCTTATCGAAGGTTCCCGTTACTTTCAACTGTATCAGGTTTACAATCATTACACACAGCAATAATACAATACCAACTGCACACGCATACCCCATTGCTCTCTTTTCAATACCCTGGCGATATAAATAACCCACTATAGTAAGTCCGATATTATTTGGCGAGTTATTGCCTTTGAAAACCATATAGCTTTCCAGGAACATAGATAATCCTGCATAGATGCTAATGGTTAATACATAAACGGTCGTTGGTTTTACCAATGGCATGGAAATATTCTTAAACTGCTGCCATTTACTGGCTCCATCTATCGAAGCTGCTTCATAAAGTTCTGTTGGGATGCTCTGCAGCCCTGCTAAGAAATACAAAATATTAACGCCGGTCCATCTCCAGCAGGCAATTAGTAAAAGGATTGCATAAGAGGTCCATGGTCCTTTGAGCCATTTAATCGGGGATTGTCCGATTGCAAGCAGTACCTGATTGGCAAGGGAACCGGAAGCCTCTCCAAACATCAATCTGAAAATCGTACCAGCTACCACTACCGAAGTAAGTGCCGGAAGGAAATAAATGGATTTAAAGAAATCTGCTTTTACCATTAGCTTACTATTCAGCAGGCTGGCAAAGAGCATCGGGAACGGAATCAATAATACAAGAGTTCCTAACATATATTTTAAACTATTCAGTATTGCTTTCAAAAATATTTTGTCTGATAGCAGACGGGTATAGTTTTTCGTGCCAACCCATTCATCTTTTAATACATCTTGAAAACTAAGTAATACACCATTACTAATTGGTGCAATCCAAAATAAAAGTACAGTAATTACAAACGGTAGTACAAACACATAAGGAGCTATTTTTTGTGAATAAAAGAATTTTTTTAACATAATAGCTACTCCTCTCTTATCAAAATCTTATCAGTTATGGTCGTTTACATATAGATATGAGATGCAGCTAGCCTGCCTGCATCTCATATCTATAGTGCTATATTTTTATAACTTGTTTCTATATGAAATTTCTATTTCTATTTCTATTTCCATTCCTCATTTTATTGGAACTCATTCTCCAGAGTTGCCTGGGATTCATCTAACGCTTCCTGTACATCCATACCATTTTCAAAGATATTATTCAAGGTTACGTTGCAGAATTCATTATTGATAGATGGTGCTTTTTCATTTGTTACAAATTGGATAGAACCAATATTTTCTTTGATTGCATTTAATGCTTCAAATGGTGGGTTCTTGAAATATGCTACAAACTGATTTTCTGGATTTTCTGTTAACTCTGCATTTGCCCATACTTCTGTATTTACCGGGTCAAATCCTAATACATTCCAAACTTCTTCGTTAGCGCCCTCTGATAATTTGATGAATGCCATAA
>JAQUYA010000022.1 GCA_028692055.1 Lachnospiraceae bacterium | reverse complement strand
AGGGATTTTTTCTCTTCATCGCTGATTTTGTCATATACCTTATTAAAGTTTGCCAACAGGGTGTAGATGTTCTCTAAGGTAATGGCATCTGCTCGAGACCGTAAAGAATTTTGTGTAAACCGAATATAGGATAAAGAGTATGTATCCTCTTGGATTGATGTTAAAATAAATATTAATCCAGGAGGATATTTTTATGGCAAGACAAAGAAAACTTTCACCGGAACGCAAAGCGTTCATCAATAGTCTTATTGAGCATTACAACCTCAAAGAAGCATCAGATGTACAGGATATGCTCAAAGATTTGCTTGGCGATACCATGCAGGGTATGTTGGAGGCAGAGATGGATGAGCAGCTTGGTTATTCCAAATTATTCCAAGAGACAGAAAAGGTGAATTCGAACCAAAGGCAGTTAAGAAGAATCAGACCAATATTTCAAATATTGAAGATCAGGTATTGTCCATGTACGCAAAAGGAATGACCACCAGAGATATTTCTTCACATCTCCAGACTGTCTATGGTGTGGATGCCTCTGCAGAAATGATTTCCCATATGACAGACAGAATTCTGCCAATTGCGAAGGAATGGCAAAATAGACCTCTTGAGAAAAAGTATGCAGTGGTATTTATGGATGCGGTTCATTTTCATGTAAGACAGGATAGGCAGACCATAAAGAAAGCTGTTTATGTAGCAATCGGAATTAAGTTGAACGGTCAAAAAGAAGTCCTGGGGCTTTGGGTAGGAGGAAATGAAAGTGCAAAATACTGGCTTGGTGTTCTTTACGAAATCAAGAACCGTGGTGTTGAAGATATCATGATTGTATCAGTAGATGGACTAATCGGATTTGGGGATGCCATAGCAGCGGTGTATCGTTCATCAGGTTAGGTATTCTACAAAGTTTGTGAACTACAAGGATCTAAAAGCATTTGTTAAGGATTTAAAGCAGGTATACCAGGCGCCTACAGAAGAAACGGCGTTGGCAAATCTGGATGAATTTGAAGAAACCTGGGGAAAGAAATACCCATAACAAGTTCTATCTCATAGATACCTTCATCGAGCTCCCACTCCCATTCTGTGACCCTGGTACTCTCGAGTCCAAAGCGTGTTAAAATACTTTCTTTTGCCTTTTCCACATCAATAGAACTACCGGCTACCGGTTTTGGAATTAATGGAATGGCTGGTATGGTGCCTGGTGCAACTGCATGTACGGTCATTGTAGATGATACAAGAAATGGTAGTGCACTTACAAATAGTACTCGTTTAAAAATTTTCATTTTCAGCTCCCATCTGCGACCTTTGGTCGCGTACAAATGGAGGGGTTGAAAGATTTCTTCCAACTTCCTCATGTATAGGTTTATTTTTTATATAGATAGTATACGGAAGCATATTTAAAAAAGCGGGGTCGTATTCGTAGCTTTTATGAATCATCATTATCAGAGTCATCATCATCGGAGTCATCATCATCGGAGTCATCATCAGAGCCATCATTGTCAGACTCATCTTTTTCCTCATTTTTATCATTAACTGTGTATTCATTTTGAGGGGAGGTATCTACTGATTCAGGGCTCTTTTTTTCTGTATAGTGGGGCATATATAAGTTAACAGGTTTCTTTGGAAGCTCGGGTTCTTTCTTTTCTGTTGCTTCTGCTTCATCAGCAGTAATGGTAACACTTTTATTCACGTGATGGCGAAGCTCTGACAGCAGTCTTTCTTCCGTTGAAATTTTCCACTTTTCATGTTTGGATTCTACTTGCAGATAAATAAATCCATTTTGTGCCAGATAGCCTTTTTTGATGGCAATGTCTGCCAGTTCATCTGTCACCTGTTCTGTTTTTTTCCATTGATATGCATAGGATTTTATCAGTAGTTGTCCATCTTCGTTCAGCCCCTCTAACTGTACGACATAATCCATGCGATTTACACTCATTTTTATCTCAGGATTAATTCGTATTTGAATAAATCCATAGGAAATAAATAACGTTTGCCAGATACACAACGCGACGATACACATGCACACTGCGACAGATATAGCTGCTATACTCCGATAATAAAGTAGGTTATTACTTTTCACTGGATTTTTCATTACAACAACGGAGCAAACAATTTGTCCAATTTCATAATTGAGATTCGCTACTTTGATAAATCGGCCCTCACTATCCAGCGCAATTGCATATCCCATATGACATTCCATGATTAAATAACTCATTGTGCAGGCACCTCCTTTTTTCTGATTTGATACAGATGCCCACGAATAATTTCGTATCCATTCGTATATGCCAACATTATTGCTATCATATATTTTCGATGTCTTTCCAAAGTCTTACGGGATATGCCAGCTCCGTCAGCCAACTGTCGAAGGGGTAACTTTTTATTATGTAACAATTCTTCCATAATTGCTGAATTCTCCTTAGCAAACGCTAAAGCCTTCATACATGCGGTCAATGTTCGTTCCTGTCTTGGACAATTTTCTGACACATCGGTAAGTGATAGACCAAAGGTTGCAAGCTGTATAGAAAAAGTTTCCATTTCCTTTTTTGTGGTAGCACGTTCTATCAGCTTATCGTACGCATTTTCTGAAACTTCCAATAGATCTAGTAAACATTGGCTGGACTGCTTTTCATCAATAGAGTGGTCTAGCGAAACAATACCCTTGTGTTTCTTTTCCTTCCGATAATAGTCAATTAGACGATTACGAATTGATGTTGTGGCAAAGCTTATAAAATTTCCTTTTTCCTTCCGGTAATCCATCATAGCTTCATAAAATGCAAGCATGGCAATGCCCAGCTCGTCATCCAATCCTTCCAGAGAAACGTGGTTCAGGAAAGAAGCCGTTTCTGATTTAATAAATGGTAAGTACTGACGTATAAAATCATCTGCAAATAAAACGTTTTTTTGTGCCGCGTATATCTGCTCCACAATCTTATGTTCCTTTTTCAATTTAACACTCCGACAAGTTTATTTTTATTGTATGGGTTTGGTTTCATTATGCCAAATTATTGGTGTGATAGCCAGTCATACTACAGCATATGCTGGATAACGTAAACTGCATTATATGTTAATATTTACTTATAATAGAGGATTGCAATCTGCTATTCAAAAATGGGTTGCAGTTTCCGCAACTCTTTTTTTACAGAAAGTAGTGAAATGTAATGTGTAGGGATACAAATGGTTTCACTGAATGATCTGCTTGGAGAACTTTCCAAAAAGGAGAGAGTCAATGCTTCTGGGGTGGACATTTCTGAAATATGATTGCCGCCATCAGAGAAAGATACCTGGATTGTAAATTTGTAGTAAATCCCTGTACGCCTCTTGGTTTTGAAGATGCGAGTATAGATGTCATAACGGTGACTTGCCAATACGGTGGTAATCCCGATAATATGACAGGAGGTCTGCATTCGCACTAGACTGCCATCATAAGGAAATTCAATGTATGCTCTGTCGATATCCGGTATTGCAAAATATATTCATCAATCGTGGTAGCTGTAGACTTCATGATTATCACTCCAATCTGTGTGTTTGATTTGAACAAAAATCTGGAACATATTGTTCTGTGACAAGGTTACAGATAAAAAATAAAAAAACAGCTATAATCTATTACAGATACCTGCGAAATGGACTTTGAAGCAAAAAGGAGAAGATTATGGCAAAAAAGACAATAATTATTGGTGGAGTTGCAGGAGGAGCAACGGCTGCTGCAAGACTAAGACGTAGAGACGAAGCAATGCAAATTATTTTGCTTGAAAGAGGAGCTTACATCTCTTATGCAAACTGTGGATTGCCATATTATATAGGGGATACTATAAAAAACAGGGATGCACTTTTGTTACAGTCGCCACTGGCAATGAAAAATAAATTTAATATAGATGTTAGAATTTCGAACGAAGCCACAGCAATTTTACCTGATGAAAAAAAGGTAGTAGTAAAAAATCTGAAAACAGGTGAAAGCTATGAGGAAAGTTATGATCATCTGGTGATTGCCACAGGGTCCTCACCCATCAAGCCACCGATTCCGGGCATTGATGGAGAGCATATATTTACCTTATGGACAATTCCGGATACAGATGTGATAAAGAAATACCTGCAGGAAAAACGCCCCAGAACCGCGGCTGTTATTGGAGGAGGCTTTATCGGTCTTGAAATGGCAGAAAACCTTCATAAGGCAGGGCTTCAGGTTTCCATAATAGAGATGCAGGATCAGGTCATGGCACCACTTGATAAAGAGATGGCAAACCTTCTTCACGAAAACATGATAATGAATCATGTAGACTTGATTCTGGGGGATGGAGTAAAAGAATTTCATACGGAAAATGGCTTGACCAGAATTGAATTGAATAGCGGAAACACTGTAAAAGCGGATATGGTTATTCTGTCCATTGGCGTAAGACCTAACAGTGAGCTTGCGGCAAAAGCTGGAATACAATTAAATCATAGAAAAGGGATTGTGGTGGATGAATATCTGCAAACATCCATAAAGGATATCTACGCCGTAGGAGATGCCATTGGTGTAGAGCATTACGTATTGAAGGAAGAGACAATGATTTCTCTCGCAGGGCCTGCAAATAAACAGGCACGAATCCTAGCGGATAATTTATGCGGGGATCACAAGAAATATAAGGGTACGTTGGGAACAGCTGTAGCAAAGGTATTTGATCTGAATGCGGCTAGCGTTGGATTGAATGAAAAGCAGCTCATAGGAATGGGGAAAGTAAAGGGTCAGGATTACTTTACTGCACTCATTAATCAAAAATCACATGCGGGATATTATCCAGAGGCAACTCCAATTACCTTGAAATTACTATTTGAAAAAGAAGGCAGAATTCTTGGAGGGCAGATTGTTGGGCAGGATGGTGTGGACAAGCGCATTGATATCCTGGCTACTACCATGCGGCTGAATGGCACCATCTATGACCTGGAGGAATTAGAGCTTGCGTATGCACCACCTTTTTCCTCAGCAAAGGATCCCATCAATATGCTAGGATTCGTGGCGGAAAATGTAAGTAAGGGATTGGTTCAATTTATAGAGTGGGATGAATTGGAAAAAGAAGATATTGTGGTACTGGATGTAACAGAAGATATGGAACGAATGGTATTTTCTATTCCAGGCTCCTATCATATTCCGCTTGGACAGCTCCGTAATCGGTTAGGGGAGCTTGACAAAAGTAAAATGATTGTACCTTATTGTGCGGTGGGGGTTCGCTCCTACAATGCGGCAAGAATATTAATGCAAAATGGATTTGAACGAGTTGCTGTCTTATCGGGAGGAACTGCATTCTATAAATCTATGCATTATAGTGAAAAAACACAGCAGGAACAGAACAAAAAGGAAGAAAAACCTGTGACAAGCAGAGATATTAAGCTTCTTGACTGTTGTGGATTACAGTGTCCAGGACCAATTATGAAGGTACACGAAGCTATTTGTACAATGGAGGAATCAGAGATTCTGAAGGTATCTGCAACGGATATGGGATTTGCGTCAGATATTGATGCATGGTGCAGAAGAACTGGGAATACTCTGGTTAAAACAGAACGCATCAATAAGGAAAATATTGTTTATATCAAAAAGGGAGCGGAAAACGGTAACTTGACCAGCTTGGGTAAAGAAAAACTGCCGGAAGGCAAGACATTAATTGTATTTAGTGGGGATCTGGATAAAGTATTGGCATCCTTCATTATTGCAAATGGAGCAGCATCTATGGGAAGACCAGTCACGATGTTCTTTACCTTTTGGGGACTGAATGCGCTACGCAAATCGAATGGTGTAAAGGTAAAAAAACCATTTATGGATAAAATGTTTGGAGCAATGATGCCAAAAGGAAGTCAGAAGCTTAAATTATCCAAAATGAATATGGCTGGAATGGGAACTGCCATGATGAAAAAGGTCATGAATGATAAGAATGTGGATTCATTGGAAACACTGATGAAGCATGCATTGGACAGTGGAATTCGTCTGGTTGCCTGTACCATGTCCATGGATATTATGGGAATTACCAGGGAAGAGTTAATTGCCGGAGTGGAATATGCTGGAGTTGCCTCCTATCTGGGAGACGCGGAAGAGTCAAATGTGAATCTATTTATATAAAAGAAAGACTGGGAATTTTTTTGATGTCCCAGTCTTTATAATAACCCACGAAGGGAATCCTTATCAGCAATGTGAATACCGCCACGTGAAAGAGTAACATATCCCTCTTTTGAAAAATATTTTAGCATTCTTGACACAACTTCTCTTGCGGAACCCAGATACCGGGCAATTTCTTCGTGAGTCAGTCGAATATCGGGTGTGTTGAGTTTGCTGGATTCATCAAGTAAGAAAGCAGCCAGTCGTTTATCAAATCTGGTAAATAGAAGCTGCTGCATGACCCACATAACATCGGAAAAACGTTCCGTAGCTAATTTATAGGAAAATAATTCTACATATACATTCTCAGAAAAAAGGCGGGATAAAGTGAGTGCACTGATTTGAATGCAATCGCAATCTGTTTCAGCATCCACAGAAACATCGAAGTCTATGGTTTCCAGAACGCAGGATGCAGACAGGATGCAAATGTCACCAGCCTGTAACCGGAAGAGAGTGACTTCTCTGCCTTCTTCTGAGGTAATATAGGTTCGGATACTTCCATTTTCTACGATAAGAAGACCGATGCATTCAGTTTCGCCACAGTGTATGGATTGTCCCTTATTAAAATGAACAGAGTTGGCACTCAAATTCAGTAACTCTTTTTCCGGTTGTGTGAGCTTATCCCAAAAGAGTAAACCTTTATGGAGCAAATGCAGTTCCTTTTGGTTAATCATAGGTGTCTCCTTTCGATGAGTAAGTGTTAAATATGTTGTTTCAGTATAGCGAAAAATTAAATAAAGGTCAATGAAATAGCCAATAGTAGAAGGAGGGAACGCAGGATTAAAAGAGGCACCAGGCAAATAGAACACCTGGTGCTTCTTACATTTACCGTATTACCTGTATCACATAAGCAGTAGTCTGTGGTGGAATACTTGCTGTCATAAAGTTTGCATGTTCTACACGAACCTTCAGACCTAATGCCAGATTCCTAAGTTCAATTCTTCTCCCGAAGAAGTCGCGAATAATGGTATCTGGAGTAATATTAAATCGTATCCTAGAAGATAAATTATCATTTATAGTAACTATAAATTGATTCCTAGTATCAATCTGAATGATTCTTCCTTCGGACACATCACGCGTTGCAGGGCGACTTACAATTCGAATGTGAAATGCCTGTGCCTGAGGCGGAATACTCCTTGTCATTGCAGAGGAAAACAAGGCATCAATCACCATACCTTTTTCCAGTTCTCTTGCAGAGACGATACGATTCTGCTCATCTCTAATGATTGTCTGATCTGTTACGATTAGTGTAACCGTTTGTTGATTATTACAACATCCCTGATTGGTGGTATAAGTGATTGTGACAAATGAGGATTGGCGTTCGGAACGAATATTTTCGATAACTGCATTACTGGCTTCATTAAAAAAATCCATGATTCTCCTAAAACCTTCTTTTATTATTATACTATGCAAAAACAGGAAAAGAACGACTACCTATAATAGTTCTTTTCCTGCTTTTATTTTCGTAAATTCAATAATTTCTTTTTTATCGGATTCTGATAATTTCCCAAAATAATATAAAAGACGTTTTTCGTATTCGCTCAGTGATTTGCATTTTTTCATATTATCCGGATTATTCATATAAGCAACATAATCGGCAAGACGCTGCCCGGATTTTGTAGGACTGGGAGCATCATAATATATATTTTTATCAAGTGATAGAGTAAACTGCATTAAGTCATCGACTGATATTCGGTATAAGCCTGCCAGTTTATAAAGGGATTCAGGGTTCGGGGTACGCTTGCCAGTTTCATAGTGTGAATAGGTTTGTCTGACAACACCTAGAAATGAAGCTACATAATCTTGCGTATACCCGTAGCTTCTTCGTAATTCCCTTAATTTGGCAGGAAGTATTGAACTTTCCATATTCATCACCATCCATTCAGTTAGATTATACAAAGTTTATATGAAACAAATGTTAATCTGTGTAGCGATAGGAATAATATATTGTTAAATATAGTGTAGCTGTTTTTGGTGAAAATATACAAAATGTAGCACATGAAAATTAATATCATATGTGCTATACTATTAAAATCATAATATATCACAGAGGTCAAACATGAAAAAATTATTGATTTATTTAAGGGATTACAAAAAGGAATGTATTCTGGCACCTTTATTTAAGATGCTGGAGGCATCCTTTGAATTAATTGTACCCCTTGTATGTGCAGCAATTATTGATGTGGGGATTGCAAATGGGGATAAAAATTATATCTATAAAATGTGCGGAGTGCTTATTTTGCTTGCAGTTATTGGGCTGATTGCTTCGGTTACTGCTCAATTCTATGCTGCAAAGGCAGCGGTTGGCTTTGCCACACGTTTGCGCCATGCCCTGTTTGCACATATTCAGAGCTTTTCTTTTACAGAGATAGATACACTTGGAACTTCCACGATGATTACACGTATGACGAGTGATGTTAATCAGGCACAAAACGGGGTAAATATGGTTTTGCGTTTATTCTTACGTTCCCCATTTGTTGTATTTGGAGCCATGATTATGGCATTCACCATTGATTTTAAATCCGCACTGCTTTTCGTTGTTGCGATTGTATTATTACTGCTGGTAGTTTTCAGCATTACATTAGTCAATATTCCGATGATGAAAAGTGTACAACAGAAACTTGACCAGGTTCTGAGTCTGACACGTGAAAACCTCATGGGTGTTCGCGTTATTCGTGCGTTCTGTAAAGAAACGGAAGAGATAGAACGATTTACGAAACGAAATGAAATGCTTACGAAGCAGCAGAAAAAATCCGGGAGCATTTCTGCTCTGATGAATCCAGTGACCTATGTGATTATTAACATTGCCATTTTACGATTAATCTGGACAGGCACGATGCAGGTAGATGCCGGTATTCTGACGCAGGGACAGGTAATTGCACTTTATAACTATATGTCACAGATTTTAGTAGAATTAATCAAGCTAGCAAATCTGATTATAACTTTAAATAAAGGTGTTGCCAGTGGAAATCGTATTGCCGATGTATTTGAAATGAAAAGTTCCATGGAATACAGGCTGGGAGAGTCAGGAACAGAAACACAGGAAACAGTAACCTTTTCGCATGTGTCTCTCAATTATCAAGGGGCAGCAGAGGAAACACTTACGGATATTGATTTTACAGCACAAAAAGGTGAAATTATCGGTATCATAGGTGGTACCGGTTCCGGTAAAAGTTCAGTAGTCAATATGATTCCACGCTTTTATGATGCTTCAAAAGGTGAGGTCAGGATAAAGGGTATAAATGTAAAGGATTATTCCGCAGAGGTACTCACGGAATTAGTTGGAATGGTATTGCAGAAAGCGGTATTGTTCAAAGGAACCATCGCAGGTAATCTGCGCTTTGGTAAAAAGGATGCGACCGAGGAAGAGATGTGGGAGGCAATCCGTGTGGCGCAGGCAGAGGATATTGTGCAGGCAAAAGGTGGGTTGGAAGCAGATATTGCACAAGGAGGTAAGAATTTATCTGGTGGACAGCGTCAACGTTTGACTATTGCACGTGCAATAATCAAGAAACCGGAGATTTTAATTTTAGATGACAGTGCATCGGCATTGGATATGGCGACGGATGCAAAGCTACGTGCTGCAATCCGTGCGCTTCCTTATAAACCAACCGTATTTATTGTATCGCAGAGAACTTCAGCCATCAAAGATGCAGACCAGATTCTGGTATTAGAGGATGGCAAAATGGTAGGAAAGGGTATCCATGAGGAACTCCTGCAAACCTGTGAAGTTTACCGTGAGATTTATGATTCTCAATATCGAACCCCTCAAATTCATGAGAAATCTGCGGTTATTGGGGAGGTGATGGCATGAGTAAGAAAACAACACTTCGCAAAGTGCTTCGGTATGTAAAAAAATATATTGGACTTATGATAATATCAGTACTTTTGGCAGGAATGATTGTTGCATTGACGCTATATATGCCGATTATTATCGGAAATGCCATAGATTATATTATTTATGGACAAATTGATTTTGCAGGAATCAAGACATTACTAATAAAAGGAATTTTTGTGGTATGTGCGACAGCAGCCGCGCAATGGATCATGAATGTCATAAATAATAAAGTGACCTATCATGTGGTCCGGGATATCCGTGCGGAGGCTTTTCAAAAAATAGAAATTTTACCATTGAATTATATAGATTCTCATTCTTCTGGTGAAATCGTAAGCAGGGTAATTGCGGATGTAGACCAGTTCGCGGATGGACTATTAATGGGATTTACACAGTTTTTTACGGGAGTCATCACGATAGCAGGTACACTGTTATTTATGCTGTATTATAGCCGTCCAATCACCTTAGTGGTAGTCTGCATTACGCCGCTGTCTTTGTTTATGGCTAATTTTATCGCGAAGAAAACATTCTCCATGTTTAAGCAACAGTCTGAAACCAGAGGAGAGCAGACCGCACTGGTAGATGAAATCATTGGAAATGAAAAGGTCATAAAGGCATTTGGACAGGAAGGCGAGTCCCTGGATAGGTTTGATGAAATTAATGTGCGATTACAGAATTATTCTCTGCGTGCCATTTTCTATTCTTCCATTACTAATCCGGCAACAAGGTTTGTAAATAGTATGGTGTATGCAGGAGTAGCGGTAACAAGTGCCATAGCAGTTATTTCAGGGCAGATGTCCGTAGGTATGATGTCCTGTTTTCTGAATTATGCAAGTCAGTACACGAAACCCTTTAATGAAATATCGGGAGTAGTAACGGAACTTCAAAATGCATTAGCCTGTGCAGCCCGTATTTTTGCACTGATTGAGGAACGGCCGCAGGTAGAAGAAAATGAAAATGCAGTGACACTTGTCCATACGAATGGAAATGTAGTGTGTGAGGATATTTCATTTTCCTATGTACCGGATAAAAAGTTAATCGAACACTTTAACCTGTCTGTAAAACCAGGGCAAAATATTGCTATTGTAGGCCCGACTGGCTGTGGAAAAACGACCATCATCAATCTGCTCATGCGTTTTTATGATGTGAATTCCGGAAAGATTATGGTAGATGGCACCGATATAAGGGATATAACACGTAAAAGTCTTCGAACCAGCTATGGAATGGTATTGCAGGAAACCTGGCTGCGTCAGGGTACCATTCGGGACAATATTATCATGGGAAAACCGGAAGCGACTGAGGAAGAAATTATGGCAGCAGCAAAGGCAGCACATGCGCATTCCTTTATCAAACGGCTTCCAAAAGGGTATGATACCATAATTGGTGAAGAAGGCGGCATGCTGTCACAGGGACAAAAGCAGCTGCTCTGTATCACAAGAGTGATGCTTGCACTTCCACCCATGCTAATCTTAGATGAAGCTACATCTTCCATTGATACAAGAACAGAAATGAAGATACAGAGTGCTTTTGCAAAGCTTATGAAAGGACGCACCAGCTTTATCGTAGCCCATCGATTATCGACCATCCAAAATGCAGATGTTATCCTTGTTATGCGCGATGGCAATATCATTGAGCAGGGAAATCATGAAGAACTACTTGCAGGGAATGGCTTCTATGCTAAAATGTATCATAGCTAAAGAAATTTCTTGAAAAACATTTTTTAAAATGATATGATTTATATAGTTCATGGCAACATTTTGTTGTATATACGACTGACGGAAGTGGAATCAACCACATGAAGTATAGATATGAATTTTTAGCCGACCGTCTGGGCAGAATAAAGCCTGGAGTGTCGGCTTTTTTTAGGAAATAGGAAATGCTATCATCAAAATGGACAAGGAGAAATGAAGATGGAAATGAGAAAATTGGAAACAGAATTATCGACGAATGTGTACCCGGGCAGAGGAATTGTGATTGGAAAATCGGTAGATGGAACGAAGGCAGTTACTGCATATTTTATTATGGGCAGAAGCGAAAACAGTAGAAACAGAGTATTTGTAGAGGATGGTGCAGGCATTCGTACGCAGGCATTCGACCCATCGAAACTGACAGACCCAAGTCTTATCATTTATGCACCAGTGCGTGTACTTGGAAATAAGACAATTGTTACAAATGGAGATCAGACAGATACTATTTATGCAGGAATGGATGTACAATTGTCTTTTGAGCAGTCTTTGCGTGCACGTGAATTTGAGCCGGATGGACCTAATTATACTCCGCGCATTTCTGGTATTATGCATATTGAGAATGGTGGCTTTAATTATGCCATGTCTATATTAAAGAGCAACAATGGCAATCCGGAAGCATGTAATCGCTATACCTTTGCCTATGAGAATCCGGTGGCAGGAGAAGGACATTTCATTCATACGTATATGTGTGATGGCAATCCGCTTCCAAGCTTTGAGGGAGAGCCAAAGTTGGTAGAAATCAATGCAGATATAGACACCTTTGCGGATATGCTATGGAAGAATCTGAATGCGGAGAATAAGGTTTCCTTATTTGTGCGCTATATCGATCTTGCAACGGGCGGATATGAAAGCAGAATCATAAATAAGAACCAGTAATATAAGGCAATACAGGACAATGGATAAAGGAATCAGAATAAAAGGTATGAATAGCATACGGATAGGAGTTGTATATGAAAGAATTAGAATTGAAATATGGTTGTAATCCAAATCAGAAACCTTCCAGAATTTTTATGAAGGAAGAGAAAGAATTACCGATTAAAGTTTTATGTGGCAAACCGGGATATATTAACTTTTTGGATGCCTTCAATGGCTGGCAGTTGGTAAAAGAATTAAAGCAGGCGACGGGACTCCCAGCAGCAGCTTCCTTTAAGCATGTTTCACCGGCAGGTGCTGCAGTGGGATTTCCATTGGATGACACTTTAGCGAAGATTTACTGGGTAGAGGATATGGGAAAACTCTCTCCTCTCGCATGTGCTTATGCAAGAGCAAGAGGCGCAGATAGAATGTCTTCTTTTGGAGATTTCATTTGTTTATCCGATGTCTGCGATGAAGATACGGCTAAGATTATCAAAAGAGAAGTATCCGATGGTGTGATTGCACCGGGCTACGAACCGGCAGCTCTGGCAATCTTGGAACAGAAGAAAAATGGAAAATACAATGTGATTGAAATTGACCCGGATTATATTCCAGCTCCTGTGGAACAAAAAGATGTCTTTGGGATAACTTTTGAACAGGGACGTAATGAGCTTCCGATTAATGAAGCTCTACTGGAAAAAGTAGTTACCGAAAATAAAGAAATACCAGAGTCCGCGAAAATTGATTTGCTGATTTCCCTGATTACATTGAAATACACACAGTCCAATTCAGTATGTTTTGCCAAAGGAGGACAGGCAATCGGTATCGGTGCAGGGCAGCAGTCACGTGTACATTGTACGAGATTAGCAGGTCAAAAGGCAGATAACTGGCTGCTTCGTCAATGCCCGAAAGTATTGAATCTTCCATTTGTAGACGATATCAAACGTGCAGACCGCGATAATGCGATTGATAACTATATCGGTGCAGAATATATGGATGTATTGGCAGAGGGTGCATGGCAGCGTGTATTCAAAGAGAAGCCTGCGGTATTTACCGATGAGGAGAAACGTGCATGGCTGGATCAAATGGATGATGTGGCATTAGGCTCTGATGCATTTTTCCCATTTAGTGACAACATTGAAAGAGCGAAAAAGAGCGGTGTAAAATACATAGCGCAGCCGGGTGGCTCTATTCGTGATGATGCAGTAATTGATTGTTGTAATAAATACAATATGGCAATGGCATTTACCGAAATTCGATTATTCCATCATTAAGCTTTTCGTATAAATATGATATTTACATCATAGAGTTCTCATAGTTTTAACGGGGAGGCACTTTATTCAAAGCGTTGAAAAGAGATATATAAAAGTTAGCATCAAGGTTGCCAAATTTTCTAAAAATGTATAAAATAGATATAAGGAAGTTGGTGGCATATGTTTGATTTTAATTTTGACTGGCGTAAAGATATGAATACGAATATTGAAGTAGTGGATTATCAACATAAACAGTTGTTTTTTATTGGTCGTGAAATCGAACAGCTTATCCGAACAGAGTGCATAGGTATAACAGATAGTCAATTATTGAAAATTGTATGCGAATTAAGAGATTATGTTGCCTATCATTTTTATGAGGAAGAAAGTCTAATGCAGCAGGCAGGATACCCCGGATTGGAGGCACACCGCAGGCAGCATCGGGAGGCTACAGACTGGGTAAAATCCATAGACTTTCGTGTGCTGAAGAAAAAACCACAGCAGGGATTAAATGAAATGAAGAATGTGATGCAGAAGTGGGTTTTCCAGCATATGATAACGGAAGATATCAAGATGGCAGATGCGATTCGTGATATTCTGATACAACAGAATAAGGAAAAACAAAAGAAACAGGAAGACCAGCATAAACAGGAGTTCTTACTGGAGGCAGTTGTTGACAGTATTGATTCTGCATTGAAGTCCGTAGAAGCAGGTGCAGACAGACTGGAATTATGTGCAAATATGATAATGGGTGGTACAACACCGACATTACCGTTATTTAAGGAAATACAGAAACAATGTGAAGCAAAGATTGATGTTGTTATTCGTCCACGTTGTGGAGATTATTATTATAGCGCCACAGAATTTCAATTAATGCTTGCAGAAATACGGGAGTTTAAAAAGGCAGGTGCCGATGGCATTATAATTGGAGCATTGCAGCCAAATGGCAGTCTGGATTTTCCACAGATGCAGCGTATGATATTATCAGCAGGAAAGATGAAAGTAACTCTGAACAGAGCGTTTGATGTATGCAAAGACCCCTATCAAACATTGAAGGAAGCAAAGGAATTATCCATACGGCGTATTATAACAAGTGGACAGAAGGCAACCAGTATAGAAGGCATGGAATTAATAAAAGGCCTGGTTAAAGCATGTGACGATAAAATGCAAATGGTAGTTAATTGCGGACTTGATGGAAGTGTTATAAGACAAATATATAAGGAAACAGGAGCAATTCAATATCGGGTAATGGGCATGGCAGAAGCTGAGAGCAAGATGATATACCGAAATATGGATGTGTATACTGGTATGCCTGGATTTAGTGAATATGTGAAACTGGAAACAAACGAGAAACGAATTAAAGATGCAGCAGAAATACTGGAAAATTTATAAAAAGCAGCTTCCTATGCGGGAAGCTGCTTTCTTGCTTTGTGTCGTGCCGGAGTACAAAAAACAGCTCCAAGCTTATTGTATACCCAGTATCCAGCAACACCAGGATATTTTTTGATAATATTATGTTTTTGGTATTTTGCAAGTAAAGAACCACCTGCTACCGTTTTTACTTTTTCCTGTACAGCTTTGATTAAGTCATTGTTATTTTTTATCTCTGCGTCAAAAGAAGTAAAAGCGGAACCAACGACATTCATAAAGTGTGCGTCCGAACCACCAAAATTCATCTTTTTATATTTAGCAGCCCAAGCGCGAGCCTTTACATTTTCAATGGTATGATTACAGGCATTAAAGGTTTCAACAAAATCAAATTTGTGAATAATCTCTTTATTCTGTTTTCCGAAGTTAGTACTCATTAATGCGAAAAATCCAGTACCATATGGGTGTGCAGGACCTAAAATACCACCAAGCCTGTGAACCAGCTTCTCGAGTTCATTAAAGGTTAATCCTCTAACCTCTAATAACTTACAAAATATATGTTCAGGTAAAATAACAATCATGTGTCCAGCATCGCGTGTATCATATTCAATACCCTTTAGTACGGTAAATGGTTTGGAAGTTTTTACTGTGTTTGCAATTTCTTTCCACTTTCGATATCCGTCATAGGAATTATGATCTGTAACAAGCATGCCATCAAAGCCTTCGCTAATTAGCTTTTGAACATAAGTTTCAATATCTACATGAGCATCAATAGAACCTTCTTTGGTATGACAATGCATGTCAAATTTCATTCAAAAACCTCCTGTAAGAATTTCAGATTAAAAGTTATTATTTAATATGAACTATCTTTCTTATCATAATACGCATTTCATAAAGAAACAATAGGTAAATTGTTAATAAAATGTAAAATTTTGGTACAAAAGTACTAAAAATAGTAAAAAGAACTTCATAGGAACCAAATCCTTTCTTTTCTATATAATGTAATATCAGAAAAAAGGAGGATTTATATGAAAAAGAAAGGAATTATTATCTTTGGTATACTTGTTATTATGATTGCTACCCTGATGGGATGCGGATTGCAGAAAACGGAAAGTAAAAAGGCAGCTTCGGAGAAAGTGGTACTTAATGAAGTGGCACATAGTATTTTTTATGCGCCAATGTATGTGGCAATTGAGGAAGGTTATTTTGCAGAAGAAGGTATTGATATTGAACTGGTAACCGGTTTTGGCGCAGATAAGACAATGACAGCGGTGCTCTCCGGAGAGGCAAATGTTGGATTTATGGGAAGCGAAGCTTCTATTTATACGTACTTAGGAGGAACAGAGGATTATGTAGTAAACTTTGCACAATTGACGCAGCGTGCAGGAAACTTCCTGGTTGCAAGAGAACCAATGCAGGACTTTGACTGGAAGATGCTGGAAGGGAAAGAGGTACTTGGAGGACGTAAGGGTGGAATGCCGGAAATGGTATTTGAATATATATTGAAAAAGAATGGAATTGATCCATCCATAGATGTAAAGATAGATCAAAGTATTGATTTTGGATCTACAGCCGCCGCTTTTTCAGGTGGTCAGGGAGACTATACAGTCGAATTTGAACCGGCAGCAACCAGCCTGGAGGGGGAAGGAAAAGGATATGTAGTAGCCTCTCTGGGTGAAGATTCCGGTTATGTACCATATACGGCATTCTGTGCTAAGAAAAGTTATCTGGAATCACATGGTGAGATCATGCAGGGTTTTGTAAATGCATTACAGAAAGGCATGGTATATGTAAATAATCATACCCCGGAACAGATAGCAGGTGTCATTGCTCCTCAATTTAACGAAACAGATCAGGATACCATTACAAAAATTGTAACTAGATATTACAACCAACAGACCTGGAAGGGAGATTTGATTTTTGAAGAGGACAGTTTTACCCTTTTGCAGGATATTCTGGAAGAAGCAGGAGAATTAAGTGAAAGAGTACCTTATGAAACACTTGTCACAACCGAATATGCAACAAAAGCTGCTGAAACAGTAAAGTAAAATAAAAAATCCCCGACACGTGGTTTCTGTAATCCACATGCCGGGGGTCTTTTCAAGGGGAGGATAAATCAATGGAGGGGGTTCCAAAGATTACTAATAGTGTGAACAGGTTTCATTTTTTTTATACATATATCTATAAAAAATAAAAAAATTTTGAAATTATTCCTTTTATTTGTTATAATGAACGAAGTAACAGAGAGTACACATTATTAATGAAAGAAAAAGGATGGAAAAAACAATGGCATTATTGCAACAATGGCGTGATATGGCTTATTCTGAGACAGCCAATAAAGGAGATTTACAGAGACTTTGGTCATCATATTTTCAAACAGAGAAGAGCATTTACCAGGAATTATTAAAGGCTCCGAAAAAGGCGGTAAAAGGAACGGTTAAAGAATTAGCTGAAAAATTCGATGTAGATATTATGACAATGGTTGGTTTCTTAGATGGAATTAATGACAGTCTTAAAAAAGCAAACCCAATTGAAGAAATGGAAGAAGATACAAAAGTAAGTTTGGGTTTTGACATAGAACTTCTTTATAAAAACATGGTTGGAGCAGGCGCTGACTGGTTATACGAGTTAGAGGAGTGGAACGATATTCTGGACGAAGAAAGACGTAAAGAGTTATATAAGGAACAGAAATTATCTACTACAATCGTAAAAGAGGACAGAATTTATCCAAATGACCCATGTCCATGTGGTTCAGGCAAGAAATATAAGAAATGCTGCGGTAAGAATAAATAAGTAATCTGACAGAAGGAATATTGCAGAAGCAATATTCCTTGTTTTTTACGTAATAGGATATGGAGGCAAAAGAGAATGAGAAGCAGAGTAGAAGATGCAGTGCATATGTTTGAGTCAGGATATAACTGTGCACAGTCTGTATTTACCACCTATGCAGACTTATTTGGAATGGAGAGAGAAACAGCATTAAAGCTGTCGAGTCCCATGGGGGCCGGTGTCGGACGTATGCGGGAGATATGCGGAGCAGTGTCTGGTATGGCATTACTTGCAGGATTAAAGGAAGGCAATACAGACCCGGCGAATGAGGAAGGAAAGGCTGCTGTCTATGAACTGGTCCGTGCGATGAGTGATCGCTTTAAGGGAGAAACAGGCAGTATCATATGCCGGGAGCTATTAGGTATTCTGGAGCGTGAGGAAAATGCTGCACCGGAAGTACGCTCCAAAGAATATTATCAGAAAAGACCCTGCAGCCGTATGGTTGCAACGGCTGCAAGAATTATTGAAGAATATTTACTGGAAGAAATTGATTTTTGATAAAAATTCAGACCTGTTTTATTTTTTGTTCTTTTGTCATGTCAGTGGTTCGAAGAGTTAATTCTTCAATATAGGAGAACATAAAGTCCGGTGTAATATCACTACCCAAAAACCCATTGGTCCAATCGTCCATGAGTCCAATGAATCCAGAAACCAGATACGAGATTCGAATTTTATAATCCAGTTGCTTTTTGGGAGAGGCAGAATGCGGAAAACTTTTTGCCATTAAGATATAAATGCGGTCTTTCAATTTCTGCGTGATATGAGGAAATACAATACGATTAAAGGGAGCTGGATATTCCTTTCTCTGGCTATAACCCATTTCAAGCATTTTTTTTACAGAAATAAAATAATCAGCAAGATTATTTTGTGTGGTTTCAAAAGGAAGAATAAATTTATCAATCATGTCATCTTCAATTTCGTCAATGACATCATAAACAGTGTCATAGTGCGCATAGAATGTACCGCGGTTTATTTCAGCAAGCTTTGTGATTTCAGTAACTTTAATGTCGACAGGGTCCTTTGTGCATAGCAGAGTAAGCACAGCATCTTTAATTAATTTTTTGGAACGTAAGACATTTTTAGGCGTCATATATAAAACCCTCCTTATTTTATAAGTTTTTAGCTAAATTTACATAGTAAATTAATGATTAATTTATGCTTGTTTTAGATTTAAAAAATAGTTTTGAACAAAATAATCGAAAGTGTTCAAATTTGAACATTTTGTGAAAAATTGCATATTGATATTTGGGATTTAATAGAATTATAATGCACATATGCTTGAAAATCAACAAATGATTGATTTCAGACATGTGTTCATTTGTAAGTGATAAAAGGGATACAGGAAAGAAGTCAAAGAGGAGAATTAATCGACTATGAAAAGAACAATGAAAAAGAAAAATGTGAAAGGGCAATCAGAAATCATCAGGAGTGCTGGGTGGAACAGAGCAGTAAGTGGTATTTTAGCAACGACACTTCTATTGACAAGTGTTGCGTTGAGTGGTTGTGCGAAACAAACGAGTGCACCGGTGGAGGAAGAAAAACCAAGTGAAGTACTGGTGGAAACATCTTCGGTGGGCACAAAATCCATTTATGTAATGAGTGATTTCATAGGAACAATTGAAGCCAATGAGGAAACTTCTATTGTACCAAAGATAGCTGGAGAAGTTACGTCCAAGAATTTTGAAGTGGGCGATTATGTAAATGCGGGTGATTTACTTTTTACCATTGATGATACGGCATTACAGATTTCGAAGAGTGCTGCGGAGGCAAGTGTTGCATCTGCAGCCGCGAATCTGAATACAGCACAGGCAGCGCTGATTGCACAGGAAGCAAATAATGCGGCTACCAAAGCAACGGTAAATGAAACAATTGGAACACAGGATACTACGGAAATGCAACTGGACAATAGCGTAAACAATGCAAAAAGAGGCGTGGGAGCTGCCAAAGGAAATAATGGTTTGGCAAATCAGTCCTTTGAAACATACAAAGATGCTACGGACAGAGTAAAGGATAATCAGGAAAGTGCAGATAATAGTATCGGAGATGCGGAGGATTATCTGGAAAGTCTGGAATTTATTCAGAATAGATACAGTGACATTGCAAGTAAATCCAATGTTGATGATGCAAAAAATTTAGCAAAAAGCTATGGTGTGGAAGACAGTAAGATTAGTTCCTTAACGGATTCCAGAGCTGTTGCAAGTGTGTACCTGTCAGATAAAACACAGTTCAGCTCAGGGGAAGAACTGGCTGTTGCGGTAGCCACGGCGACTTCACAGTACCAGGCAGCAAAATCAACCTCAAAATCACTGGAGGGCTCTTATAGCAGTTCCTTATTGGCCCAGATTCAGGCGGCTATCAGTACACAGACTTCTGCGGATTCCTTGAAGACAGCAGAGGAAGCCGAAGCATTGGCAGAAAAGTATAGAGCAGATTATGATAATTTTACCAAAGCAAAAATTGCTGCAGCCGCAAATGCACAGATTGTTGGTGGCGATGCTGCGGTTATTAGTTCGACCAATACAGTAACCAGTGCCAATGCAAATCTGGCAAGTGCCAATGCAAGTCTGGCATCTGCCAATCTGCAATTGGATTATACGAAGGTAACTGCACCCGTAAGTGGTGTGATACAGGCGATTAATGTACAGCAATATGAAATAGCTTCCCAGCAGACGGCAGCCTATGTGATTTCCAGTCAGGATAGTAAGAAAATCACATTTTATGTGGCAGAAACAGCAATGCGTAATATGCGGGAAGGGCAAACAGCATCGATTGAAAAAGAAGGTATCACTTATGATGCAACGATTTCCAGCATCGATAATACTGTAGATAGTGGAAAAGGTCTGTTTAAAGTAGAAGCTATGGTTAGTGGAACAGGCAATGAGGGCTTCATTACAGGAACCAGCGTAAAAATAACGACCGCTACACAACAGGCGGTAGATGCAATGACGGTACCAATTGATGCCGTATATTATGAGAGTGAACAAGCCTATGTATATTGCTTGCAGGATGGAAAAGCAATTCGTACAGATATTACAACTGGCATTTCAGATGAAGAAGTGGTGGAAGTAACTGGAGGACTGAATGCAGACAGCAGGGTTATCACGAGCTGGGCATCTCAATTAAAGGACGGTGCTATTGTGAAGGAAACAGCAGCAACGAGTACGAAAGAAGAATCTACAGAAGAAACGACGGAAGAAACATCCATAGAAGAAACAACGACTGTAGAAGAAATTCCGGCAGATGCCATGAACGAAGCAGAAGTAATGGTTGAAGCAACCGATACGGTAAAAATCCGTAGTGCGGCAAGCACGGATTCGGAAGTGGTAGGAATGGCAGCGGCAGGTGACCAATATACCAGAATACAGGAAACTGCAGAAGGCTGGAGCAAAGTTATATTTGAAGGTTCCGAAGCATACATAAAATCAGATTATGTAAAAGTAGTAGAATAAGAGGTGAATCCAAATGCATAAACTTACAAAAACAGTACTAAATCGACCAATTGCGGCGATTGTATGTGTAGTAGCGTTGATTATATTCGGATTTACCTCGGTAACAGGTATGTCTTTACAGTTGATACCGGATATGAATATGCCAATGATGATCGTCTATACCGTGTATCCGCAGGCGGGACCAGAAGATGTGGAAAGACTGGTAACAGAGAAGATAGAAGATGCCTGTGCCACTGTTTCAGGTCTTGACACCACGCAGTCCCAGTCGCTGGACAATATGTCTACCGTTATTTTTCAGTTTGACTATGGAACCAATATGGATTCTACCTATACGGATATGCAGGAGGCGGTCGACAGAGTAAAGGCGGATTTACCGGATGGTGTACAGGCTCCGGTAATCATGGAGCTTGACATGAATGCCTCAGATTCCATGACAATATCCATTGATACGGATACAGATACGGATTTATTGAATGAAGTAAATAAAAATATTGAACCGGAATTGAAAAAAGTAAGTGATGTTGCAGACATTACTGTTTCGGGTGGAGAGGAAAAATATATTTCGATTCAATTATATCCGGAATATGTAGCACAATATGGTCTGGATATTTCCTCGATTGCAACAGCAATTACCTCGGTAAACTTTACCATGCCGGCAGGAAGCGCAGACTATGGAAATCAGTCCCTAAACTTAAGTTCTGAAGTACGGTATGAAGATATACCGCAATTAGAGCAGGTACCAATTACCACGAGTTCCGGGCAGGTCATCCACTTAAGCGATGTGGCGAATGTGCATTATGCAACGAAAGAAGCAGACAGTCTGAGCAGATATAATGGAAATAATAATGTAAGTATTGGTATTTCCAAGAAGCAGAGCTCCAGTGCTGTTACACTTTCCAATAAAGTACAGAAGACCATTACGAGTCTGGAAGAAGAATACCCAGACTTAAACATCAAAGTAGTTTATGATGCAAGTGAAACAATCATAAGCTCGTTAGAATCCATTGCGCAGACACTGTTATTGGCAATTCTTTTATCCATGGCAGTATTATTTCTGTTCTTTGGTGACATGAAGGCGAGTCTGATTGTCGGAAGTTCCATGCCGGTATCGGTATTATTGACCTTCATTATGATGCATTTTCTAGGATTTTCATTGAATATGGTTACCATGGGTGCATTGGTAATCGGTATCGGTATGATGGTTGATAATGCGATTGTAGTTATTGAAATGTGCTTCCGAAAGCATGATGAAGGCTTAGATTTTAAACAGGCGGCTTATGAAGGAACCAAAGTGGTAACCAATTCCATTATAGCTTCCACCATAACATCCGTGGTAGTATATCTGCCGATGGCAGGTATGGAGGGAATCTCCGGTCAGATGTTTGGACAGCTGGGTTATACCATTGTATTTGCATTGCTTGCATCTTTGGTATCTGCAGTGACCCTGATTCCATTATGCTTCTCTGTATATAAGCCAAAGGAGAAAAAAGGTTCCCCGGTTTCCAAATTTTTAGTCAAGGTTTCCGAAAGCTATGG
The DNA here is from genome assembly GCA_028692055.1 of Lachnospiraceae bacterium. Classification (GTDB taxonomy): domain Bacteria; phylum Bacillota; class Clostridia; order Lachnospirales; family Lachnospiraceae; genus SZUA-378. The sequence continues at coordinate 14,345 of JAQUYA010000022.1, read as the reverse complement.
AAAGTTATTGTCCAAAGTATTACATAAGAAAAAAATAGTTTCCCTGTTTGCATTAATCCTATTTGTATTGTCTGTTTTTCTGGCACAGTTCGTAAGAACAGAATTGATGGCAAGTACCGATGAAGGTCAGGTATCGGTTGCGATTTCTTATCGACCAGGTCTGAAACTTGAGAATATGGATGCCATTGCCAAAAAGGTAGAACAGTTCGTAGCAGAAAGCCCGGAAATTGAAAACTATAGTACTTCTATCAGTCAATCAGGTGCTTCCATGATGGGTTCTGGTGCGCAGGGTACCATTAGTGCTTATGTAAAGAGTGAAAGTAAATTCAGTACAGCCGAAATCGTAGACCAGTGGAATCAGGAGCTGGTAGGATTTGATAACAACTGTACAATTAACGTAACCTCTGCATCCTCCATGGGTATGAGTGCAATGAGCGGTGGTACCACAAAGGAAATCGTAGTAAAGGGTACTGATTTAGATGATTTGAAGATTGCTTCCAAGCAGGTAGAAGAATCCATGAAGGGCATATCTGGTGTGTTAAATATAGAGGCAGATATGTCAGATACCAGTTCCAAAGCAGAGGTAGTCATTGACCCAATTAGAGCGAGAAGCAAAGGATTTACTGCACAGCAGGTAGCAAATCTGATGTACATTAATATGACCGGAACGGATGCCATGGATGTAACGATTGATAATCGTGATTATACGGTTACGGTAGAATATCCAACGGACCGATATGAGAATATGAATGATGTCAGCGGAATGACTTTTACCAATACAAACGGTGTTGCAGTTCCATTAACGGAAATTGCCGATATTGTATACACGGACACACCACAGACTATTTCCAGAGAAGATGGACAGTTCCAGACAAGTATTAAGGCTACCCTGACAGCAGCGGAGCAATATACCGCCGGAGATGAGATTCAGAAGAGAGCAGAGGCACTTATTTTTCCAGAAACAGCAGAGCTTGGAACGAACTCCATGGACGAAATGATGGCAGAAGAATTTGGAGCATTGGGAATGGCAATTGTTACTGCGATTTTCCTGATTTTTATGGTTATGGCAATCCAGTTTGAATCCATTCGCTATTCCCTGCTGGTTATGTTCTGTATACCATTCAGTTTAATTGGTTCCATTGCATTGCTGTTGATTTCCAGAGGAAAGATAAGTATGACTTCTCTGATGGGATTTCTGATGCTGGTAGGTATCGTTGTTAATAATGGTATTCTTTTTGTAGATACCACGAATCTGAACCGAAAGACCATGCGGACCGAAGATGCATTGATAGATGCTGGTAAATCCCGTTTGCGTCCTATCCTTATGACAACCTTGACCACGATTCTTTCCATGATTCCGATGGCATTAGGCTGGGGCGATAATGCGGCTATTATGCAGGGTATGTCCCTGGTTATCATAGGCGGTCTTACCGCTTCCACGATTCTTACTTTGATTTTATTACCGACGTTCTATATGATTATTCATAATAAGAGCAAGGAAAAGAAATTGCGTAAGCAGTTAATTGCAGAGGGTAAGATTGTAGAGGAAAAGAGATTCCACTTTCCGAAGAGAATAGAAAAGAATAAAAAATCCAAAAAGAATGAGACTGAATAAAGAAATTTGAAAAAATTGCATAGAAGATATGTTTAGTCAAAAAGGGTATAAACAACGTGAGAGCGGGGCTTATATCCTTTTTGTCAGTTGTATTTCTTTATATTTTATGATAAAGTTAGGGATGATTGTATGCGACCAAAGGTCGCAGATGGGGATAAAGATGAACTATCAAAAAGAATTAGAAGCAGTTCTGGAAAAACTGCCGAATAAAAAACTGCCGAATAAGAAACAGACGTTATTGCTGCATAGCTGTTGTGCACCGTGTAGCAGCTATGTATTGGAATATCTAAGCTCTTATTTTAATATTACCGTTTTTTATTATAATCCCAATATTTCAGAGGAAGCAGAATACCAGAAGCGCGTAGCAGAGCAGAAACGCCTGATACGTCAGATGAATGAACGGGATGAACTGGAAGAACGGGCACAGGATGCAGGAAAACGGAGTAGAAATAAAATTCAGTTTATAGAAGGCACCTATGAACCAATGCGCTTTTATGAAGCGGTAAAGGGACTGGAAAAGTGTAAGGAAGGTGGCGAACGCTGCAGGAAGTGCTTTCAGCTGCGTTTGGAAGAAACCGCAAAGGAAGCAGCAAAAAGTGGATTTGCTTATTTTGCGACGACCTTAACGATTAGCCCTCTGAAGAATGCAGAAGTGCTGAATACGATAGGGGAACAGATAGCAGGGCAGATAGCAGACCCGCATCCTCTGTTTCTTCCGTCAGATTTTAAGAAGAAAAACGGATATAAGCGTTCCATCGAATTATCCAGGGAATATGATTTGTACAGACAGGATTACTGCGGCTGTGTGTTTTCCAGACAACAATAAAATAATTAATTAGAAAGAATGTATACAAAGTGACCTGCATACAAAGCAGGCTGGATAGGAGTTATATGAAGAAAATATTAGAGTTGATTTCAGAGGAAGTACAGGAAGCATTTGAACAGGCAGGATTTGACAGAGCGTTAGGAAAAGTATCCATTTCCAACCGACCTGATTTATGTGAGTATCAATGCAATGGGGCCATGGCAGGGGCCAAACAGTATAAAAAAGCGCCTATTATGATTGCCAATGCAGTAGTAGAAAAGCTCGCGGGCAGCAAAGTTTTTGATAAAGTAGAAGCGGTTATGCCGGGATTTCTGAACATGAATGTAAAGGCAGATTTTCTTGCAGGCTATTTGAGTGAAATGAAGGCAGATGCTAAATTCGGAATAGAAGAGGCAAAAGAACCACAGACGATCGTCATCGATTATGGTGGACCGAATGTAGCAAAACCACTGCATGTAGGACATTTACGTTCTGCGGTCATTGGAGAAAGTGTAAAAAGAATCTGCCGTTTTATGGGACATGAGGTAGTAGGAGATATTCATCTTGGCGACTGGGGTTTGCAGATGGGACTGATTATAACAGAATTAAAGGAACGCCAGCCGGATTTGATTTATTTTGATGACACATTTACAGGTGATTATCCGAAAGAGGCACCATTTACAATTTCAGAATTGGAAGAAATCTATCCAACAGCCAGCAAGAAGTCCAAGGAGGATGACGCCTATAAGGAAGCAGCTATGGATGCGACCTTTAAGCTGCAATCCGGAGTAAGGGGATATCGTGCATTATGGAAACATATTATGCAGGTTTCTGTTACAGACTTAAAGAAGAATTATGCAAATCTGAACGTAGATTTTGATCTGTGGAATGGAGAGTCCGACGTACAGGATGTGATTCCTGGTATGGTTGCCTATATGAAAGAAGAAGGCTATGCGCATGAAAGTGAAGGAGCTTTAGTCGTTGACGTAAAAGAAGAAACGGATGCCAAAGAAATACCACCATGTATGATTTTGAAATCAGATGGTGCCTCCCTTTATAACACCACTGACCTGGCTACGATTATGGAACGTATGAATAAAATACATCCAAATCATATTATCTATGTGGTAGACAAGCGTCAGGATTTATATTTTGAGCAGGTCTTTCGCTGTGCAAGAAAGACAAAACTGGTAAAGGAAGATACCAGACTCACATTCCTGGGCTTTGGAACCATGAATGGAAAAGACGGCAAGCCTTTTAAAACAAGGCAGGGCGGTGTCATGCGTCTGGAGCATTTATTAAATGATATCAATGAAGAAATGTATAAGAAGATTACAGACAATCGTGAAGTAGCAGAAGAAGAGGCAAGGGCAACAGCAAAGATTGTTGCATTATCCGCTGTAAAATATGGTGATTTATCCAATCAGGCTTCCAAGGATTATGTATTTGATATTGAACGGTTTACTTCTTTTGAAGGAGATACTGGTCCTTATATTTTATATACGATTGTTCGTATTAAATCCATCCTGAATAAATATAAGGAGCAGGGTGGAGTACCCGCAGATGCTAAGATACAGAGCCCTGTCAATGAATCGGAAAAGGAACTGATGTTAGCGATTACACAGTTTAATACCATTATGAACAATGCCTTTGAAGAAATTGCACCACATAAAATCTGTGCTTATATTTATGAACTTGCCAATGCATTCAATCACTTCTATCATGAAACAAAGATACTGGTGGAAGAGGATGAAAATAAAAAGGCAGGCTTTATTGCACTGCTTGTTTTAGCACGGGATATCTTGGAAACCTGCATTGATATATTGGGCTTTTCTGCACCGGAGAAAATGTAAATATAGTTGTTTTATCCTGCCAATGTCGTTATAATAGAAGTAGAAACAGATATTCCTTTATGCAAAGGTTCTTAACAGTAAATGATGTGTTTTCCAATGTGCATTTGCACATGGTTTTTAATGGAATGGAGGTTATTTTATGGATAAGAAATTTGTAGTAACGATTGGCAGGGAGTTTGGCAGTGGCGGCAGAGAAGTTGGCGAGAAGCTGGCAAAACAGCTACAGGTTGCTTTTTACGATAAGAATATCATCGACATTGTAGCTGAGAAGAATGGTATCAAGGCACGGTATCTGGAAAAGGAAGATGAAAAAGCGGCGAATCCTTTTGAGGAGCCTTATATTCCATATGGAATAGATACGGGTACTTTAAGTGAGCGCCTTTTCCGTATGCAGGCAAAAGTAATCACAGAAAAAGCAAATACTGAATCCTGTGTTATAGTCGGCAGATGTGCGGACTATATACTGGAAGAAGATGCGGATGCCTGTCATGTATTTATCTTTGCAGATGAAGATGACCGCATTGCCCGCATTGTCAGAAAAAGACATTTGGAGGAAGAAGAGGCATACAAGCTGATTAAGAAACAGGATAAGATTCGCCGCTCTTATTATCAGTTCTATACAGATAGAAAATGGGGTACAAGAGAAGGCAAGGATTTGCTGATTAACACGAGTGCCACTGGTATAGATGGGGCAGTTGCAATTATTGTTCAGTTTTTGAAAAGTAAAGGCTACATAGAATAATGCAGATAAAACAAGTGTTACCAGTCATAGAAACAGAATACATCCCCATTTGGGATGAAAAAGGAACTAAAATAGCGGAGGTACACCTTCCAGAAAAAATAATCCCGACCTTTGGCAGGAGAGGCGGCTATGGAAAAGCTGGAGTCTACTATAAAGGTGCCGGGATTATTTATCGTGGGCACCTGTCAAACGCACCCAAAGAATACGAAAGAATACTAAAGCCGGAGGAACTTCTCTATCAAAAATATACCGTTATTAACCCACTTCTGGTAAAGAAGTTTGGTATATTTACGTTTCCACATCAGCCAATATTCAGTGATATGGAAGGAGCCTGTGGGAAGAAAGAACAAAGGCTGCTTGTGAATCAACAGAAATTTCAGCGTTCTGCAATTGAAGAAATAATAGAGGTAATCGATACACCAATACCGGAACACAAGATTTATGCCTATCGTACCAAAAGGCTATGCACGGAATCGTCCGAGGTGCTGCATCTATTTGAATATCTTTTGCAGTCAGACTTCAACAGTGCCTGGGATAAAAATCTGTGGGAGGATGTAGAAGGCTATGGGTATGTCAGGGATTTGGCAGACTGGTTTGAATCCGGGCATTTCAATCATAAATTAGGAACTATTTATGCCATGCTGCATTCCATTTTTGTAGTCGATAAATATTTGTTTGCTATGATTTCAAAGGAAATTGCAGGTTATAACTATTTAGATGCCCCTTACATTCCTTATCTGAGTGCACTGATTGTGAAAAAGTATAATCCAGATGCACTGGACGAATTTGAAGGTGATATAAGCAAATTTGATATTTCATTAAATGAAAAATTATGGGCATGTATTTATTCTGGGAAGGCCTGTTGTCATCTGGAGAAGGAAGAGGAGTGGGCATGGGTACGCGATGCCTACATGGGAAAATTGCCAAAACAAAGTGCCATGCTCCAGCAGGAGATGACACTTGATGAAATGCGGTATGAGGAGATTATAGGTTGATTATTTTTGTGGTAGTGAGGGAATGAGACATCCCAACCAGGACTTTGTACGCGGAAGAAAGAATCCCGCAACAGGTCCTACCAGAAAAGCACAGATAATCGTGCCAATACCAAAAGTACCGTGGAGCAAAAAACCAATGAGTACAAAACAGGCATCTACAATGATACGCATGAGGCTGAAATGTACTTTTGTTTTATCACTGATAACGATAGCGACTAAATCATTTGGACCGGTACCTGCATTGGAATTAATAACAATAGTCATACCAAAAGCGAGAATAATACAGCCAAGTGACAATACAAGAATGCGAATAGTAAAAGGCAGTGATTCATTAATGAAACCCTGTAATAAATAGGTAAAAAGGTCAATGATGGGACCACCAAGTATCATACAAATGAGAGTCCCTAATTTTATGTAGTTCTTATCCACAAAGAGCAATAGAAGTATGATAAAAAAACTAATACCGATATGTGTATATCCGTGAGTAAGCCAATCAAATCCATAGGCAGATAAAGTGCGGTAGACACCCTGAACAAACACATTAAAAGGATCGGTGCCAAGATTCGCCTGAATAAATAGAGTGACACCGAGGTGGGCAATCACAAGTCCAATAATGAGTATAACGATACGAGATAAAAAAGCTGTTTGTTTTGTTTTCATAGATAGTAAACTCCGTTTCAAAGTTAGTAAAATGAGTATAACATATAGAATAACTCACTGGTAGAGAAAGAAAAGGAATTGGTAAAAAAGAAAGAAAAAATTGTAAAAAAGTATTGACAGATACCCGCATTTGATTGTATACTAACAAAGCTGGTTGCGAAAAACGACCAATAAATGAACAAAACCCAGGGGGATCTTAGCTCAGCTGGGAGAGCATCTGCCTTACAAGCAGAGGGTCACAGGTTCGAGCCCTGTAGGTCCCATTTAGTATCAAAATTAAATATGGCGAAGTAGCTCAGTTGGCTAGAGCACACGGTTCATACCCGTGGTGTCGAGGGTTCGAATCCCCCCTTCGCTACGAACAAAACCCCTTGAAAGTACGAAGCTTTCAAGGGGTTTTGATTTCTCTTTCTTTGATTTCTTTTAATGTTGTTTCTTGTTATCCATGATGCCAACTACCAGACAGCCGATTAGTGATACAATAACCACTGCTAAAATAATAATTCCACCTATACTCATAGTTCTTGCTCCTTTTCCCCTTTTGATTAATTTGTTATCTGTGTTCAAACCAAATGCCACCGACTACTCCAACTGCAATAATTGCAATTGCAGCGATGGACCAAATATCAAGATTCATTGATTCGCCTCCTGTTTTATCCATTTGTTACATGCTTACACCATATCATTTCTATCGGTTTATGCAATAAAAGGAAAGCTTTCTTAGCACATTTTTAACAGTTGATTTTTACTATGTTTATTAAATTTTTATTGATTTATTACACAATTTGTTGATTATTTTGACATTTCGGGATAAACTATAAGAAAGTGTTTTTTTAGGGGCGAAAGGAGATTACAGGAATGAAAACAAAACAAAAGATATTTCGTAATTTTAAAGGAGTTTTAGCATTGACGCTGGCACTTGCCATGATGTTGTGCATATTTCCAATGAATGCAAAAGCAGCAACGGCACATACTTGGACGGCACTTGGAAATGGAAGATTCCAGCTAGACGGAACAGCAGTTATTTTTGAAATCAGTGGACAAAATATGCACGTTACAGGGACCGGTGCGATTCCAGATTTTGATTATTGGGAACTGGCAAGTACCCCGTGGGCAAACGCTCAAATAGCTTCCATAACGATTGATGGTTCGATTGCTTCTGTCGGTAAATATGTATTTTCCAATCCAAATAAATCAGATTTTCAACTGAAAACAATGGGAGCAGATGGTCCGATAACTGCAGACGGAATTATGAGTAATTTGAAGTATATAACGATGAGTACGACAACATTTATTGCAGATTGGACTACCTTTAACAAAAGCGGTCAGAGATTGATATTCCGTATTCAGAACGCAGGTGTAACTACAGAGATGATTGGAACTATTCCTTATACAAGCATGGACAGTCTGAAAGCGATGGCTCAGTCCAGTGCTACAGGCACAAGTTTTATCTTTGATACCCATGCACTGGCATCGGAATTTCAAAATAGCACGAATCCTACGATTAGTAATGTGTTTGCTGCAAATGATGTGATTGATAATGTAGCACCTTGGAATGATTTGGATAAATATCATAATGGCGGCGTATATACAGCAACCTGTGAGATGACACCAAATCCTGGTTATATTGTTACAACAAGTAAAAAGTATCAGGGAAAAGCATGCTATCAAGCTTTTGCTGCATATATTGGGGACAATACTCTTGGCTGTGCATATAATATTAATGTAACAGATAAATCAACGGCCAGAAATAAGATTATGAAAACAGATACTGCTTACAAGTTTACGCTTACGATTCCAGAAAACTTGAGAAAAGGCGGAAGAACCTTTAAGTTAATTGGACTGGGACAGGATGCAATCAATGTATTTGAGGATGCGGATGCATCCGGTAGTACCATTACGTTTTCCACGATGTATCCAACAGCAACCTATGCTTTGGTATATAAAGATATGTAATTTGTTAGAGAAAAACTTGCGAAAATGTGAAACGGATAATTCCGTTTCACATTTTCTGTGTTGGTAATTAAGAGAGGTAAGACATAGATGAGAATTGGAATGGGCTACGATGTACATCGATTGGTAGAAGACAGAGATTTGATTATAGGTGGTGTAACAATCCCATATGAAAAAGGGTTATTAGGTCATTCCGATGCAGATGTACTATTGCATGCGGTTATGGATGCATTGCTTGGTGCAGCAGCATTAGGGGATATCGGAAAGCATTTTCCGGACACGGACCTGGCATATAAGGGAATATCCAGTATTAAATTATTGGAAAAGGTGGGAGAATTGTTGGAAGATAATTGTTTTTTGATTGAAAATATCGACGCAACGATTATTGCACAGCAGCCCAAAATGCGCCCGCATATTGATACCATGCGTCAGAACATCGCTAATGCATTAGGTATTATGCTGGAACAGATAAATGTTAAGGCAACGACAGAAGAAGGACTTGGCTTTACCGGAAATGGGGAAGGAATATCTGCGCAGGCAATCTGCATGCTGACAAGTCCGGTTCATTATATGGACATGGATGTTACAGAGTCAACCGGAGAGGCAGATAAATGTGCTGGCTGCAGTGGCTGTTCTAAGTGCCAATAGGCTTATAAAGCCAATGAAATAAAATCGAAAAGTATTGACAAAAGGTGTTGGATACCATTATCCTATATTTATATTTTATATCTTATATTTTATATAGAAGAAAAACATTGAACGAAGAGAGTATGTTATTTGAGGATGACAGAGAGGGAATATAACCAGCTGAAAGTATTCCTGATACGACAATAACAGAAGTGCATTCGGGAGTTGACAGGGTGAATCAGAGTCAGGTAGCCTTGTTCGTATACCTACGTTACGGGATTGTGAGACAGGAATACTATTTATTCTTAAGATAGAGTGGAACCGCGACAAGTCGCCTCTTATATTATAATGATATAAGAGGCGTTTTCTTTTGCTGATTTTTATAAATGAAGAGGCTGAGAGAGAGGTATGGTTATTAATATGGGAATTATAAATAAAATAAGGGAAGAAATTAAAGTAATTCGAGAGCGAGATCCGGCGATTCATTCGTCCATGGAGGTGTTTCTCTATCCGAGCTTTAAGGTAATGATGCATTACCGGGTGGCACATAAACTTTATGGAAAAAGACATTATTTTTTAGCGAGATGGGTATCCCAGCGAGGAGTCCGCAAGACTGGGATTGAGATACATCCGGGGGCACAAATTGGTGCAGGATTCTTTATCGATCATGGAAATGGTGTTATAATTGGAGAAACAGCCATTGTGGGCAATAATGTTACACTATACCAGGGAGTTACCTTAGGAGGTACCGGAAAAGAACATGGCAAACGTCACCCGACGATTGGCGATAATGTAATGATTAGTGCCGGAGCAAAGGTGTTAGGTTCCTTTACCATTGGAGAAAATTCTAAAATCGGTGCTGGAAGTGTAGTTTTGGAAGAAGTTCCCCCAAACTCAACCGTAGTCGGTGTACCGGGACGTGTGGTGAAGAGAAATAATCAGATGCTGCCACGTGAGGAAATGGATCAGATTCATTTACCAGATCCGGTGAAAGAGGACATCGCAGCATTGCGCTATGAAAACAGTGCATTAACCAATAAGTTAATTGAAATAGAGCAGGAATTGAAAGAACTGAAAAAAGAAATTACAATAAAGGAGTAAAGGTTGAAAGAAACTTTCAACCCCTTGATTTGTACGCGACCAAAGGTCGCAGATGGGAGCTAAATATGAAAATATTTAATACGTTATCCAGAAGAAAAGAAGAATTCATACCATTGGAACCGGGAAAGGTACGCATGTATGTATGTGGACCTACGGTATACAATTTGATTCACATTGGAAATGCCCGGCCGATGATTGTATTTGATACGGTTCGCAGATATATGGAACATAAGGGCTATGAAGTAAATTACGTAAGTAATTTTACTGATGTAGACGATAAGATTATCAAGCAGGCAATTGCAGAAGGTGTGGATTCTACTGTTATTTCAGAGCGTTATATTGCAGAATGCAAGAAAGATATGGAGGCACTCAATGTAAAACCTGCAACGACACATCCATTGGCAACTCAGGAAATCTGCGGCATGCTGGATATGATTGGAACACTGATTGAAAAGGAACATGCATATGTCGCAGCAGACGGCACCGTGTATTACAGAACCAGGAGCTTTAAAGAGTATGGAAAGCTTTCCCATAAAAATATTGATGATTTACGTGGCGGCAATCGAGCGTTGCTGGTTTCTGGGGAAGACCAGAAGGAAGATCCGTTGGATTTCGTTTTATGGAAACCAAAGAAAGAAGGGGAACCATATTGGGACTCTGACTATTGCAAGGGACGTCCAGGCTGGCATATTGAGTGTTCGGTTATGAGTAAGAAATACCTTGGAGATGAGATTGATATTCATGCAGGTGGTGAAGATCTTATATTTCCTCATCACGAAAATGAAATTGCACAGAGTGAAGCAGCAAACGGCAGAGAATTTGCAAAATATTGGATGCATAATGCATTTTTAAATATCGATAATAGAAAAATGAGCAAATCTCTTGGAAACTTTTTCACAGTTCGTGATATCAGTGAGAAATATGATTTACAGGTACTTCGATTCTTTATGCTGTCGGCACATTACAGAAGTCCATTGAACTTCAGTGCGGACCTTATGGAAAGTGCAAAGAACGGGCTGGATCGTATTATTACAGCAGCAGAAAATTTGAAATTTCTATTACAGACAGCACAGGGCGAAGAGCTTGCTGCAGATGAGGCAAAGCTTTTCGAGGAAGCACAGATGTATGTTACACAGTTCGATGCAGCCATGGACGATGATTTTAATACCGCAGATGCAATTGCGGCAATCTTTGATCTGGTAAAATGGTCTAATACCAATGTGAATGCAGAAAGTTCAAAAGCATTGACAGAAGCCGTTTTTGCAGAAATGAAAGAACTGGCAGATATCTGTGGCTTAATCATTGACAAACAGGCTGAAATGTTAGATGCTGATATAGAGAAGCTGATTGCAGACAGGCAGCAGGCAAGAAAAGATAAGAATTTTGCACGTGCAGATGAAATCAGAGATGAATTATTAAACAAAGGTATTGTATTGGAAGATACTCGTGAAGGTGTTAAATGGAAGAGAGCTTAAGCTTGTTAATGAAGTTAAAAAAGGAGTTCCAATGTACAGAGGTGGATATTAAGACATATTCGCCTCTTACCTTGGCATATATTGGGGATTCCATTTACGATTTGATTATTCGTACGGTCATCGTGGAGCGTGGAAACCGAGCAGCCAATGGTTTACATAAGAGCACAAGTAAAATTGTAAATGCAGGAACGCAGGCAGCTATGGCGGAGTCTCTTAGTAAAGACCTGACAGAGAATGAGATGGCAGTCTATAAGAGAGGCAGAAATGCGAAATCTTACACCTCTGCAAAGAATGCGACCATTGGTGACTATCGCAAAGCAACTGGTTTTGAGGCATTGATGGGATACCTGTATTTAACGGATAATTTGGATAGGGCGATTGATTTGATTAAAACGGCACTTGAAAAGATTGCTATGGAAATATAAGCTCTCACAGTCAAAAAGAAGTAGTAAAAGACACTTTCAAAGTGTCTTCAAATAATAAACAGGATAGTTCTTTATGAAATGGATAGAAAGCAGAAAGAGAAAAGAACTACAGAATGGAGTAATATGGCGGCATATACTGAATTTACAATAGAAGGAAGAAATGCGGTAATCGAGGCTTTTCGTTCCGGCAAGACGATAGACAAGCTTTATGTGTTGGATGGTTGTCAGGACGGACCAATCATGACAATTAAGAGAGAAGCAAAGAAGCAGAACTGCATGATTAAGTTTGTAGAAAAGGAACGACTGGATCAGATGTCGGAAACCGGAAAACATCAGGGTGTTATCGCGCAGGCGGCGGCCTATGAGTATGCAGAGGTCGAAGATATGCTACAGGCAGCAAAGGAAAAAGGAGAAGCACCATTTCTTTTCCTATTAGATAATATTGAAGACCCACATAATCTGGGAGCAATTATTCGAACAGCGAATCTTGCAGGAGCACATGGCGTTATTATTCCAAAGAATCGTGCAGTAGGTTTGACCGCGACAGTAGCCAGAACATCTGCTGGCGCATTAAATTATACACCGGTGGCAAAGGTTACAAATCTCGCAAAAACAATTGAAGACCTGAAAAAAGAAGGTCTGTGGTTTGTTTGTGCGGATATGGAAGGTACAAAGATGTATGACCTGAACCTGACGGGCCCGATTGGAATGGTAATCGGAAATGAGGGTGAGGGTGTTGGTCGTCTGGTAAAGGAAAAATGTGATTTTATTGCATCAATTCCGATGCAGGGAAATATTGACTCTCTGAACGCATCGGTAGCAGCTGGGGTTTTGGCTTTTGAAATTGTACGGCAAAGATTGAAATAGATAAATTAGAAAGTATCTGAAAAAGTGTTTAAGAGGCACTGAATTGAGGGAAGCTATGCAGTATAATGAGTTAAAAGACGAAGAACTTATCGTAAGATTACGGGAAGGTGAATCGGCTATTACGGATTTCATTATGGACAAATATAAGAATCTGGTTCGCAGCAAGGCGAAAGCAATGTTTATACTTGGTGCGGATAATGATGATTTGATTCAGGAAGGCATGATAGGTCTGTTCAAGGCAGTCCGTGATTACGACAGTGGACGCGATGCGAGCTTCTTTACTTTTGCAGATTTGTGTATTTCAAGGCAGATGTACACAGCAGTACAGGCATCCAGACGACAGAAGCATGCACCACTTAACACCTATGTTTCACTATACAGCAGCTACACAGCTGAAAATGGAAATCCAGAAGATGCAACCTTATTAAATGCATTGGTTTCCGAAGCAGAGCTAAATCCAGAAGAATTACTGATTGATAAAGAGAATGTTGCAAATTTGGAACAGATGATTGAAAAGGAATTAAGTGCTTTTGAAAAAGAAGTTTTGGATTTGTATGTAACCGGAATGAGTTATGTACAGATTGCAAAAGTACTTGGAAAAGATGAAAAATCGACAGATAATGCATTGCAGCGGCTTAAAGGAAAATTAAAAAAAGTAATTCAATGGAAGAAATAGGAAAGGTGATCGTGTGAACGATATGGGTCAAATTACTTTTTCAGATGTGAAGGTACACAATGAAATTGCTTTATGCAGGATAACGGATATGGAAGTGAAAAAGGAAATTGAAAGCCTTTTTCTGAAAAGCCGAATTTCTTATTTTGAAAAATGGGAAAGACCAAATATATGGAAACATTTGTTTGGGGATCACAGAGAGCACTGTGTTTTGTGTGTTAATAATGCACAAATCGAAAAAGCAGAGGAAATCATAAGGACATATGAGACAGATAATAGGGTTGACTTGATTTTACAAAGGGTGCATAAGATATATTTTTAATGTTGTCCAAATAAAAATATAAATAAACAGATAACTTTTTGAAATATGTAGAACTTTGAGTAATATAATGATAAGTTTACAAATTATCAACATAATGTGGATAAAATGTGGACGATATAATTGAAATATCAGAATATATTTATTTTTTAGGATAAAAGCGTATGAAATAAAAAGAAAATCCCGGAATTACTTGGCTCAAGTGCAAGTAACTCCGGGATTTCTGTTTTATTAT
>JAQUYA010000105.1 GCA_028692055.1 Lachnospiraceae bacterium | reverse complement strand
TCAGACTTAAAAACCAGCTAATTGGATAGAGCATTTGAATATTATGACCATTCGGCATTCCTGTATAGCTGCCCGATATGATATCCTTCATAAGCATATCATCATTCAAATCATAATAATAATCAAAGCGAACCGCCACAAATAGTCCAATTAATAGAATCAAAAGTCCCGCTATGACCATATCAATTGTATTCTCTTTTTTCCCTATATTCTCTTTTACCTTTATTGCACGAAACTGATTATGCAATGTATTTAAAAATTTATGCATAAAATTCCTTTACTTTATCAATGATATAATCTACCTGGTCTTCCTTTAATCCATAATACATTGGGAGCCTGCAAAGTCTTTCGCTTTCTCTAGTCGTATACCTGTCCTCTCCGTGGAAGCGTCCGAATTTTAATCCCGCTGGTGCTGTATGCAGTGGAATATAATGAAATACTGCCCAGATATCATTCTTTTGAAGGAATTCAATCAAACGGCTTCTTTCTTCTAAATCCTTCGCCTTGATATAAAACATATGTGCATTATGAACACAGCCTTCCGGAATAAATGGTACCTCTATCTTTCCCGCTTCTGCCAGTCCCTTTAATCCTGCATCATATCGGTTCCAGCATGCAAGTCGTGCATCATTGATTTCATCTGCCAGCTCTAATTGTGCATACAGATAGGCTGCATTCATATCACTCGGCAAATAGGATGAGCCATAATTCACCCAGGTGTATTTATCAATTTGTCCACGGAAAAATTTACTTCTATTGGTTCCTTTTTCGCGAATTATCTCTGCTTCCTCTATATCTTTTTCATTGCGAATTAAAAGCGCACCGCCTTCACCCATGCTGTAATTCTTTGTTTCATGAAAGCTAAAACAGCCAAAATCGCCAATTGTTCCAAGTGGCTTTCCTTTATAGGTAGACATAATACCTTGTGCTGCATCTTCAATGACAACCAGATTATGCCGTTTCGCGATTTCCATAATCTTGTCCATCTCGCAGGAAACACCTGCATAATGAACTGGTACGATTGCTCTTGTCTTTTCTGTAATTGCTGCCTCAATCAGGTTTTCATCTATATTCATGGTTTCCGGCTTAATATCTACAAAGACCACCGTAGCTCCACGCAGTACAAAAGCATCTGCAGTAGATACAAACGTATAGGCAGGCATAATTACTTCATCCCCCTCTTTGATATCTGCCAGTAACGCAGCAAGCTCCGTCGCATGGGTACAGGAGGTTGTCAGAAGACATTTTGTAGTTCCTGTTTTTTCTTCAATCCAGGCATTACATTTCTTCGTAAACTCACCATCTCCACATATCTTTTGATTTTCTACGGCTTTCTTAATATATTCCATTTCTTTTCCCGTATATGGCGGTACATTAAAATTAATCATAATTTATTCACGCTTTCTCGTTATTCCAACACCACAAATTTATTATTTAAATAGGTTTCCTGATACTGGTACTTTGTTATAAACTCTTTTATTATAGCTGCTTTTGCATCTTCCTTATACTCCTCAGCCGATACATGAAACCAGTTCATTGCTTCTGCATCTTCTGTCAGCCATGCATCAAAACCTACACTTACGATTATTACCGGTCTGTCGGCCTCGGATATCTGCATGTTCTGTTCTATTTTCTGCATATCTTTTTGCATGGTTGCTACTGTATAGCTGTCCAAATCCGTCCAGGAAGTTGAAATAGCAGTTGGCATTTTCAGAAAGCAGGATAAAGCTGGTATATCCCCGTATAAAATTACCTGTTTTCCTGTAAGCTTCTGCGTTTCACAATATTCGGTAATTCCTTCCAATGCTTCTGCATTTTCCGCATTGGTAATCATACCCTTTAATACCTGATTCTGCGTAATTTGTGTATCTCTTTTTTCTCCCAGCATACCATCGCGGAATACAAAGGTAAACCCAAAGCCAATACTCTGTATAAAGACAATCAGCAGTAGTGCCCCCAGCATTGCACGTATCGGGAATGTGGATAATATTACTTTCGCTTTCACAAAGAACATCTGTTTCTGTCCTTCACATATATATCCCACTAACCAATATAATACCACCGGTGCCACTAAAAATAAATTATTAATATTTGGATATAGATAATTGTCACTTCCAAGCGGTGTTACCAGAATCAACAGCAAGAGCATACTCGCCAGTACTTTCTGCTCCTGTGGTACCTCTTTTCGACTCATTTGTATCACAGTACTTACCATTGCTATAATTAAAAACAATACAACCCATTGAAACATGGATTCGTATGCATAGTAACGAAAATTAAACATTCCACGTCCATAAAAGAAGCGTACCAATACAGCAATCACGGCAAAATACAATACACGTTTTATCCAGATAAACTGCTCTTTCCGGATGGCAAAGAGCACGATTCCACCCAATACTACCAGTAGGACAAAGAAAAACCATTTGGCACCCACGAAATAGGCATCTACGATTGAAAAAAGCATATCCCCCAGTGAATGACCCTCTACTCCACCACTTCCCCCAAACAGACTTTGCAGCATCTGTAAATAGGAATCTGCTCCATAGGTCACAATAATCGTCAGTAATACGCCTCCAAAGCCAATCAGAAAACCGCCTAAACACCACAGCGTATCCTGCAGAATTTTATTCAGCTTGTCCTTTTGGAGCCAGCCGGCGTACCATACAGACACAATCAAAGCTGCGTGTGTTATATTGGGGATACGGGTCATCACATTAAGACCCAGTACTATACCTGCAAAAAGATAATAGCCTCTTTTCCCTGTAAAAATGCCCTGATATAGTAAAATCACCATAACGGTAAAGAAAAAATAGGTTACATAATTATACAAAATTACGGTTGGACACCAGCACAGACAGATAGCCAGAAATTCTCCTACGAACACAATCCAGCCTGAAATCTTTTTCTGTAAGAAAAAATAGGATATCAGTGCTGTTGCACTTACAAAAAGTCCCGTATAGATATTCATGCCAAGCATGGTGTCTCCAAAGGGAAGTCTGGCAAAGAAGGAACCGATTACCGTAGCCAGATAGGTTGCAAACCTAACCCAGTCCTCGCCCATCTGTCCCCCCTGATAGATAAAGCTGCCCAGACTGTATCCGGTATCTGTCACGTCAACTCCGATATTACAGCGGGATAATGGTACAAATAATAAAATCAATGGAAATATTATGTAATTAAGTATCCTTGTACGCTTGTTCTGCTCCATCTGTCTACTCCTGGTTTTTACCGATTTTTAACTGCTTATCAATTGTCCTAAATGCGTTCTCTACCCTACCACCTTTGAAATAAGCTCCAATTCCTGCGAATATCTTCGTTCTGATAAAATCAATTCCTAAACCTAATACAAAAATTCCTATTATAGTAAGCAGGAAATGTGGCAGAAACCACATCGTTGCCCCTGTTTCATGTACCTGCAGCCAGGTTGGCCATAAATAACGAACCTGTATTTGTTCATGTAGCAAATATACACCAAAAGCATACGGTGATACATTGCAAATGATTTTACTCCATTTTATATTTCGAATTTCGCTGTGAAGAAAAATATAAAAGAAAGAAACCGCTGCCAGGAGATTCAGTATATGATTGTATTGCAGCACTTCTCCAATCTGGTCAACAAACTTTCCTGTATATAAATAGAAGATTCCAATTACCATATTCCATAGGAAAACACCCACTGCACAAATTACATACATGAAAATACTGACCTTCTTATTCTTATAAAAAGAAATGCCATATAACCGTATGTAGGCAGCTAACATGTATACACATATAAACCAGATTACATCATAGCCACTCTTATCAAACGGGAGTACCACCGGAAGGATTGATTTTGGAACCGAAAATGTCATTATCAGAATAAGCACGGCTATTCGTAGCTGCTTTTGGTTCATCGCTCTAATTGCACGATTAAGAATCGGGGTAAAAAGATAAAGGAAAATATAATGTGTAGCAAACCAGTAATGCTCGGTCTGAACAGGAAATACATTATTTATCAGATCGTAAAAATTCAAATTATCAAGCTTTAACACTCCAGCTGCAAGCAACACTGTTGGTACCAGCAGCGAATAAAACAACACCTGAGCCACCAGTTGCAGGACTCTCTCACACTTAAACTCTGCTTTTACCAGAAAATAACCACTTAATAAAACAAAAGCATCTACCGATACGATGGAGAAAGACTCTATCAGATACGCAAGACATTGGTTTCCAGTCGGAAAACCGTCAGAAAATTCTGGTAAAAGTAAGCCCTTTCCCAGATAATGAAGTGCAACCACCATAAGCATGGCAATTAAACGCAGCAATTCAAAGTTTGCTTTGCGTTTTGTAACCGGTGCCTCAACACACTCATTCTTCTGTAGGCTTACTTGTTTCTCCATACGCTTCTCCCAGCATTTTATCATTTCTAGCACAGTATTTACATGCCTTAGAATTGCTCTTTACGCTTTATTTTTTAAAGATTAATATTTTGCTCAATATATAATTCGTTAAAATCACCAGTACCTGTGCGGCACCCTTTACCAGTAAATCATTACATTTCAAAAGGGAAACACCAACAAACATGATTACCACTTCCATAACCCCGGTTGATAATCTGCACGCCACAAACATCCATAATTCTTTTAAAATACCTTTTATATCTCGTACTTTGCTCTTAAATACAAAGATACGATTCGTAATATAGGCAAATAATACCGCTAAAATCCAGGAAATTACATTTGCCACCATATAGTTTATGCCTAAAGGCGTCGCACAAATATAATAAGACACCATACTGACAAGAAACGTAAGTCCTCCAAAAAATAAATATAAAATAACGTCCTCGTACTTTTTGTACATTTTCCAAATAAAGTCCATTTTTATTCACTTTATTCCTTTCAGGCTTTCGTTTTTCAAGAAATCTTTATTAATTCATCTGCAATTCTGGAAGCTCCGTCCCCATCCAGCATCTGCATCATTTTTTCACACACCTTATTCCGTGTTTCATAGGACTCTATATATTCGTCCAGCAAATGTAAAATTTGATGCAATACAATCTCCGGCGCTGCCGAAATATCTCCTGCATTTTTTGCAAATTGTCTGCCAAAGGCTTCCGCTACTTTCTTTTGATTATCGGCAAAGAAATAGCATACGGTAGGAATCCCCATCGCAGATAATTCATACATCGTACTGCCGCAGGCGGCAATTGCCACATCGCACTTCTTCATCAGGTCTGCCATATGTTTTACATTCTGATAGACATGAAAATTGGTATTTTCATTCTCCAATTTACGTAAGCTCTCCATATTTTTATTAAAAGTACCGCTTACGATATGAAACTGTATCCCCCGATATCTTGCGCCCTCCTGCACCAATGTCTGCAATAGCTGTCCTGCCACATTCATAGGGTCACTACCACCGGTTGTAATCATGACATCTCTTACCGTTCGCCGAACTTTCGATTCCACACATTGAAATTCGGCGCGGATAGGTGCATATTCACATCCTAATAAAAGTTTTGGTACCTTTACTACTTTCCTGTGATACAATTCCTCATATCCCAATTCCGGTGCGTAGACATTATAGTTAATCAGCATATCCACCGGATATGCCTTCTCTCCTAAGTCATCCATGTAAATGGTCTTTGTCTTTTCACTTATTTTTTTTAGATAATGATCGGTTACCGAATAACTGTCGATTAAAAGAGAGTCAATCTGGTTCTCCGTCAATATAGGCAATAATTTTTCTAACTCACTATCCATATCGTCATAGCGCGTCTTCAAAGTCAATGTTCCAAAGCCTTTACTGGAAATCAGCTTTGCCGATTCCTCGTCCGCAGTTATAAAAATCGTCACTTTTCCTCTGCTCTTTAATGCTTCTGCAATTGAGATGCAGCGCATAATATGTCCTGCACCAATCTTTGTATTGCCATCTGCCCGTATATAGAACATTGTCTACTCACCGCCTTTGATTTATTTTAAATGTCTATGACTATTCAGACCCCATGCGCAAAATCGCTTCTTCGAAGCTTTTCTTTTTGCTTGGCTCTGAATAGTCATTTTGTATTTTAATTCTGCCATTGCCCAATCTTCTTCGGTATCAATATCCTGCACATCCATCTCGGATAAAATAATCGGTACCGTTTTGCTCATAAATACCGTATGCTGCTTTGCAAAGGCTGCTGTATCAATACAGTAAAATTGTCCGGCATCATGATAATAGGGCTCCAGATCCTGCGAACGGCATGCCATATATTCCGGCCATTTTGGCGTCAGATAATTTTCTTTGATTACCACACATCGCTGTGGTGGAAAGGAAAAACGCACCACCGGCAAAGCACTCTCTGCCTCATTTTCCTCCAATAACTGCATTCCTTCTTTTAATTTATCGGAAGTAATAAAGGGAGCTGTCGGATAAATACAGCAGGCACGTTCAAAATGTTTTCCCTGTGCCTCGTACATTTCCAATACTTCACCTATGACATCTGCCGTCGTTGCAAAATCATTTGCTGTTTTTTCTGTTCTAAAAAAAGGAACCGATGCGCCTGCTTTTCTGGCAATAGCTGCAATTTCTTCATCTTCTGTGGAAACCATAACCTCATCAAAAGTATCAGCCTTTAATGCGGCTTCAATCGAATATTGTAAAATTGGTTTTCCTAAAAATGCCTTTATGTTTTTGCGCGGTATTCGTTTGCTACCACCCCGTGCTGTTATAATCGCTACATTACTCATTTTAGTAACCATGCCTTTCTCTACTTTCTGCAGTTCTCTACAATCTTAGTAACAGCATGAATAACGTCTTCTACATCCTTGTCTGATAATGCATAGTACAGCGGCAGACTCATCATCTCCCCATAAAGCTTCTCTGCATTTGGACACAGACCCTTCTGATAGCCTAAATGTTCATAATATGGATGCCAGTAAACCGGAATATAATGTACATTGCAACAAATATTCTCAGCTCCCATTGCCGCAAAAAATTCCTTACGGTCAATCGTTAAAAGCTCCGGTTTGATACGTAAGATATACAAATGTCTTGTGGTATCAGATTCCGGTATCTCCTGTTGTACAAAGATTTCCGGTATTTTAGAAAAAGCCTCGTTATATCTTGCTACGATTTCCTTTCTTCTCTTTTGAAAAAGTGTTAATTTATCTAACTGGCTGCTGATAAGTGCTGCCTGAATATCGGTCATACGATAGTTCATGCCAAGCCCAATCTGTTCATAATACCATGGGCCATCGGATTCATGTTCCAAAAAATCAGCATCTCGGGTAATTCCATGAGAACGGAATAAAACCAGCTTATCATAAAATTCTTTGTTGTTGGTGAGGACTGCTCCCCCTTCACCCCCGGTTACTGTTTTCACCGGATGGAAACTAAAAGTTGTCATATCTGCCACGGAACCGACCATCTTACCTGCATAGGAAGTGCCGATCGAATGTGCACCATCTTCTATTAATACTGCATGATTTTCATGTGCTATTTTCAGCAATGACTCTAACTCTACCGCCTGTCCGGTAAAATCAACTGCAACAATTGCTTTTGTTCTCTCGGTTACTTTAGCCTGTACTGATTGCGGGTCAATGTTATAGGTGTTTGAGTTAATATCTGCAAATACCGGAGTTGCTCCACAATATAATGCACAGTTTGCAGAAGCAGCAAAAGTAATCGGAGTCGTAATCAGTTCATCTCCTGTTACAAGTCCTGCTGCCTGACATGCAATATGTAACGCAGAGGTTCCATTACTGCAGGCAACTGCATATTTTGCACCCGTAAGTTTACATAACTTTTCTTCTAATTCTGTAATCTTAGGTCCACAGGTCAGATAATCACTTACCAATACCTCTGACACTGCTTTTACATCTGCTTCATCGATATACTGATGTCCATAAAATA
>JAQUYA010000104.1 GCA_028692055.1 Lachnospiraceae bacterium | reverse complement strand
TTGATAATATTAAGGCACGGCCAACGGCTAACATTTGCTGCTCACCACCGGATAAGGTACCGGATAGTTGTTTACAGCGTTCTTTAAGTCGTGGAAATCTTTCATAGACCTCTTTCATATCTGTCCGAAGCTGCTCTTTATTGGAGTGTATATAAGCACCCATTTCCAGATTCTCTTCTACGGTCATACCAGAGAATACATGTCGTCCTTCCGGAACATGCGCCATGCCAAGCGTAATGATTTTACTTGGTTCTGTTTTTAAAATATCGGTTTGGCAAAGAGAGCTTCGTTAATGCCACTGTCGTCTGAAGCCAGACGAAGTAATTGTCGGTCATACATATCAATGCCAAGTTCATCTGCGAGCATTCTACTGATTGTGGTAGCTCCACTACCGCAGGTTCTGGTTATTGCGATTACAAATTTTTTCATTTAACACTCCTCCTTATGAGTACCAACAATTTATAAGTATCGAATTTTTGATAACTATTATTACTATAAAATGTGTCAAATGAAATGTCAATTTATATTTATAACTTTAATTAACAGATAATATAT
This sequence comes from Lachnospiraceae bacterium, assembly GCA_028692055.1. Classification (GTDB taxonomy): domain Bacteria; phylum Bacillota; class Clostridia; order Lachnospirales; family Lachnospiraceae; genus SZUA-378. The sequence continues at coordinate 7,415 of JAQUYA010000104.1, read as the reverse complement.
ACTTAAAATAAAAATGAATATAAAATACGTGATATTGCATCAATAAATGCAGTATCACGCATCTGTCATAAATATATTCGGAATGAGAAACAATTAAATAGTAGAAGATGTCTCAGAAGCAGCATTTGCTTTATAATCTTCCTGCCATTTGTCAAATTTATTCATCACTGCATTGTAGGTATCACCGGAAATGCCAGGCAAATCTTTTCCCCAGGCTTTTGTTGCTTCGTCAAATCCTTTTTTAAATGCGCTGCGCATTTCTTCCATTTTATCAGGGTCACCGCCGCATAAAGCCTGTGCAAAATCGAGAATACGGTCTGAAGTTTTATTCACACCCCAATAGCCATCCTCACTAATATCCTGTTGTGCCTGCGTTTTAGTTGCAGCATCGACGGTATAGTTGCCGCTGGCCAGGAACTGCCACATATCGGTAGCCTGTCCATAGCTGTTACCCTGTTTACTGATCATTTGATGTACAAGTTCCTGCAATTGAGAAGCTCTGGCTTCTGCATCTGCTTTTAACTGTGCTACAATGGCAGCATTTTTCTTTGTCTTTGAAGCAGTAGCGGTATTTGCTGATGATTCATAAACGACACCAGTGTCATTTGCTGCTGTGCCGGTAGAATCAGCACTGGCTGTTTTTGCTTTGTTTTTTGCAGAAGCGGTCGTAGTGTAATCAGCCGCCGTGTTACTTGTGTTAGTAATTCCATTTACGCTCATAAGAAACCCTCCTTGGCTCATAAAAATATTGATAAATTAACTCGTCTTAAGTTTATATCGGAAAAAAACAGGTATAGTTTAGTATTTTTATAAAAATCCTCTAAAATCTTTAAAAGATAGTGATAATGCGACAAAATATGTGTTACAATAAAGATAATAAAAAACAGATATTCATGATAAGTATTTTCTCTTATCAGATACAAATGCTATTGCCAATCAAACAAGCTGGGAGGTATTGCTATGAAATGTATTAGAGCTTCTTTTGAGGTTGAAGTGGAGAAATATGAAGTGGGAAAGAATATGGAAGATGGATTTGAACTTTGGACAGATGTAGTTACCAAGGGGTGGATTGTAACAGATTTTCTGGTTAAGATTACCAGACCGGATGGAACGATTTGGTGTCCATATGTCAAGAGCCGCCGCGGTTGTACCTTTATTGGAGAAGGTGATTATATTATTACCGAAGAGGACAATTCCAAACACGTATGTGGTGCAGATAAGGTATTCCAGCGTTTCCATAAGATAAATGAAGAAATAGAAGGATAGGCAAATAATTTTAGATGACTATATATAAAGTTCAGCGGAGAACATTGTATATGGTCATTTATTTTTTATTGATTGGATTTGCTTTTTTATTTTAAATTGTATATAATTAAATACAATAATGTGACGTGAGGAAAAAGGATATGCAGCAGGTAATACGGAAGGCAAGGGCAAAGATTAATTTAGGGCTTGATGTAGTAAAAAGAAGAGAAGATGGGTATCATGAAGTTAAGATGATCATGCAGACTGTTGACCTCTATGATGAACTTACGATTTGTAAAACGGAGCAGCCCGGAATTCAGATTACGACGAATGTCGGAGATATACCGGTCAATGAGGACAATTTGATATATAAGACGGCAAAGCTTATGCTGGACAAGTATTCGATACAACAGGGTATTGCAGTACATTTAAAGAAAGTGATACCGGTAGCAGCAGGCATGGCAGGAGGAAGTACCGATGCAGCAGCTACTTTTACAGGCCTCAATCAGTTATTTGATTTGAAGATTCCAGATGAGGAGCTTATGAAAATGGCAGTGAAGATTGGTGCAGATGTTCCTTATTGTATCATGGGAGGCACTGCACTTTCGGAAGGAATCGGGGAAATACTGACACCACTTCCAAATCCACCACAATGTCATCTGGTAATTGCAAAGCCGGATATTTATGTTTCAACGAAATATGTATATGAAAATTTGCATGCAAATGAATTGAAACATCACCCGGATATAGATGCAATGATAGAAAGCTTAAGAGCAAAAGACCTCCGAAAAATGTCGCAGCAGATGGAAAATGTATTGGAGCTTGTGACTGCATCGGAATATCCAATTATAGAAGAAATAAAAGATACTATGAAGAAATGTGGTGCATGGAATGCACTTATGAGTGGAAGTGGACCTACTGTTTTTGGGATTTTCGATAGAGAAGAGGATGCCAATAAGGCGAAAGAACTTATTGCACAAAAAAAATTGGCAAAGCAGGTTTTTATAAGTGCATTTTCCAATTAATGTTGGAAAATGTGGATGATTTGAATAAAGAGCATATATGTCAGGCAATGGCATGGCGGGGAGTATGAAAGGTATGGGTATGACAATGGATGACAATTTACAAGCAAATATGGACGAGTATTTACCCCTACGGGACGTTGTCTTTAAGACTTTAAGACAAGGAATATTGACGGGAGAATTGAAGCCGGGGGAAAGACTGATGGAGATTCATCTTGCTAATCGATTAGGCGTAAGCCGTACCCCGATAAGAGAGGCAATACGTAAATTGGAACTGGAAGGTCTGGTAACAATGATACCCAGACGGGGAGCTGAAGTTGCTCAGATTACCATTAAGAGCCTGCAGGATGTGCTGGAAGTACGAAAAGCATTGGATGCACTGGCAATCGAATTAGCCTGCGCAAGAATAACCGAGGAAGATATCCAACTGTTAAAGGCAGCCTGTGATAATTTTGAGCAGATGACGAAAACAAAGGACTCTACCCAAATTGCGAAAGCGGATGTAGAGTTACATGATATTATTGTACGTGCTTCCCACAATGATAAGTTAATATTAATGGTAAATAATCTTGCGGAACAGATGTATCGCTATCGCTTTGAACATATCAAAGATGCAGCACAACATGAGCGTTTGATAAGTGAGCATCAGAAAATATACCAAAGCCTGGCAGCCCGGGATGCGATAGCTGCGGCAGAAGCAGTTAAAGAGCATATTGATAATCAGGAAAAAGCGATTATGATTCACTTAGATAAGTAGAATGAGCGGTATTTATCCGTGCAGAATTGAATAAAATATGCAATACATGTCAATAACTCTTTCTATAACAGGAAGGAGTTATTGTGTTCATGGGAAAAAATAGTAAAATTTTTGTTTTGTATCTGTCTATGCTGGCGATGATTGGAATGATGTATCCAAAATATTGCTTTGCGGATGATACATATCGTATTATAATAGAAGAATCTGATGGAATAAGAAAAGAAATACCGTGTCAGGAGAAAGATATCTACGAGCTCTTTCGTGCGGATAAGAGTCAGATTGTGATAAAAAGTAAACTGTTGGAATATGTGGAAGAATATTTACGACTGTGTCACTAAAGCACAGTTTTAGAGAAAGGCATGGCTTTTTTTATGAACGAACCAATGAATATAATAGAGCAAACGGATACGATAGATGTCTGCAGTGATGCACCTATCGGTGTATTTGATTCTGGAGTTGGAGGACTTACTGTAGTTCGTGAAATTATGCGACAGATTCCAAATGAAAAAATTATTTATTTTGGAGATACGGCAAGAGTACCTTATGGAAGTAAGTCAAAGGAAGTCGTTACGAGGTATTCCAGACAAATTGTACGTTTTCTTCGTACGCAGAGGGTAAAGGCGATTGTAATTGCCTGCAATACAGCAAGTGCGATGGCACTGGAGGAAATAGAAAAAGAAATCAATATTCCAATTATCGGAGTTGTAAGGCCGGGAGCAAAAGTTGCAGCCGAGGTTACAGTAAATGGTAAAATTGGTGTGATTGCGACAGATGCAACAATTGGCTCAAATGTTTATACGGATTACATACATCAAATAAATCAAAATGTGCAGGTAATAGGAAAAGCGTGTCCGTTATTCTGCCCACTTGTGGAAGAAGGACTTCTAAAGGATCCGGTGACGGACGAAATCGCAATGCGTTACCTGACGGAGCTAATTGATATTGATATCGATACTTTGATTTTGGGTTGTACCCATTATCCATTGATTCGCTCTACCATCGGAAAAATCATGGGGGATAAAGTTACGTTGGTAAATCCTGCTTATGAAACAGCGAGGGAATTGAAAGAATTACTGACTAAAGAGAATATGTTGAACGAAGTAAAGACAGGTCTTGGGACTAATAAATATCAGTTCTTTGTAAGTGATGGTGCCCAGAAATTTCAGACCTTTGCAAATTCTATTTTAAAATACGGTATATTATCTGCAAAAGTGATCAATATCGAAGAATATTAGGAGTAGAGGAGCGCAGGCTGAGAGAAAGGCATGGTTATTAACATGACGAAAGAAGTACAAATAGTAATCCAGGGGTTACAATTCGATGAAGCGGATGGCACGGATAAAGTAGAAACGCTTATAGATGGAACTTATTTTTATAAAAATCAATATCATTATGTGGTTTTTGAGGAGAAGCTGGAGGGCTTTTCGGAACCTACAAAGAGTACCATTAAATTTAATGAAAAGGAAATGACGTTGGTAAAGCATGGCTTAACCAATACACATATGTTATTTGAAATAAATAAGAAAAATAGAACGAGCTACGGTACGCCATATGGCAATATTATGCTGACTATAGAGGCAGACAGGATTGCTGTAACAGAGAGCGATACGGAAATTCAACTACAGGTGGGATATCGTCTGGAAGTGAATGATGTGTATCTGTCCGATTGTGTGATTCAACTGAACATAAAACAGAAATAAAAAAGGGGAGCTTCTAAATGAATGCGAGTAGAAGCTTCCCTTTCTTATTTTATAGGTTTCTATAAGTTTCTATAAGTTTATTTCAGTGGCTTTGCACCGGCTTTTTCCTGTGCTTTTTCAAGTGCACGTTTGAAGAATCCTTTTTTCACAGGGTCTTTTTTAATTGTGCCATGTAAGCCTTTTACATCGGTGATATAAATACCACTTACCACCGCTTTTACTTCCTTTTTCACAGGTACGGAATCAAAAATCTTATCATCACAAACAAGTGACATTACCTGAGGTCCGACTTTCGCTTTTACAATTGGTAATTTGGAACGGCGCATAAGCTTTGGTGTCTGGTCGATAACCATTTGCGGAAGACCAGATTCTTTCATTTTCAAACGTTTCTTATCAATAATCAGCATAGAAACGGTTTGCTTATTTGCGTCAATCTGTGCTTGCTGTTCAGACTGCTTAGCCTGTGCTTTCTTTCCTAAGAAATATAATACAATTACAGCGATAATAAGAACTGCAAGTATGGATAATAATACGATTGTTACTGTATTCACGAGATACCTCCCTAATTTATAAAATCTGATGAAACTGTTGTTTATTGTACCATTCTTTTACATAAAGTGCAAGGCAGATGCATTGAATTGTGTGATAAAATCATTTATACTAAAAAGTGGGGATAAGGGAACGAGTTGTAGAAAGGCCGGGCATTATGATGGAATTTTTTGTACAGGATATTATGTCGAGTATACAGTTTATATTGCGGCATATGTTATTTATCAATTTTATATTATCCATTGTCATTGTTTTTTTCCAAAGAAGGGAGCCACGTGCAGTATGGGCATGGCTGCTTATCTTGTATTCGGTTCCTATCGTAGGTTTTATCATTTATCTTTTTGCAGGAACAGATACGCATAAGCGTAAGATGTTTCGGTTGAAGGAAATCGAAGATGGAATCAATGAAGCCATCCGGCAGCAGGAGCATAGCATTGAAAATATGGAAATGGAAGAAGAAAATCCAGAATTAAAAGGTTTTTTTGACTTGGTTTATTATAATTTACACAGCAGCGGAGCTATTTTTACGAATGATAATTCCGTGAAGGTCTTTACCGATGGAAATGAAAAGTTTGATGCCCTGCTCGAAGATATCAAACAGGCAAGGAATTTTATTCATATTCAATACTATATCATACGAAATGATGTGCTGTTCAACCGCATACGGGAAGCACTGGTAGAAAAAGCAAAAGAAGGTGTGGAGGTACGTATCCTTTATGATGGCATGGGCTGCCGCGCGGTTCCACCGAGATACTGGAAGAAGTTAAAAGCGGAGGGCATACAATGCGTAGAATTTTTCCCCGCACTTATGCGTAGACTACATCTTCGTATTAATTATCGCAACCATCGTAAGATAGTTGTGATTGACAATCAGGTGGCCTATGTTGGTGGCTATAACATTGGAAAGGAATACATTGGTCTTTCTGCCAAATTTGGCTATTGGCGTGATACTCATTTGCGTATTCAGGGGACCGCAGTAAATGAGTTGCAAATTCGTTTTATTCTGGACTGGAATTATGCAGCACGTGAGAATTTATTTCAACAGGAGCAGTATTTTTTGACACAGCATAAGTCAAAGGGACATACCAGGATGCAGATTGTATCGAGTGGACCGGATTCTGCATTGCAAAATATCCGCAACAATTATCTGCGGTTGATTAATAAGGCAAAAAAGAGTATCTATATTCAGACTCCTTATTTTATTCCGGATGAGTCTATCTTTAATGCATTGATAATAGCCATTCAGTCAGGAGTCGAAGTGAATATCATGATACCCTGCAAACCGGATCATCCGTTTGTATACTGGGCAACCTATTCTTATGTGGGTGATATGATTATGGCAGGTGCCAACTGCTATACTTACAATAATGGGTTTCTACATGCGAAGGGTCTTATCATTGATGGAAAAGTGTATAGCTATGGAACGGCAAATATGGACATTCGCAGCTTTTCACTGAATTTTGAAGTGAATGCAGTCGTTTATGACAAAGAGGAAGCGCAGAAAATGGAAAAAATATTTAAGGAGGATTTGAAATACTGCTCCAATATTAGTAAAGACCGATATAGTAGACGTAAGCTAAGTATCCGCATCAAAGAACAGTTTTGCAGACTGCTCTCGCCATTGTTATAAAATATTAAATATATAGAAAATTCATAAGAAAGACTTTAAAGAATGTCTGGAATATGGTATAAATGTAGTGTTGTTTATAAAAATAGAATAGGCTTGTTCGCAGTAGATAGAGCGTTCATGAATATAATTGGAAGAGGAGATTCTGACCAGATGAAAAAGAAAATAGCAGTTTTAGCGATGCTGATTGGTGTAGTAGCTACACTTACCGCATGCGGTGGAGATAAATATGTAACGACACTGGGTGCATACAAAGGAGTAGAGGTTACCGTAGAACCAAAGCAGGTGATTGGAGATACGGAAATTCAGGAATATATAGACAGAGTACTTAGTGCAAAGACCGCTTATGCCGAAGTAGACAGGGAAGTGGAAAATGGAGATCAGGTCAACATTGACTATGTTGGAAAAATAGATGGGGAGGCATTTGACGGTGGAAGCTCCAGTGAGGGTGGATATAATCTTACCATTGGTTCCCATTCCTTTATTGACGGATTTGAAGAAGGCTTAATTGGATC
>JAQUYA010000103.1 GCA_028692055.1 Lachnospiraceae bacterium | reverse complement strand
CACTGATGGATCAACCATATGATCATAAAATTATTAATTTTAAAGAAAATATAAATAATCGTGCAACGACACTTTAAAAGGATTAAAAGTAAAAATATTGCCCTTTTCCTACAAAAAATTAGGTTTCTTATAGGGCCGGATTACGATATACTTAAAAGATAGTACAATCTGCACTCCAGTAAAACGGGAATGAAAAATGTTAGGTGGGATAACATGAACAGGATAAAGTATATCATATGCAACATGAAGATTAAGACAAAGATTATTATTATATACATATCGATTCTAATACTGTCCATATTACTTTCTTATGGAGTATTCGCTATTATCAACGAACGCTATACAGAGCAGGAGGTTGGTACTGTTGCAATGCAAACAGCGAGTGCCCTGAAAGGTAATATGGATTTTATCTTTGAAAACATCTCTCAATTTTCTAATCTTATTTATTTTGATAAAAATGTACAGGATTCCCTTATTAAAATTGAACAGAGAAGCATCGACCCTGTCATCCAGCAGACAATTAAGAAAAGCCTGGTAAATATGCTGTTATCAGGGGATTATATGGAAAATGTATTCATATTTGACAAATATTTCAATTCCTATTCTGCAACAAAACAATCACCTATTTTAGTGAAAAATAATAAGGTTGAAGAGGCAGACTGGTATCAGGAAGCAAAAAAGAAAAATGGTGAAATTGTATTTAGCCATGGTACAGATGGCGTTTTACAATATCCCACCAGAAAAAATAAGAACTGTATTATTTTGGCACGTATTATCAGTGATGAAAATGATTATACCCCACTTGCAACTCTGCTAATCAGTATTGACGAGTCAACCTTTCGCGGATATTTTGATGCAGTTGGTGAAGAATATGAGTCGCAATATTGCATTGTGGATTCTGCAAATCGGTATATTATACCACCTTCAGATGAATCCCGGGAACTGAATGAGCTGATGCTTCAAAATGGTATTCAGGGTTCGGGCTATCAGGCAATGCATTATCAGGGAGAAAAGACAATTGTGGTAAAGCAGGAGATGGGTATCCAAGATTGGAGTCTCGTGGGGGTTATGCCTATCAATAGTAAGAAGGTAATGGGCAACTATCAAAAGACATTAATTGCTTTAATTGTAATATTGAATATTTTAGTGATATTTGTATGCTCCATCACATTAATGCATCTGGTATTCAGGCCATTGTCCAGGATTCAGGATTATATGGGATTTGTAGGACAGGAGCGTTTTGTGAGGATTCCTGTTACGGAAAATGGCAATAACGAAATTAATGACTTGAAAAAGGGATTTAATGCCATGGTACATGCAATCGAGCAATTAATCGACAAAGTAAAAATGGAAGAAAAAACAATTGCTAAAAATGAACTGGATTTGATTCAGGCACAGATTAATCCTCATTTCCTATACAATACATTGGACGCTGTGTCGGCACTGGCTTTGCTGGGGGATAATGATAACTGTTTTAAAATGACTCAGGCACTTGGTATGTTCTATCGAAACAGTCTTAATAGTGGAAGGGAACTTGTAAGTGTAGAAGATGAGATTGACTGCATCAAAAGCTACGTGACGATTCTGAATGTCCGCTATAATAATGGAATTCATCTGGAATGCGAAATAGAGGAACGAATGAAAAAGAAAAAGATTTTAAAATTAATTATGCAGCCAATTATAGAGAATGCAGTTCATCATGGAATTCGCAATCGTGATGGGGAAGGTACCATCACAATAAAAGGATATGAGGATGAAGATGAAATGATATTCATAGTTACAGATGATGGTGTCGGCATGACGGAAGAACAGATAGCAGACATTCTGAATGGTAGGGGAAAAGGGTCAAAATCTGGTTTTGGATTATACAGTTCCATACAGAGAATATCGCTATTCTATGGAATTAATATTCCAATTACGATTACCAGTGAGATCGAATCTGGAACCGAGATCACCATTCGGACGAAGGTATTAGGCAATGTGTAGTAAATAAAAAGGATATGATGGGGGTACGGGATGAGCATTCGCGTATTGATTGTAGATGACGAAAAATTAGAACGTGTGTTAATATTAAAAGCCCTGAACTGGGAGCAGGAGGGTTTTGAGATTATAGGTGAGGCTGGAAACGGAGAGGAAGCACTTGAATTCTATAAGATGAAATCTCCGGATCTTGTAATCACAGATATTAATATGCCCTATAAGGACGGAGTAGAGCTTGCAGAAGAAATCAAAAGGATTGATTCTGACTGCAGGATTATTATGGTAACAGGATATCGGGAATTTGAATATGCAAGGAGGGCGTTAAGGGTTGGGGTGGAAGACTTTCTCTTAAAGCCTATTAATATTGATGAGATTCAAACGATTGTCAGGAAAATGAGGACAAGGATAGAGGAACAAAATGGAAAGCAAAGAGAATATAAAAGTTTAAAAGAAAAAGAACAGCAAACACAATATATACTTCTGGAAAGTTTTTTACAACGATTGGTGGAAAATAGAATCGAGGAAGAAGAAGCGATACGAAAATTAAAAATATATAATCTGGAAAGATTAATGAGTGAGTGTGTGTGCATGAATGTGAAGATTGAAAAAAGTGCGGCACGTAAAGAGGACAAAATATATGATATAAATGTCATATATTCACAGCTGTCTGAAAAGATTCATCCATACATTTCATTTATTCATTATATGGACAATCTTATCTTTTATTTTGTGGAACAAAGTATAGAGGAAGTATGTGCACAGGGAAAGGAATTGATACAGTGGATAAATAGTAGGTATCAGGTGCAGGTAGAAGTAGGAATCAGTCAGAAGGAGCAGGGATACAAGGGTATATCCAAGGCATACAGAGAAACGGAAAAATCAGTAAATGCCAGCCTTGTATTAGGCAAAAACCAATGTATTACCTATGAGATGTACCAAAAGGCGAAATCGTCAGGACAGGATAAATGTGAGATTCGCTGGAAGGATTTTATCTTTAATGTTGAGAGCGGTGTATGGAATAAGGTGGAGGAGGATATCATACGTTACTGTGATTATCTGAAAGAACAGCAGATTCCCGAAAAATCTTATATCCAACTGATGGGAATGGATATTATAGCAAAGGCATCTACAATATTGGCCAAGCATGGAAAAAGCATCGAGGAAGTTGTTGATGATAATCTATATGAAAGCATTGCACAAATTGAAAATATTACAGAGCTGAAGGAATATTTGAAGAAAGTATTGCATGAAATCATGAAGTATGCAGACAGCATTCGAACAAAAAAAGGAAATAGTCTTATAGATAGTGCGGTTCAATATATTGACAGGAACTTAAAGGATTCGGAACTTACTTTAAAGAAAGTGGCTGGAGAGCTATATGTAAATGAAAGCTATCTCAGTCGTAGCTTTAAACAGGAAACAGGCGAAAGCATGATTGAATATATCACCAGAAACAGAATTGAGGAAAGCATCAGGCTATTGAATACTACCGATATGAAGGCTTATGAGATATCCGAATATGTTGGTATTAAAGACCCGCATTATTTTAGCATTTGCTTTAAAAAACAGGTGGGAGTCACGATTAAAGAATATAAAAACCGGGGTCAGATGTAAAGATTTTTACCTTTTCAGGCAAAATATTAAATTGAGTTTCCCATGTTTTTTTCATATACTTCTAGTAACAACAAAGCATGCTTGTGTGAATGACCAGGAAAGATACATATTCTGGTGATGTAACTAAAAAATGAAGAAGGAACTGCTAAGGCAGTTGGGAGGATTTCATGAGAAGAATGATGAAGAAAGCATTGTCTGCAATCTTATGCGCAGCAATGGTTATGTCCATGACAGGATGTGGAAATACTGGTACGAGTACCACAGCAACGGATACGACAGCGACTGAAACAACAGAAGCAACAGCAGCAAGTGGAGAAACGAACTCCGGTGCAGCAGGTGGAGATAAAGTAACATTAAATGTGTGGCATCAATGGTCCAATGATACCAATGAGTTAAAAGCCATCTACGAAAAAGCAGTAGAAGACTATATGACAGAAAATCCAAATGTAGTAATTAATTCTGAAACATTGGATACAGAAGCTTACAAAACAAAAATTTCTGCAGAATTTGCAGGGGATGCAAGTGGTATTGATGTATTTTATTACTGGGGAGCCGGAATGGCAAGAAAGCTTGTAAATGCAGATAAGCTTCTTCCATTAGATGATTATCTGACAGACGATGTAAAGGGAAAAATTCTGGAGGGCTCTACAGGTGCTTTTGAGTTTGACGGAAAATTATATTCCGTACCATCTTTTTCCTGGTACATGACACTGTTCTGTAATAAGGATTTATTTGATAAGGCAGGTGCAAAGATTCCAACTACATATGAGGAACTGTTAGATGCAAGCAAAAAATTGTCAGCTTTGGAGGGTGTTACACCAATGGCAGCAGGTGCAAAGGATGGCTGGAACGCAGCATTCATTTATCAGGCACTGGCACTTCGTGAAATGGGTGCGGCAGCAGAAAATAAAATGCTGGCAGGACAAGAAGACTTTGGCGCAGAGGGTTACAAGGATGCAGCAGATAAAGTAGTAGAATTATATAATGCAGGTGCTTTTGGAAAGAATCCATTAGAGTCCGGAAATGATGATGCAAACGCAGCATTTATCAGTGGAACAGCAGCTATGCGACTCATGGGAAGCTGGTTCGCGAATCAGGTATATACAGATGATACAGCAACGATTGACCCAGCCAATGTAGTTGCATGCAAGATTCCTATGATTGATGGAAAAGGAAATGATACGGATTACTGTGGCGGATTTGTAGAATCTTTCTGGGTAAACAAAAATACAAAATATCCAGAAGAAGCAGCAAAATTTGCAATCTATATCAATGAAAAAATGGGTGTTGCAGCATATGAAACAGGTTCAGGATTCAGCGGATGGACAACAGAAGCAGATGAAAGTAACCTAAATCCATTATTTATTCAGATTAAAGATTTATTGGGAGAAGGAAAAGAAGGCGTACTTGCATGGGATACTTCTCTGGATTCAGAGCCGGCAACAATCCATAACGAGCAGACACAGACACTGTTTGCACCAAATGCAGACACAGAAGCTTTTATGGAAGAACATGAGGCAGCAATTAATCAATAAGATATAAATCATGATACGAATTATGATGAGAATGAAACGAATAGGGTATCCATGGAGGTACCCTTTTGTTTGGTTTGCATAAAAACGAAAGGCTGGACTACATCATGGACAGAATGTTAGGAAAGAAAAGATATATTGCGGTATTCGTGTTACCTGCATTATTACTTTTTCTCGTATTTGGAATCGCGCCACTCATTACAACCGGTGTGTATAGTTTATTTGACTATGACGGTATTGGAAAAATGGATTTTCTGGGTCTTAATAATTATATCAAACTATTTACAGAGGATAGATATTTTCCGAGAGCATTGAAAAATTCCTTTGTGCTAGCAGGAGCCTCCATTTTTATTCAGCTACCTATTTCGCTGGTATTGGCATTGATATTAGCCAAGGGAGTAAAAGGAGAAAAAGCATTTCGTACTATTTATTTCATTCCGGTGGTGATATCCAGCATGGTAATCGGACAATTATGGATGAAAATATTTCACAGTGAGTATGGTCTGTTAAATATATTTATTCGATTCCTTGGAATGAAGGACTTTGAATATTCTTGGCTGTCTAATCCGTCCACTGCATTTATCAGTACGGTTGTTCCAAGCATCTGGCAGTATATTGGATATCATATGCTGATATTTTACGCAGGCATCAAATCCATCTCAACAGATTATTATGAGGCAGCAAGAATAGATGGAGCGACTAACTGGCAGACGGCGATTAAAATCACGATTCCGTTATTAGCACCTGTCCTAAAAACATGTATGGTATTCGCACTGACGGGTTCACTTCGGGCATTCGATTTAATTTATGTTATGACTAATGGCGGACCGAACCATGCAAGCGATGTGCCGGGAACATTGATGTATAACAATTTATTCCGTAAAGGACTATATGGATACGGCAGTGCACAAGCTTTCTTTATTGTTTTGGAATGTATTATATTAAGCTTTATTATATCTAGAATCTTTAAAAAAGCAGAAGACAATGCATCGGCAATATAAGGAGAAATCATGACAAAAAAAATAAAAAAAACAAGTCTTTACATTATATTAGTGTTGATTGCATTGACACAGTTATTTCCACTATATTGGTTGCTTTCTTTTTCTTTAAAAAGCAATATTGAAATCTTTGGACAGAATGTAATTGGATTGCCACAGGACTGGAGATGGGGGAATTATGTTCGTGCTTTTACAACCGGAGGAATCTTTCAATATTTCTTTAACTCCGTATTTTATTCAGCGGTTACAGTGGCAGTGACAGGTCTGTTATCTGCAATGGCGGGATATGCACTGACGAGAATGCATTGGAAGCTTCGGACTTTGGTATTCGGTGTATTTACGCTTGGAATCATGATTCCTACGCAGGCAGCACTTCTACCGTTATTTCAGGTATTGGATAAACTGGGATTAAAGGGTGGCTATATGGGTTTGCTGATTCCCTATGTTGTATTTGCTATTCCAATGAGTATTATGATATTAACAGGATTTTACAAAGGAATCCCAAAGGAAATGGAGGAAGCTGCATACATAGATGGCTGCGGTGTTTTTCACTGCTTTGGCATCATTATTCTTCCGATTATCAAGCCGGCACTTGCCACAGCATCGATATTCACCTTTTTGGGAACCTGGAATGAGCTGATGTTCGCCAATACTTTGGTGGATAGTGATAAATACAGAACGCTTCCGGTCGGAATTATGTCTTTCGCCGGACAATATTCCACGGATTGGGGACTGATAGGAGCAGGTATGGTAATTGCTACACTGCCAACGATATTAATTTATTTTATGTTGAGTAATCAGGTACAGGAAAGTCTGGTAGCAGGAGCGGTAAAAGGGTAGTTTATAAATAAATGAGAAGTATGAGAAAGTACCGGGAAACAAAAGCCCGGTACTTTCTTTTGGTAGAAATTGTGATACAATAAACGTTAGTGACAAAATAATACAACCAATCATGCAATAGGAATCAGAATACATGGAAACTATAATCAGAGGAAAAACAATTACATATCATGTGCAGTATGCAAAGCGCCAGAAAATGGAACTGGAGATACAACCGGAAGGACATGTATTCGTAAAGGCACCTTTACAGACGAAGGAATTGGAAATTTTAGAATTTCTAAAGAAAAATGCGAAGGCATTGGTTTGTAATCAGGAAAGACTGGAAAACCGCGAATTTGTATCAAGTAAAAAGGATTACGATGAAACAGAAAACTATCTTTATCTAGGAAAGTTATGTAAACTTACCGATTTGCTTGACTCCATTCCGGAAAATAAGGAAGCGATACAGGTTGCTCTTATGAAAGAGTATACGAAACGAACCAGAAAAATTGTCCAAAAAAGAATCACTTATTATGAAGATATCATAAAAGTAAAATCCAAAAGCTTTGCAATTGTAAATTCACCAACCACCTGGGGAACCTGCAATTCAAACAGGGAGCTTACCTTTAATTATAAATTATCCATGGCCGATTTGGCAGTTATTGATTATGTGGTTATCCATGAATTGTGTCATCTGATGCATTTGAATCATGACCGTTCTTTTTGGAGAGAGGTGGGTAAATATGATAAGAATTATAAAGCACATCAGAATTATTTGCAGAGATTTGGCGGTGTAATGACTATTTGATTTTTACATGGGTTGTTTACACTTGTGTCGCGAGAGCGCAGGTTGAGAGAAAGGCATGGTTATTAATATGGCAGAGATGAAATACACAGCGATTCCATATGTGAATCGCCCAGTGTCCAGAATTTTATATGGAACGGCAACAGATACAATGATAGCAGGAAAGGATTGCAAAGAACTTTTAGACGATATTTTCGCACTGGGAGTCAATGCTTTTGATTGCGCAAGAGAGTATAA
>JAQUYA010000021.1 GCA_028692055.1 Lachnospiraceae bacterium | reverse complement strand
AATTATGAGCTATATCGGAACTGCCCATAAACATGGAATAAATGGTTATAAAGCAATTCGTGAAGCTCTATTGGGGAACCCAGATATCATTTTCAACTAAGTGGGTTCTGAACAGTTACAAAAAAAGAATACAATTTCATTAAAAACATCTTGATTTTCATTAAAAAAGTGATAGAATGGGTGATACCATGTAAAAATAAATATGCAGAAGATGCATTTTGGGGATTATTCAGGAGGTTATTTTATGGAACTCGATATGACGAAAGGAAGTCCTTTTAAGTTAATTCGTAAATTTATTATTCCACTTGTTATTGGCAATATATTTCAACAATTCTATAATATGGTGGATACGATT
The DNA here is from genome assembly GCA_028692055.1 of Lachnospiraceae bacterium. Taxonomy (GTDB): domain Bacteria; phylum Bacillota; class Clostridia; order Lachnospirales; family Lachnospiraceae; genus SZUA-378. Next base: position 38,774 of record JAQUYA010000021.1, on the reverse strand, counting down.
ATAGTTGGAAGGTTTGTAGGCGTGAAGGCATTGGCGGCTGTTGGAGCTACCGGAACCATCATGTTCTTAATATTAGGATTTATGCAGGGGCTAACGACGGGATTTACTGTTATGACTGCACAACGCTTTGGTGCCGGCGATTACAAGGCAATGAAGAAAAGTGTGGGAAATGCAGCGGTGCTGTCTGTCATAATTACGATTATTGCTACGATAGTGAGCGTTATTTCGATGGATGGTTTGCTGCGGCTGATGAATACACCGGAAGATATCTTTTCGATGTCGAAAGAATATATTGTAATTATCTGCCTTGGTATGGGCTGCAACATTTTATATAATTTATTATCCAGTATTTTACGTGCGGTTGGAAACAGTAAGGTGCCGCTTTATTTCCTGATGGTATCTGCCATTTTAAATGTTATTCTGGATATTGTGTTTATCGTAAATGTAAATATGGGTGTAGCGGGTGCTGCCTGGGCAACTGTAATTTCGCAGGGTGTATCTGGTATCTTATGTCTGGTTTATATTATAAAGAAAGTGGAACTATTACATATAACCAAAGAGGACTGGAAGCTGGATTATGATTGTGCAAAGATGCAAATGCAGATTGGAATACCGATGGCGCTTCAATTCTCGATTACAGCGATTGGTACGATTTTGGTACAGAGTGCATTAAACATGTTAGGCTCCACGGTGGTGGCAGCATATACAGCGGCAGGAAAGGTAGAACAACTCGTAACACAGCCATTTATGGCGCTTGGTATGACGATGGCAACCTTTTGTGCACAGAATAGAGGAATTGACGATATCAATCGTATTCGACAGGGAGTACGGGTTGCAAACATTATGAATGCAGTTTATGCAATTATTATTGCAGTTGTAATCGTATTTGCTATGCCATATGCCATTACTTTATTTGTAAGCGGAGATGTTACCGAAATTTTATCCTTTGCAAATACCTATATTCGTGTAGTAAGTATTTTCTTTATTCCATTAGGTATGATTTTTATTTATCGAAATGTATTACAAGGCAGCGGATTATCCATGATTCCAATGCTTGGAGGTGTCGTGGAATTAGTCAGCCGTTCTGTACTTGCCTTTACGGCAGCTCATTACCGTAGCTATGTCGGAGTATGTCTGGCAAATTCCGCCGCATGGTTTTCTACAGGTATCTTCCTCTGGATTGCATATCTATACATCATGAAGGGATGGAAGAAAAAGGGTCTGTATTAGAATGCGTAACATCATGTGAATTTCTGGCTGAAGTAATGCAGGATTTTTTCGTAGAGGATGCCGGCGAGTATCCAGAAGGGAAAATAATCCAGGCGTACTACAGAGTGAATATTCCAGCGGGAACGCTGGTAATTCCATGGGCAGCAGTTACGGTGCATCAGGAAAGTGCCGGTTACATATTCGATGATAAATATACCGCAGGCGTAGATGATGCCACGAAAAAAAAGACAATACCGCTGCAATAGCCTGCTGATTGGTGCAAGCAATACCGCCATGCCATAAATTGGAAACATAAAAAGTGATGTATTTCCGGTTAGCGAATAATTATGTTTTCGAAGGGAATGAAAGGCGGTAAACAGAATTTCCATACACCAGCCAACCAGTCCACAAATACAAAAGAGTTTTAAATATTTTTTCATAATATGAAGTTTACCCACTGTAAAGATTTGTATTCATGTTTATTCTTGACTTTGACATAGATAAAAAATATACTTGGAACATAATGATTCGGTTCTTATAAAGTAATTTAATATGCAAGGGAAACTGAAAATGAATGAAAAAGAAACAATGGAATATATAGAAGAAATAAATAAAGGAAAAAGTGTTTTAGGATTAGATAATATCCATAAGCTGCTCGAGTATCTTGGAAATCCGCAGAATGACTTGAAATTTATCCATATAGCAGGGACGAATGGAAAGGGATCTACACTTAGTTTTATTTCTACGATCTTAAAATGTGCAGGCATGAAAGTGGGAAGATATCTATCACCTACCATATTTGAATACCGGGAACGTTTTCAAATAAATGCAAAGCAGATAACAAAGGCAGATTTGGTCAGGTATATGACGCGGCTGCGTGAAACGGTAGAGAGGATGCAGGCAGATGGTATAGAAAGTCCGACTGCATTTGAAATAGAAACCGCACTGGCATTTCTTTATTTTAAGGAGAAGGCATGTGATATCGTTGTATTGGAAACTGGTCTGGGTGGCAGACTAGATGCGACGAACGTGATAAATACCACTGTTTTGGCAGTTATCACTTCGATTGGCATGGATCACATGGCTTTTCTGGGAGATTCTATTGGAAAAATCGCATACCAGAAGGCCGGTATTATAAAGAAGAAATGCAGTGTGGTAAGTGCCGGACAGGAACCGGAAGCAATGGAGCAAATTGTGGAAGAATGTAGGAAACAGGGAGCTTTTCTACGGATAGCAGATATGGGGCGCGTAAGAAGTATAAGGCGTACCTTGAAGAAGCAGTCTTTTTCCTATCAGACCTGCGCAAAGAATAAGTTGTGTGATTTGCAGATTTTATTGTTAGGAAGTTATCAGATTAAAAATGCGATTCTTGCAATCGAAGCAATAGAGGTATTAAGAGAAAAAGGCTATCCTGTTTCCGATAAAGCATTACGAAGAGGTTTGCTGGAAACAGAGTGGATGGGACGTTTTTCTGTGATTGGGACAAAGCCTTTATTTATTGCAGACGGAGCACACAACGAAGCAGCGGCAATCGAACTGGCGGAAACGATACAATTTTATTTTACAAATAAGAAGATTGTTTATATAATGGGAATATTGAAGGACAAGGAGTATGATAAAATAATCCGCAATACGTATTCATATGCGGAGCATATTATTACTGTGAAGACCCCCAATAATCCACGTGCAATGTCTGCATATGAGCTGGCACAGGAAATACAGCCCTACCATAAAAGTGTGACCGTAGCAGATAGTGTGGAGGAAGCAGTTGAAATCAGCTATTTACTGGCAGATAAGGAAAGTGTCATTATTGCCTTTGGCTCCCTTTCCTATCTTGGAAAACTGATTACAATTGTTCAAAATCGCAAGAAATAAGTAAATGAAAATACAACAGGTATCATACGAGGTACCGAATAAAAGTCAGAAGTTGCAGACAGGGAGTATCCATGATAGATCAAAGCAAAATTAAGGAAGCAGTTAAACTATTACTGGAGGGAATCGGGGAGAATCCAGAGAGAGAAGGATTATTGGAAACACCCGACCGTATTGCCAGAATGTATGCGGAGATTTTTGCAGGCCTGGAGGAAGAGGCACAGGAACCACTTGAAAAAACATTCGCCATAACGGAAAAGAGCAAACGGGGATTTGTATTGGAAAAAGACATTACATTTTATTCTATGTGTGAGCATCATTTTATGCCCTTCTACGGAAAAGCTCATATTGCGTACATCCCGGATGGGAAGGTAGTTGGACTGAGCAAGCTGGCTCGCACGGTAGAGGTGTTTGCAAAAAGGCCACAGATACAGGAGCAGATGAATATACAGATTGCAGATGCAATTATGGAATATCTGCAGCCAAAGGGTGTCATGGTGATGTTGGAGGCTGAACATATGTGTATGACAATGCGTGGTGTGAAAAAGCCAGGAAGCAGGACGGTGACAATTGCAACCAGAGGTTTGTTTGAAGAAGATATCAATTTACAGAATACTTTTTTTCAAATGATTCGATAGAATCTTAAGGATAAGGGAATAGGAAAACGTATGGAACGCGTAAATAGAGTCTTAGCAAACGAAAAGTTTCAAAATAGTAAACAAAAGATAGAAGCATGGGAAAAAGACCGTATTTTTTGTAAGCATGATATGGTTCATTTTTTAGATGTTGCCAGGATCGCACAGATATTGAATCTAAAGGAAGCACTTGGCCTGCCGGAAGAATTGATCTATGCAGCTGCACTGCTGCATGATATTGGAAGACATGTACAGTATGCAGATGGTACTCCACATGAAAGAGCCAGCATGCCTATTGCAAAAGAAATACTTATAGAATGCGGGTTTGATGAAAAAGAAACGGATGTTATTGTAAAGGCAATCGGAAACCATAGAACGGCAGAAATAAAAGAAAACAGGGATTTGAATGGAATTCTCTATCGGGCGGATAAGGCGAGCCGGGCCTGTTTTGCTTGTAAAGTGGAGCCGGAATGCAACTGGAAGAATGACAAAAAGAATAAAGCTCTTATTTTATGAGAAAAAAGGTGGAAGAAAATGCAGATAGGAAAAAAGCAGTTTGATGTAGAGACGCATACACATACATATGTGATGGGAATATTGAACATTACGCCGGATTCTTTTTCGGATGGGGGAAAGTACAATGACATGGACCATGCATTACAGCATGTGGAGCAGATGATTGCGGATGGGATGGATATTCTGGATATAGGAGGAGAATCCACCAGACCAGGGTATCAGCTGCTATCTAATCAGGAAGAAATCGAACGCGTAGTACCCATTATTGAAGAAATGAAACGTCATTTTGATATACCGGTTTCCCTGGATACCTATAAAGGGGAGGTCGCTGAGGCTGGAATTGCAGCGGGTATTGATTTGGTAAATGATATCTGGGGGCTGAAATATGATGCAGTGATGGCGCAGGTGATAGCAAAAAGCGGATTGCCATGTTGTCTGATGCATAATCGCAAAAACACAAATTATAGGTGCTTTATGCAGGATGTGGCAGCAGATTTGGCAGAGACAATTCAAATAGCGGAAAAAGCAGGAATAGCAGATGATAAAATAATACTGGATCCAGGTGTTGGATTTGCAAAGAGCTATGAGCAGAATCTACAGGTTATCAATAATCTTGACTCCCTGCATGTATTTGGGTATCCGCTTCTGTTAGGTACTTCCCGAAAATCCGTAATCGGATTAACCTTAGACGTACCGGTAACGGAGCGGGTGGAAGGTACTATCGCAACGAGTGTGCTTGCCGTTATAAAGAAATGTGCTTTTGTAAGAGTCCATGATGTGAAGGAAAACGTACGTGCTATTCGGATGGCGGAAGCCATCTTGCAGGAGTGTGAAAGTAAGGGAGCATACAGAAAAAATGGAATTTGATAAAATTAGAATAGAGAATCTGGAAATCTATGCATACCATGGTGTTTTTCCAGACGAAAATGAAAAAGGACAGAAATTTTTTCTAAATGCAATCCTTTATACGCACACAAGGAAAGCCGGAAAATCAGATGATTTAACACTTTCTACGAACTATGGCGAAGTATGCGAATTTATGAATACTTATGTGACCGGGCGTGTCTGCAAATTATTAGAAACCGTTGCGGAGGGGTTAGCAGAGGCGGTTTTATTAAAGTTTCCGCATGTTGCAAAACTATTGCTGGAAATCCGAAAGCCAGATGCCCCAATTGCGATTCCTTTTGAATCCGTATCGGTACAGATCGAGCGCGGGTGGCACACGGCATATATTGCATTTGGATCCAATATGGGAAATCGTGATAAATATATAGAGGAAGCAATCCGTAAAATAAAAGAACATGCGTTATGTAATGCAACCCAAGTGTCTTCCATTCTACGAACAGAGCCCTATGGTGGGCAGGCAGAGGGTGAATTCTTAAATGGTGTATTAGAAATGAAAACCCTGCTGCCACCAGAGGAACTACTGGAGGTATTAAATCAGATAGAAGCAGAGGCAGGGCGGGAAAGAACAGTACACTGGGGTTCGAGAACGCTGGATTTAGATATCCTGTTATATGACGAGGAGGTAATAAGTACTCCAAAGCTAACCATACCTCATATCGATATGGAAAACCGTGATTTTGTTCTGGAGCCATTGTGTGAAATTGCCCCATTTATACGCCACCCCATTACCCATAAGACCATAAAACAAATATTAGATGAATTAAAAGCAACACAGGAAACATACGCGATAAAATAATTCTGCCATTAAGAATAGAAAAGCCTATTTGGAATTCTGCAATGCAGCATCTTTGGCAGCGTCGAAGGTGGTGACGTTGATGTCGCCGTAGGTACTTGTCATATAGACAGGAACGGTGGAGCCATATTCATTGAAATAAGTATATTGTGAAGTAACATTAATACCTTCAAACACACCTTCTGCAACCAATTCTATATTTGTTCCATCGGTATTCATACGCATGAGTGCCGGTGCTGTTTCAGAGCTTACCTGATAGAAAATCACATTGTTTATCACATTGAAATAGTCGATTCGGTCTGTTGTAAGTGTTGTCGCCTGCTGCGTATTCATATCATAGCTGCAAAGTGCATAATTGTTATGCACATCCATGTAGTAAACCATATTTCCCTCCACAATTGGATTCCAAATATCATAATCCCAGATAAGAGAACTAGTATCGGAAGCAGTATCATAGGAATATAAATAGTGGTCTTTGGAAACGCCGTTGTAATAGATGGTGCCATTGATTGCGCAGGCAGGATTGATTAATTCATCGGTAAGCTTTAGCTTATTGCTTTTATCTGTCTTTACACGATAAAAGGTTGTATTTGTCTTTACATCATAGTGCTGGTAATAAAGATAATCACCTATCAGATTCATAGCAGCTACCGGACTTTTATCAATGCAGATAGAATGTCCGCCCTTTACCGAAGCACGGTAAACACCATGCATACTTCGTAAAGAACCCAGTCCGGAGGAAGAGGAAGAGGTGGTCTGGTAATAATAGAGAAACTTTCCACCCACACAGATAAATTCGACCTGTGCATCGGACAGCTTCTTCATGTCGGAGGTATCCACATTCATGGAGTAAAGAGAGCCATTATCGTAAGCATTGGCGAAGTAAACAGTGCCATCCTTTTCACAATAAAGCCCCTTGTTATTTAGATTTCCCGCAGAGTTTCCCACTGTGTCTGCTGGATTAGAAGCCATTTTATTTGGGAAAAAAGTAATTATACTAATGAGTATTAATACAAGTGCAACAACGAGTAATGCAATTATAGTACTTTTTCTACTAGACATAGATTTACCTTTCATAATAGGTTTTAGGGGCTTATATTAGTTCTTACCTATAGTATATAATAAAATCATTTTCTATGAAAGGGACTTGGAAAATAAATATGTCAAAATTATGTAAAAAGAAGTGATATTCTTGCGAACGTTATTAAATTGTTATATGATTATAAGAAATTACTGCCCTTTCTTCTGAAAGAGCAGAAAAAGCCGGAAGGAAACAGGATATGGTAGATTTACTTGAACTAAGGGGAAAAATTGATGAAATAGATGCGCAGATTGTAAGCCTGTATGAGGAACGTATGGGTATATCCAGACAGGTTGCGGAATATAAGATAGGAACCGGGAAAAAAGTATTTGATAAAGAGAGGGAACAGGAAAAATTAAAAAAGGTAAAAGCTCTGACACATAACGATTTTAACAGTTGTGGTATTGAGGAATTATTTGAACAGATTATGTCGATGAGCCGTAAACTGCAATACCAGTTATTAGCGGAAAATGGAAGTCTGGGAAAGCTTCCGTTTATTGCAGTAGAGAATCTGGACACGCAGAAGGCACGTGTTGTATTTCAAGGTGCGGAGGGAGCCTATTCGCAGGCGGCAATGGCAAAATATTTTGGTGATCAGGTGAATAGCTTTCACGTAGATACATTCCGGGATGCGATGAGTGCGATTGAAGAAGGAAGTGCAGATTTTGCAGTACTGCCAATTGAAAATTCCTCTGCCGGTATTGTAAGTGAGAATTATGATCTATTGGTAGAATTTGAAAATTATATTGTGGGAGAACAGATTATCAAAATAGAGCATTGTCTGTTAGCAGCTCCAGGAACACAGATGGAGGACATCAGAACCGTATATTCCCATCCACAGTCTCTAATGCAGTGCGCACGTTACTTAAATACGCAGGCAGGCTGGAAACAGATTAGTATGCAGAATAATGCATTTGCCGCCAGAAAGGTTGCAGAGGAGAAGGATAAGACGCAGGCAGCGATAGCCGGGGAATATGCAGGTAAAATCTACGGATTGGAAGTGCTGGAACGAGGAGTTAATGACTGTAGTACCAATTGTACCCGCTTTATTATTGTAAGCAATCAAAAGATCTTTCAGAAAGATGCAAAGAAAGTCAGTATTTGCTTTGAAATCCCGCATGAGAGTGGTTCTTTATATCATATGCTATCACACTTCATTTATAATAATCTGAATATGACCAAGATAGAAAGTAGACCAATCGAGGGAAGGAACTGGGAATACCGGTTTTTTATTGATTTTGACGGCAATCTTGCCGATAGTGCGGTAAAGAATGCACTACGTGGACTGCGTGATGAGGCCACCAATATGAGAATTCTTGGAAACTATTAAAACACATGGACAAATATGGAAAATATAGAAAAATATCGACAAGAGGCAGAAGGAAATGAGAGAAAAAGAATTAGTAATCTACAAAGATTTTAATGACGGGGATTTATTGCAGGATATGGCATGGTTAATGGAGAATTATGAAAGCGACTACTATAATTTGGAGGATAAGACTTCCCTTTTATACGATTGTTTCCATGAATTGATGCAGATTACGGCAGAGCACGGCTTCTACGGAAATCTATGGCATTGTTATCTGACTAATTTATTTGTAAATAATGAAAATGCCTATTCCACCGCCTGCGAGATAACAGGGGCAATTGATGGAAGCATCAATGAACTGGCATTGCATGATTTTGCTATTTTTAAAGAATTCTTTGATTATGATTTTACAACGATGTTTACTTATCTGCATGCGACTTCGCTGGAAGTTATCCTGCATTACGAGGGGGCCAGCAGTACAAGCAAGATTTATAATGACAGAATCCGTACGACCATCTGCGAAGCAGCAGAAAAACTTGGAAAAGCTGCCAACGCTATGGAAATGAAAGATTTGATGACTACATTCTATAAAAATTTTGGAGTTGGCAAGTTTGGTTTACATAAAGCTTTTCGAATCGTACATCACGAAGAGGGGGCAGAGATTGTACCTATCAGCAGAATTGCACATGTGCATCTGGATGATTTAGTGGGATATGAAATTGCAAAGAAAAAATTAATTGATAATACAGATGCTTTTGTGCATGGAAGACGGGCAAATAACTGTCTGCTGTTTGGAGATGCCGGTACCGGTAAATCCTCCAGTATAAAAGCAATTGTAAATGATTATTATGACGACGGACTTCGCATTATCGAAGTATATAAGCACCAGTTTCAGGATTTGAATGATGTGATTGCACAGATTAAGAACCGCCATTATAAATTTATCATTTATATGGATGACCTCAGCTTTGAAGAGTTCGAAATTGAATATAAATATTTAAAGGCAGTCATTGAAGGCGGTATGGAGAAGAAGCCGGATAATGTGTTGATTTATGCAACCTCCAACAGACGTCATCTGATTAAGGAGTCAACTGCAGATAAAGATGACAGACGGGCAGAGGATATGCATTCAGGAGATACTGTACAGGAGAAGCTTTCACTGGTAGCAAGATTTGGAGTGACGATTTATTTTGGATCACCAAGTAAAAAAGAATTTCAGGGAATTGTAAAGGCACTGGCTGAGAAAAATGGAATCCAGATGTCGGAGGATACACTTTTACTAGAAGCCAATAAGTGGGAGCTGTCACATGGTGGATTGTCAGGAAGAACAGCACAGCAGTTTATCGATTATTTACTCGGACAACAGTAGTACGGAGGATAAAGCGTATGAAAACTTTTGCAGCAATAGATGTGGGTTCCTATGAACTGGCAATGAAAATATTTGAATTGTCTGAAAGAAAAGGGATGCGTGAGATTGAACATATCCGACATCGTATTGAGTTAGGTACGGATACCTATACCAGTGAAAAAGTCAGCTATGAGCGTGTCGACGAATTGTGCAAAGTACTACGTGAGTTTGCGGATATTATGAAAGGATACCGTGTAGATGCTTATAAGGCATATGGAACCAGTGCGATTCGTGAAGCGGAGAATACGGCGATTCTTTTAGACCAGATACGTATCCGAACCGGCATTCAGATAGAGGTCATCAGTAATTCGGAGCAGCGGTTTTTGGATTATAAATCGATTGCCTCCAAAGGAGTTGTATTTAATTCCATTATTGAAAAGGGTACGACCATTGTGGATATCGGAGGAGGAAGTATACAGATTTCTGTATTTGATAAGGATAGTCTGGTATCGACACAGAACCTTCGGCTCGGTATATTACGCATGCGTGAAAAAATCATGAAACTGAGACCTAAGAATGCACAGGTAGAAGAACTTGTAGAAGAGATGATAAGCAATCAAATCTACAATTTTAAGAAAATGTATCTAAAAGAATATGATATCCAGAATATCATTGTGGTAGATGATTATGTGGCACCGGTTTTGAAAAAGATGACTGGAAAAAATAGTGAAAAAGGTTATATTGCTGCAGAGGATTATTATCATTTCGTAGATGCTTTTCATAAAAAAAATATAGATGATCTGACAGAATATCTTGGAATCGCAGAAGAAAATATATTCTTGCTTTTCTTATCCGGTATCTTAATCCGAAAGCTTGCTAAAGTTATGGAAGCAGAATATATCTGGGCTCCCGGAGCCACACTTTGTGATGGAATGGCATATGAATACGCGGAGCAGAATAAAATAATTGCACCGGCACATAATTTTGAACAGGACATTATTGCCTGTGCGCAGAATATCAGCAAACGTTATATGGGAAGTCGTAAGCGAGGAGAAACACTGGAAAAAATAACACTTGCTATTTTTGATAGTATGCGTAAGATACATGGACTTGGTAATCGGGAACGCTTATTATTACGTATTGCAGCATTGCTTCATGATTGTGGTAAGTATATCAGCTTATCAGCAGTAGCGGTTTCTTCTTATAATATTGTCATGGCAACAGAGATTATCGGACTATCACATATGGAACGTGAAATGATAGCAAACGTTGTGAAATATAATCATTTAGATTTTGATTATTATGAAGAAATCAGTAAAGCGACAGCAATTGACCAGCAGTCCTACCTGACGATTGCGAAGCTGACAGCGATTATCCGTATCGCAAATGCATTAGATAAGAGCCACAAACAGAAATTTAAGGATATCAAAGCGGTATTAAAAGATGACCAGCTACTGATTACTGTGGACAATAGTGTAGATATTACATTAGAGAAAGGACTTTTTCAGGAGAAGGCAAATTTCTTTGAAGAAGTCTATAGTGTAAGACCGGTGATTAAACAGAAGCGGATCAATCAATTTTAGGCAGGAATGGAGAAAAGTATGGAACAGGAAACAGAAAAAAACTATAAAAATCCTGAATATTATACAAACCGGGAATTGAGTTGGATTTCTTTTGACAAGCGGGTATTAAGCGAAGCAAGAGATAAGCAGATTCCATTATTTGAGCGTTTGAAGTTTTTAAGTATTACGGCATCGAATCTGGATGAATTCTTTATGATTCGTGTAGCTTCACTTAAAGATATGGTAAATGCGAAATATAATAAAAAGGACATGTCAGGGCTCACACCTCAGGAACAGTTGAATAAACTAAATCCAGTTATCCATGATATGGTAAATATCCAGTATTCGACCTACAATCGTTCTCTTTTGCCGGCATTAAAGCAAAATGGACTGACGGTATTTGCGGCACATGAGAATTTATCCGGGACAGATGCGGCTTACGTGGATAAATATTTCATGGATAATGTGTATCCGGTGCTTACGCCCATGGCAGTAGATTCCTCCAGACCATTCCCTCTGATTCGAAATAAGTCTTTGAATATTGGGGCTCTGGTAAAGAAAAAAGGGGAGGAAAAGGACCTGGAATTTGCAACGGTGCAGGTACCAAGTGTACTGTCTAGAATTGTTGTATTGCCAAGTGAGGAGGGAAAGAATAGAAAAGTAATTCTGTTAGAGGAAATCATAGAACGAAATATGGAGAAGCTTTTTCTGAATTATGACATTGTATGTGCACATCCGTTTCGTATTATGCGAAATGCGGACCTTACGATTGAAGAAGACGAAGCAGAGGATTTATTAAAGGAAATCGAAAAACAGCTCAAGAAACGACAGTGGGGGCAGGCAATCCGATTAGAGGTAGAGGAAAAGATTGACAAACGCCTGCTCAGAATTATCCGTAAGGAGCTCGAAATCGAAGATAAGGCAATTTATTATATAAATGGACCATTGGACTTGACTTTCCTCATGAAGATGAATGGAATGGAAGGATTTGAACATTTGAAATATCCGAAATATGTGCCGCAGGCAGTACCGGAGCTGCCGGCAGATGAGTCCATATTTGGACAGATAAGGAAAGGGGATATCCTACTGCATCATCCGTATCAGACATTTCAACCGGTGGTAGACTTCATACGTCAGGCGGCACGAGATGAAAGAGTTCTTGCCATTAAACAGACTTTATACCGGGTCAGTGGCAATTCCCCAATTATTGCAGCCTTGGCACAGGCAGCGGAGAATGGAAAACAGGTATCCGTGCTGGTGGAATTAAAGGCGCGGTTTGATGAAGAAAATAATATTGTATGGGCGAAGATGTTGGAAAAAGCAGGCTGCCATGTAATTTATGGATTGGTTGGCCTTAAGACACACAGTAAGATTACGCTGGTGGTTCGCCGAGAAGAGGATGGAATCTGTAGGTATGTACATCTTGGTACCGGAAATTATAATGATGCAACTGCAAAATTATACACGGACATGGGACTTTTGACATGCAATGAAGCAATCGGTGAAGATGCAACTGCAGTATTTAATATGCTGTCCGGCTACTCTGAACCATTGAGCTGGAATAAATTATCACTGGCACCATTATGGTTAAAGGAACGTTTTATTCATCTGATTAAGCGGGAAAAGAAGAATGCGGAGCAAAATCTTCCAGCGCATATCATTGCCAAAATGAATTCTTTATGTGACCGTGATATCATAGAAGCTTTATATGAAGCAAGTGCGGCAGGTGTAACGATTGAATTAATCGTACGTGGTATTTGCTGTCTGAAGGTGGGGATACCGGGTGTGAGTGAAAATATAAAGGTTCGTTCGATTGTAGGCAATTTTCTGGAGCATGCAAGGATTTTTTACTCTGAAAATGGTGGAAAATCAGAGATTTATATGGGTAGTGCCGACTGGATGCCACGTAATCTGGAGCGACGTGTGGAAATTTTGTTTCCGGTAGAATGTGAAGACTTGAAAGAAAAAGTTTGTCATATTCTGGATTTACAGTTAAAGGATAATATGAAGGCACATATTCTAATGCCGGATGGCACCTACGAAAAGATTGACCGCAGAGGGAAAGAATTATTTGACTCCCAGGAGCTATTTTGCGAGGAGGCGGTTGCAGAGAGTGCAAAGGGACAAATGATAGAGGGAAATGAACGTGTCTTTATTCCAGAAACACATATAGAAGAGTAATGCTTGTCAGGCAGAAGGAGATTTACACATGAAAGCAGTCATATTTGATTTGGATGGTACATTAACAGATTCTTTGGATTCCATTGCATATTGTACCAATCGTAGTATTGCAAAGTTTGGCTTTGGACCCTTTGAAAGGGAACGATACAGGTACTTCGTTGGAGATGGCGCGGCGGAACTGGTAAAAAGAGCATTGATTGCTTCCGGGGACAGCAAACTACAGTATTATGAACAGGCGAAGGCGGAATATGATAAGAACTTTGCCGTAGACTGCATGCGAAATGTAGTACCTTATGAGGGAATCGTAGATACTTTGAGCAGGTTAAAGGAACGCGGAATTCAACTGGCAGTTAACTCCAATAAACCGCATCCGAGAACAGTAGAGGTTATTGAAACCGTTTTTGGAAAGGATATGTTTGATATGATTCAAGGACAGACACCGGAATTGAAAAGAAAGCCGAGTCCCGATGGTATCTTTCATATCGCAAAGAAATTAAAGCTGAATTTAGAGGATATTATATACGTAGGAGATACTTCTACGGATATGGAGACGGGCAAGTCCGCGCAGGTCTTTACCGTTGGTGTATTATGGGGATTTCGGGACAGACAGGAATTAGAGGAAAACCATGCGGATCTTATTATTGAAAAACCAGGAGAATTATTACAATTATGATAAAACTAATCGCGACAGATATTGACGGAACATTAGTAAAGGACTCTAGTCCAAAAGTAGCGGTTGAGATACCGAAAGTGATGCACTCTTTAATGGAACGCGGTAAGATATGCTGTGTAGCAAGTGGAAGACAGTTTTATAGTATAGCAAGCGTTTTCCACGAAGTTGCCGATAAAATTGTATACATTGCTGAGAATGGTGCGCATATTCGCTATCAGGGTGAAAATTTATTTGTACAGAAGATGAATCGTGAGCATGCAGTGGATATCATTGAAGATTTTCGCAGATATCGTTATCACACGCCGGACAGTCCATTGGAAATCGTAGTATCCACACCGGATGGCAGTTATCTGGAAACCTCCAATCAGAATTTTATTGATTTGATTCATCACAGCTATCACAATAAATATCAGGTAACGCAGGATATACTAGCAGAGGATATTACAATTATAAAGATTGCTTTTTACCAAAAAGGAAGTATCCGTTCTTTGGGTGAAAATATATTAATCCCTCAGTGGGATACAAAGGTAAAGACTTGTATGGCAGGAGAAGAATGGGTCGATTTCATGGATTCAACGGTAGATAAAGGTCATGCACTTAAGTTTCTACAGGAGTATTTTCGGATTAGCAAAGAGGAAACGATGGCATTTGGAGATAATGCAAATGATATCGGTATGCTGCAGACAGCAGGAGAAAGCTATGCAGTAGAAAATGCGAGAGAGGAAGTAAAACAGGAAGCCAAATATGTATGTCCGCCATATTGGGAATTAGGTGTTTACCAGGTATTAAAGCAACTGAAATAAAGTATACGAAAGAGGTATTTTCATTATTTTAGCCAGATATAAAACTTATTTGTGGAAGTTCATAAGATAGGATTGACAAATATAGGGTCACATATTATAAATAAATTATGGAGTTCAGAATATAAAAAAGATAGGAGTTGAGATATAGATGCATGAATTTGATGATGCGGTAATTGTTTGTTTTTTAAAAAACCAATTACAATTATTCCCAGAGCAGGTTGCAGAAAATCTGGAGGAAGCAGAAGCTTATCTGGAAGAATGTATGGCAATTGTGGTTGATTCTGCACAGGGGGTATTGGACTACTTTGAAGAAGAAGGAATTGATATTGAAGGGCAGGATGTAGATGAAATATTAGAGGCTTCCGAAGTATTTGATATAGGCGACGGCAGATATTTAATCGTAGAAGGCTAATGAAAGCCATTAGCCCATAAAGAAATCTTGTATGAAAGGCAATAATCCATCGTGGTTATTGTCTTTTTTGGTAATTCTAT
The DNA here is from genome assembly GCA_028692055.1 of Lachnospiraceae bacterium. Classification (GTDB taxonomy): domain Bacteria; phylum Bacillota; class Clostridia; order Lachnospirales; family Lachnospiraceae; genus SZUA-378. The sequence continues at coordinate 23,394 of JAQUYA010000021.1, read as the reverse complement.
CTGCTATTTCTTTTATATGTGAGGTTGCATTTTGCATGGCAATGCCATAGCCGGCGGCTTCTATCATAGAAATGTCATTATCCATATCACCGGCGGCCATTGAATTTGCAAGTGGTATGTCTAACTTTTCACAAAGCTCCTTTAGCGCAAATCCCTTTCCAGAGGTAATCGGAAATAATTCCAAATAATTGGGGTTGGAAAAGAGAGTAGCAATACGGCCATCTGCCCAAGGGTAGAGTGCCTCACGAAAAACCTCTAAATGTGCGTGGTCGTTTAAATCGATGGCAAGTAACTTGAAAGGTGCTTCTGTTAATACACTCAAAATATCTGGATTACAGATATATGGAAGATGAATATGTGTGCGGTAACGGGCAAGTTCTTCACCCTCCCTTGCTGTTACAATATGTGTTGCAGTGTACGAGTGGCAGTAGGTGTGGGAGGATTCTGCAATTTCTAAAATATGCGAAACATCTTCCATAGAAACTCTTTTTTCAATCAATGGCTTTTCAGTCATACAATCTATAACCAGACCACCATTATAGGCGCTGATAAACAGATTCTGATTTTCGAGTCCGAGCGTTTCCTTTACTTCAATAATGCTGTCAAGAGGGCGGCCGGAGGAAAGCACGAGAATGTGCCCAAGCTGTTGCAACTGTTTAAGCACCTGCAAAAGAGCAGGGGAAACCTGCTTTTCGTCATTTAGTAAGGTGCCGTCTAAATCCGTAAATAATATCTTCCTTTGCATAGGAGAGTCCTTTCCTATCTATATCAATTATCTATTAATTATCAATGAAGTAGTTTTTCTTTGAGATTTATGAGGATTTCTTCAGGAATAAAGAGCTTGCCATACCCAACAGCGAGATCCAGTCCGGGTTTGGTAGTTCCATGGAAGTCTGAGCCACCACTAATACAAAGATGATATTTTTTAGCAAGTGCTTTCATTTCGCGTTCGTCAGAACCACAATACGTACTATAGACGGCTTCGATGCCCATAAGACCGGCATCTGCCAGGGTATGGACCAGGGTGTCCATACGTTCGTGACTCATATGATAGAGGGGCGGGTGTGCCAGTATCGGAATGCCCCCAGCTTGTAAAATTAGTTCCACCGCCTGTATAGGAGTTACCTTTTCACGCGGCACGAAATAAGGGCAGTTGTCCCCGATATAACGGTCAAAGGCTTCTTTCATACTTTTGGTATAGCCATGTGCGAGCAGATATTTGGCATAATGTGCACGCGTAATGACAGAACCGGGAAACTCAGCTAATAAAGCATTATAGGTAATAGGAATACCAGCTTCAGTAAGGAGAGCACACATTTTCTCATTTCGGGTAATGCGGGAATTTTGAAAAGCGATAAGCTGCTCCTTAAAATGAGGTTCTTCATAATGAATATAAAGTCCAAGAATATGCACGTCTTTTCCTTCATACTCGGTCGAAAATTCAATTCCCGGAATCACTTCAATAGACTTTCCGGCTGCCGCATCCATGGCTTCCGCAAGACCGGCAGTCGTGTCATGATCAGTTAATGCAAACGCGGACAATCCTTTTTCTATTGCATAATGTACGAGTTCCGTTGGGGTAAAAGACCCGTCTGATTTCGTAGAGTGTACGTGTAAATCAACGATATTCATGTGTACTCCTTTTGCTAGTCGGCATCGTCTTCTTTTTCTGCATCTGCATTGTAAACAGTACGTTTTCTTGCAAATTCATCATTTTCCAAATATTCATCATAAGAAGTAATCTTGTCAATCATTGTTCCATCTGCAAGGAATTCCATAATACGGTTTGCAGTGGTCTGTACGATTTGATGATCGTGGGAAGCAAATAGTATGACACCTGAAAACTTGATTAATCCATTGTTCAGAGCAGTAATGGATTCCATATCCAAATGGTTGGTAGGCTCATCCAGGATAATTACATTAGCAGCAGAAATCATCATTTTAGATAAAAGACAACGTACTTTTTCACCACCGGATAAAATCTTGACCTTTTTCACACCGTCTTCTCCAGGGAAAAGCATTCTGCCTAAGAAACCACGTACATATGTTACATCTTTGACGGGAGAGTAGCCGGTTAACCAGTCAGTAATCGTGAGATTGTTATCAAATTCTGCAGTACTGTCTTTTGGAAAATAGGACTGTGAAGTAGTGATACCCCATTTGTATTCGCCTTCATCCGGTTCCATTTCACCGGTTAAAATCTTAAAGAGGGTTGTTTTTGCAAGTTCATTACCGCCGACAAAAGCAACTTTATCTTCATGACCAATGGTAAAAGATATGTTATTCAGTACTTTTACACCGTCAATTGTTTTACTGAGACCTTCTACACTTAATACTTCATTACCAATCTCTCTTTCCGGACGAAAATCAATGTAAGGATATTTACGGCTGGAAGGACGAATTTCATCCAATTCAATTTTTTCCAGGGCTTTCTTTCTGGAGGTTGCCTGTTTGGATTTGGAAGCATTGGCAGAAAAACGGGAAATAAATTCCTGCAATTCCTTAATTTTTTCTTCTTTTTTCTTATTGGCCTCTTTCATTTGTTTTACGATTAACTGACTGGACTCATACCAAAAGTCATAATTGCCGGCATAGAGTTGAATCTTGCCATAATCAATATCAGCGGTATGTGTACATACTTTATTTAAGAAATATCGATCATGGGATACTACGATTACTGTATTTTCGAAGTTGATTAAGAATTCTTCCAGCCATGCAATAGCGTCTAAATCCAAATGGTTGGTAGGCTCATCGAGCAGTAGAATATCAGGATTTCCAAATAAAGCTTTTGCAAGAAGAATCTTTACCTTTTCGCTACCATTCAGATCTTTCATAACAGAGTAATGAAGTTCGGTTTCAATACCAAGTCCGTTTAAAAGAGTAGCGGCATTGGATTCTGCCTCCCAGCCGTCCATCTCTGCAAATTCGCCTTCTAATTCACTGGCACGGATACCGTCTTCGTCAGAGAAATCTTCTTTTGCGTAGATGGCATCCTTTTCCTTCATAATCTGGTATAAACGTTCATTACCCATGATAACGGTATCCATAACGGTCATATCATCGTATTTGAAGTGGTCCTGCTCCAGGAAAGAAAGACGTTCCCCCGGTGTAATAACGATATCACCATTTGTTGTTTCCAGCTGTCCGGATAAAATCTTCAAAAAGGTAGACTTACCAGCGCCATTGGCACCGATTAAGCCATAGCAGTTTCCTTCTGTAAATTTAATGTTTACATCTTCAAATAATGCTTTTTTACCTATTCTAAGTGTTACATTGTTTGCACTAATCATTGAATTAACCTTTCCTAATTATATACATTATAAATCCTAGTTTTTAGACATCTCTTTCATTTTACATGAAAATAGGCGAAATGCAAGTGTTTCCACTATTTTCGTGTAAATGGAAAAGAGATGTTGAAAGAAATGTTTTAAAAAATACTTTACAGAAACGAAAAAATGAACTAAACTATGCAATAGATAGTAGTAGAAAGAAGAAATTTTCAAATTGTATAGTTCAATACGTTGATGAGATGAGTAAAATGCGAAATATCGCAGAGAGAGATACCCATTATGGTGCTGCAAGTATCTTGGTAGGAAACATTTGAAAACTAACTCTGAGTGACCCTAATCCGGTCCGGTAATTCCGTTATCATTATTTCGAGAGGTCTATGCCAAGACACACCTGTAAAAATACGAAAATTAATTTTTGCAGATGAATTGAGTCAGACATAGTACAACATGGGTGGAACCGCGATAATATCGTCCCTTGCATAATCAGATGCAAGGGATTTTTTTATTGGTACGCGACCAAAGGTCGCAGATGGGAGCTAAGAATGAAAAAAGTAACAGAATGGTGTGAAAAGTTTTTAACAGGAGATACGACAATGACCAAAAAGGAGCTTTGGCTTACCATCACTAGCTGCACCCTGCTGGGGGTGCTAATCGGATTAATCGTAGCTCCTGTGACAAAGGGAGTCATGATTGGAAGTAACAATGGTAATGGTAACGGCTGTGGAAATACAGAGTATAATGATGATACAGAAGAACCGGAATGTATCGGAGTATGTGATTAGGAAAATGCCAAAAAAGTTTTTTATATGAATTTGTACGCGACCAAAGGGCGCAGATAGGAGATAAGTAAAACAATGAAAATAACATTAAAAGATGGATCCAGTAAAGAATATGCAAATGCAATGTCTATTATTGATATTGCAACAGATATCAGTGAAGGACTTGCCAGAATGGCATGTGCCGGAGAGGTAGATGGCAAAGTAGTAGACTTGAGAGCCGTAGTAGAAAAAGACTGCGCATTAAATATTTTAACCGCAAATGATGCAGAAGGGCTCAGAACAATGCGTCACACCGCTTCCCATGTATTAGCAGAAGCGGTAAAGAGACTGTACCCAAATGCAAAGCTTACTATTGGACCATCCATTGATACTGGATTCTACTATGATTTTGATGCAGAGCCTTTTTCAAGAGAAGATCTGGATAAAATCGAAGCAGAAATGAAAAAAATTATAAAAGAAGGGGCGAAATTAGAGAAATTTACGCTTCCTCGTGCAGAAGCAATCCGATTAATGGAAGAAAAAGGGGAGCCATACAAAGTAGAATTAATTCAGGATTTACCGGAGGATGCAGAACTTTCTTTCTACAAACAGGGAGATTTTGTAGACTTATGTGCAGGTCCTCATCTGATGAGTACCAAACCAATCAAAGCCTTCAAATTAACATCTTCTTCAGGTGCGTATTGGAGAGGCGATTCCAGCAAAGCAATGTTACAGAGAATCTATGGAACGGCATTTGCCAAAAAAGAGGAATTGAATGAATACTTAACACAGCTGGAGGAAGCAAAGCTACGCGACCATAATAAACTGGGTCGTGAAATGGAATTATTTACAACTGTGGATGTAATTGGACAAGGTCTTCCATTATTGATGCCAAAGGGTGCAAAGATGATTCAGACGATGCAGCGATGGATAGAAGATGAAGAAGAAAAGCGTGGTTATGTAAGAACGAAAACACCTTTGATGGCAAAGAGCGATTTATATAAAATTTCCGGTCATTGGGATCATTATAAAGAAGGAATGTTTGTACTTGGTGATGAAGAAGTAGACAAGGAAGTATTTGCACTTCGTCCAATGACATGCCCATTCCAATATTATGTATACAAAGCAAGCCAGAAATCATATCGGGATTTACCACTCCGTTATGGCGAGACTTCTACTTTATTTAGAAATGAAGATTCGGGAGAAATGCATGGATTAACGCGTGTACGTCAGTTTACTATTTCAGAGGGTCATTTAATCGTAAGACCGGACCAGATGGTAGAGGAATTCAAGGGATGTCTTGCACTTGCCAAATATTGTCTGCAAACCTTAGGCGTAGAGGAAGATGTAACCTACTGCCTGGCAAAATGGGATCCGGAAAACAAGGAAAAATATATTGGTGAAGCAGAAGTATGGGAGCAGACACAACAGCATATTCGTGACATTCTCGAGGAATTAGAGATTCCATTTTATGAAGAAGTCGGTGGAGCTGCATTCTATGGACCAAAGGTAGATATTCAGGCAAAAAATGTATATGGCAAAGAAGATACCATGATTACGGTACAATGGGACGCATTGCTTGCAGAGCAGTTTGATATGTATTATGTGGATCAAAATGGAGATAAAGTACGTCCTTATATCATTCATAGAACATCCATGGGCTGCTATGAGAGAACACTTGCCTGGTTAATTGAGAAATATGCTGGTAAATTCCCAACATGGCTTTGTCCGGAACAGGTACGTGTACTTCCTATTTCTGAGAAATATATGGATTATGCGCAGGCAGTAGAAGCAAAATTAAAAGAAAATGGAATCCTTGCGACGGTAGATAACCGTTCGGAGAAGATTGGTTATAAGATTCGTGAAACCAGACTTGCCAAGGTACCTTATATGTTAGTCGTTGGTGAAAAAGAACAGGCAGACGAATTAGTATCCGTAAGAAGCAGATTTGCAGGTGATGAAGGACAGAAGACACTGGATGCTTTTATTGATGCAATCAGCAAAGAAATCAGAACGAAGGAAATCCGCAGGGAAGAAGTGCAGGAAGAAGCAAAATAATTAAAATTATCATAATTTTCCAGAACTTTATAATAAGAAGGAATAGAAAGATAAAAAATGTCACAAACTATCTCTTGATAACAAAATAATTATTTTCAGGAGGTAGTGAAATGGCAGATTTATGTTGTAAGGCAAATACGTGTATGTATAATAAGGATGAATTGTGCTGCAAGGGTGATATCATGGTTGGTGGAAAGCATGCTTGTGAGAAGGAAGAAACCTGCTGCGACAGTTTTGCGGAAAAAAGAAGTGATTCTTATTCCAGTGCGATGGATCATCCGTCACAAACAATTAGTATTGATTGTGAGGCAGCAAAATGTAAATACAATACAGACTATAAATGTTATGCGGATCACGTAGACATCCGGGGAGCCGGTGCAGCGGGTAGTAAAGAAACCGCCTGTGGTACTTTTACAGAAAAATAGTTGACAAGAGCAGAAATGAATGTTATTATATCTGAGTGTGTTAAACACAAGCAAGTAGAGTATCCACTCTCACCCTGCAGTCTTTACTGTCAGGCGTCATTAAATCAGAAGAACAGATATTGTAAATTGATTTATGTGAGATTATGGTGGGTAGCTTAACTATCCACCTTTTTTTGTTTTCAATTGTAATATTAACCACTTATTTAACGTATGGAGGTACAAAGTTATTAGCGACTTAATGATTAACGAACAGATAAAAGACAGAGAAGTACGTGTTGTTGGTGAAGCAGGCGAACAATTAGGAGTTATGTCTTCGAAAGATGCAATGAAGCTTGCAGAAGATGCAGGGTTGGATTTGGTAAAAATCGCACCTACTGCGAAACCACCGGTCTGCAAGATTGTAGATTATGGAAAGTTTAAATACGAACAGCTTCGAAAAGAAAAAGAAGCAAAGAAGAAACAAAGAACCATCGATATTAAAGAGATTCGCTTATCTCCGAATATTGATACCAATGATTTGAATACAAAGGTAAATGCTGCAAGAAAATTCTTATCAAAGGGAGATAAAGTAAAAGTAACACTTCGGTTTCGTGGCCGTGAAATGGCACATATGGGAAGCAGCAAACATATTTTAGATGATTTTGCCGTAGCCTTGGTTGATATTGCAGTTGTAGAGAAATCACCAAAGATAGAAGGCAGAAGTATGACAATGTTTTTAACTGAAAAAAAATAAGCTATGTAAATAGCTGGAAGCAGTTAAAATAGATAGTATTAGTACAAGGAATGATAGTTTATGAAAGAAGTATCATTCTTATCATGTATGGATAATAGGAGGATTAAGGATATGCCAAAAATTAAAACAAACAGATCAGCAGCAAAACGTTTTAAAGCTACAGGAACAGGAAAATTAAAAAGAAGTAAAGCTTACAAACAACATATCTTAACAAAAAAATCAACAAAGACTAAGAGAAATCTTAGAAAAGCAACGATTACTGATGCTACAAATGTTAAGAACATGAAAAAGATTTTACCATATTTATAAGGCGTAAGGAGGAAAAAGAACAATGGCAAGAATTAAAGGCGGTATGAACGCAAGAAAGAAACACAATAGAATATTGAAGCTTGCAAAAGGTTATAGAGGAGCAAGATCAAACCAATATAGAGTTGCAAAACAGTCTGTCATGAGAGCACTTACATCTTCTTATGCAGGTAGAAAAGAAAGAAAACGTCAATTCAGACAATTATGGATTGCCCGTATCAACGCAGCAGCTAGAATGAATGGTTTAACATACAGCAGACTTATGTATGGCTTAAAATTAGCAGAAATTGATATCAACAGAAAAATGCTGGCTGAGATGGCAGTTAATGATGCTGCTGGATTTACAGCTTTAGCAGAAGTAGCAAAATCTAAAATCGCATAATAAACGAATAAAATATAAGTTTTAAACAAAAGATGAGTCATCGCGTATAACTGGACGCGGTGGCTCATCTTCTGTTTAAAATGTAGATGTAACAATTCTGTAACATTTACACCATAGGAGATAACTGGTAAAGTGCATAAAATTTGACATCTTTTTTTGTGAACTTTTTTTAAAGGTGCAAAAAAACAAAAATTGAATGAATAATATGCAAAAATGCATATATTTATACATTTGATATGCAGAAAAAAGTATAAAAAAATAGAGTATGTTGCATAATAGTTGAATAATTTAGTGCGCTAAAAGATTGACGTGGTACAACACTATCGATTTAAAACGTCGGTTTGACGTAAAACTATGCATATTATACAATAGGTTGGAAAAAAGAAAGGTGGTTTATTATGAACAACGAGAAAGAATTTAAACCTTTTGTTCCAGCAGATAAGGTTATGCCAGAGTTAACAGTTACCTCAATTATTTTGGGTGTATTATTGGCAGTTTTATTTGGTGGAGCAAATGCGTACCTCGGACTTAGAGTTGGTATGACTGTATCAGCATCTATTCCGGCAGCAGTTATCTCCATGGGAATTATCAGAGTTATTCTTAGAAAAGATTCTATTTTAGAGAATAACATGGTACAGACAATCGGTTCTGCAGGTGAGTCCCTGGCAGCCGGTGCAATCTTTACCATGCCGGCATTATTTATGTGGGCGGCAGAAGCGGGTGAGGCAGCGCCTTCCCTTCTTGAGATTGGAATGATTGCATTATGTGGTGGTGTATTAGGCGTATTATTTATGGTACCTCTTCGTACTGCATTAATTGTAAAAGAGCATGGAACACTTCCGTATCCGGAAGGAACTGCATGTGCAGAAGTATTGCTCGCAGGTGAAAGTGGCGGCTCAAAAGCAACAACTGTATTTGCTGGACTTGGAATTGCAGCAATATATAAATTTATTGCAGATGGACTTAAGATTTTCCCAAGTGAAGTTGATTTTGAATTCAAGGGATACAAAGGTTCAGGAGTAGGTATGGATGTACTCCCTGCATTGGCAGGTGTTGGTTATATCTGTGGACCAAAGATTTCATCTTATATGCTTGCAGGTGGTACGATTGCATGGTTTGTTATCATGCCTTTGATTGCCATGTTTGGTGGCGATGCAGTGTTGTATCCGGCTTCGGCTCCTGTAAGTGAACTGGGAACCTGGGGAATATGGGGATCCTTCATTCGATATATTGGTGCAGGTGCCGTATTAGCGGGTGGTATTATCAGCTTAATCAAATCCCTGCCTCTGATTGTTAGAACTTTTAGAGACGCTATGAAGGGGTACAATATTAAAGATGGTGGAACACTTAGAACACAAAAAGATATACCTATGAATATTGTTATTTTGTTAATCGGTATTCTGGCGATTGTGATGTGGCTGATTCCGGTTATTCCAGTTACCCTTTTGGGTGCAATTATCATTATTATATTTGGTTTCTTTTTTGCTACCGTATCTTCCAGAATGGTAGGACTTGTAGGAAGTAGTAATAACCCGGTATCAGGTATGGCGATTGCTACTTTACTGATTGCAACGATTATATTAAAAGCAACAGGAAATATTGGAATGCCAGGTATGGTTGCAGCCATTACGATTGGTTCTATTATCTGTATTATCGCAGCAATTTCAGGAGATACCTCACAGGATTTAAAGACGGGTTATATCCTGGGTGCAACACCTATGAAACAACAGATTGGTGAGATTATCGGTGCGGTTGTATCTGCACTTGCTATCGGTGGTGTATTATACTTATTAAATGCAGCTTGGGGATATGGTTCAGCAGAACTTCCAGCTCCACAGGCAACTCTGATGAAGATGGTAGTAGAAGGTATCATGGGAAGTAATTTACCTTGGACACTGGTATTCTGTGGTGTTGGCATTGCAATCGTCGTAGAAATTCTTGGAATCCCTGTATTACCATTTGCAGTAGGTTTGTATTTACCAATTCACTTAAGTACACCAATTATGGTGGGTGGTCTTATCAGACTTTATGTAGAGAAGAAGAAATATGGCTCAGAAAATGACAGAAGACAGACAGTTGAAAACGGTATCTTATATACTTCTGGATTGATTGCCGGTGAGGGTCTTGTAGGTATATTGCTGGCTGTATTTGCAGTAGTTGGATTTAATGTTGATATAAGTAATATGATTAGCTTAGGAAACATCGGAGGTCTGATTGCCTTTGCACTTCTTATGGTTACTGTTTTTTATTTCATGAAAATAAAAAACAAAAATAAATAAAAAAATTTTATTATTTAAACAGAAATCAAAAAAGTATATTATTTTTAACAAAAGGGTATCGTATCAGATATGATAGGATACCCTTTTTGAAATAAATGTGGTAAAATAAATGACGTATATCGTTTAAGGTAAGGAATCCTATGAAAAACAAGAAAAAACAAGAAAATTATTTGGATTATATTCCAAAACATAATGAATTATTTCCGTATTGTAAAAAAGAAAATAATCGTATTGAAGTTACGGTTCAGAATAAAGGTTTAGTTAACCGTGTTGCACAATTGATTTTCAGAAGACCGAAATTCAGCAAGATTGAATTGGATGACTTTGGAAGCTTTGTGTGGGAGCAAATTGATGGAAAAAAGAGTATTTATGAAATCTGTGGATTGATTAAGGAACAGTTTGGAAAGGATGCGGAACCATTGTACGAGAGAGCATCGACATATTTCCAAATATTAAGAAGAAACAGTTTCATTGTATATATGAATAAGAAGTAATAGAACAAACAAAATAAAAATGATTAATTTTTGAAAGGCAGGATATATAAGTGAGCGTTTTAGAAAATGTAGAACCAAAAGAGGTATTTCGGTATTTTGAGGAGATTTGTAACATCCCTCATGGGTCTTATAATGAAAAAGAGGTAAGCAATTATTGTGTCGCCTTTGCAAAAGAGCATGGGTTAGAGGTAATACAGGATTCACTTTTTAATGTTATTATTAAAAAACCTGCTACTAGTGGATATGAAAATGTTCCGGCAATCATTATTCAGGGACATCTGGATATGGTATGTGAAAAGGAATCCGGTTCCAATATTGATATGACAAAAGAAGGCTTACGTTTAAAAATAAATGGAGATTATGTGGAAGCGGAAGGAACGACACTTGGCGGGGATGATGGAATCGCAGTGGCATATGCACTAGCTGTTTTAGCAGCGGATAATTTATCACATCCTGCTATAGAAGCAGTATTTACAATAGCGGAAGAAGTCGGAATGGAAGGTGCTGCAGCAATTGATTTGTCTTCCTTAAAGGGAAAGAAGCTTTTAAATATCGATTCCGAGGAAGAAGGCGTTTTTCTGACAAGTTGTGCCGGTGGCGCACGTGTAAACTGCAGTGTGCCGGTTGCTCATGAGGAAAAGCACGGACAGGTAATAGAAGTGCGGCTGCATGGATTAAAAGGAGGCCATTCAGGCGTCGAAATCAATCGTGGACGTGCAAATTCCAATACGCTGCTGGGTAGATTTCTAATGGAGTTAGAAGAAAAAATGAATTATGAACTGGTGGAGTTAGCCGGTGGCTCTAAGGATAATGCAATTCCGAGAGAAAGCAATGCTACGATACTAATAGCGGAAGATGCATTTGATTTATTTGAAAAATCAAGAAAAGAATGTTTGACAAACTATCAAAATGAATACAGTGTATCAGATGCATCCATTCAATTGAGTGCAGAGAGAAAGGCATGTGGAAAGTGCATGGTTTTCGTGAGAGAAAGCAAGCACAATGCAATTATGCTGTTGAACGCTTTACCAAATGGAATACAAAAAATGAGCATGCATGTGGAGGGACTCGTAGAAACTTCTTTAAATCTTGGTATCATGACCACAGAAGAGTGCAAAATCACATTTTCTTATGCAGTAAGAAGTTCCGTTTCATCAGAAAAGGATAACCTGATTGCAAAAATGAAGTATCTTACCAATTATGCAGGAGGTAAAGTTGAAGTGACCGGAAATTATCCGGGCTGGGAATATAAAGAAGAATCAAAACTACGGGAAGATATGATACGTATTTACGAAGAAATGTATGGGAAAAAGCCGGAAATACAAGCCATTCATGCAGGTGTGGAATGTGGACTGATTTCAGATAAAATACAAGGAATTGATTGCATTTCCTTTGGACCAGACATGAAAAATGTGCATACCACAGAAGAACAATTAAGTATATCCTCTACAGAACGAGTATGGGAATATATAAAGAGAGTAATTGCGTGTAAATAAGAATCAGACTTAAACAACCAGACACTTTTCGGGGGAATCGTATTGGGAAAGATGGATTTAAAGTAGGCGAGAATAAAAATGGCAAAAGAATTAAAGACAAATGCGATGCGCATATTAGAACAACATAAGATTCCCTATGTGGCACATACCTACCAATGCGAGGAGTTTATTGATGGAATAACGATTGCTGATATGCTAGGACAACCTCATGAAATGACCTATAAAACGCTGGTTACGGCTGGAAAAAGTAAAAATTATTATGTGTTTGTCATACCAATCGAAAAAGAAATCGACATGAAGAAGGCAGCAAAGGCAGTGGGTGAAAAAGCAGTTGAGATGGTTCATGTAAAGGACATCAATACAATAACCGGCTATATTCGTGGTGGCTGTACGGCAATTGGAATGAAAAAGGAATATACAACAACGGTAGACAGTTCCTGCAAAAAGATAAATCATATTATTGTAAGCGGAGGAAAGCTTGGGGTTCAACTGGAATTGGAAGTCGAGGATTATTTGAAAGCATGTAAAGGAAAAATTGCTGATGTTTGTACGGAAGGTTAGCCAAAATCAAATACGGGTGGAATATGACAGCATATCCATACCCTGTGAAGTGAGAAGGAGCAAAAGGAAATCCTACGCACTGGAAATTGGCGAGGAAGGAAATGTCATTTTAAAGGTTCCGTTATGTCCTTCCTGGGTATTTGTAGAACAGTTTTTGACGGAAAAAGAAAATTGGATTATAAACAAGTACCGAAAGCAGCATCAGAGAATAAAGGAATTAAATACCTGGAAAATAGAAAATGGACTATCAGAACAACAAGAAATAGCGCTTGTAAAAAGATATAGGGAAGCGGCAAAGGAATATATTCCTAAAAGGGCTGCTTATTATAGAGAACAAACAGGTGGCACATATGAAAGGATTTCCATACGGGAGCAGAAAACCAGATGGGGAAGCTGCAGTAGTAGAGGCACATTATCATTTAACTGGAGGCTTATGCTTGCACCGCCGAGAGTTCTGGATTATGTAGTGGTACATGAATTATGTCATTTAAAGCATATGAATCACTCCAAGGCATTTTGGAATGCGGTGGAAGAGGTAATGCCGGACTACCGGGAATGCCGTAAATGGCTGCGAGAGAATGGAATGAAGTTACAACATCAAATATAGCAAACATCAATAAAAAAACAACCTCTATGACGGTAGAGGTTGTTTTTTTATTTAAAATATATGTTTGTAAAAACTAAGCCATTTTGTTTACAGCTACGTTTAAACGAGAAATTTTTCTAGCAGAAGTATTTTTGTGGAAAATACCTTTTTTTGTAGCTTTATCGATAGATGATGTTGCACTTAATAATGCAGCAGCAGCAGCAGCTTTGTCTGCTGATTCGATAGCAGCATATACTTTTTTGATTTCTGTTTTAACGCCTGATTTGATTGCTTTGTTTCTATCAGCCTTTGTTTGGTTTACTAAAATTCTTTTTTTTGCAGATTTGATGTTAGCCAAGACCCGCACCTCCTATTATTGTATTATTATGATTGTTGTATTAGTTGTAAGTTATGTAACTGCAATCCGGACACGGACGTATCGAGTTACACATATGAGTTATATTCTAATGGAATATATTGTATCTGTCAATACATAATTCAGAGGTTTTTGTAAAAAATAACACTAGTAAATCAGAAAAAGGAGTTAAAAAATGAGCCATTTTCAAGTTCGAACTGACCTAGCGTTAGAAGCAAGAGAAAAAATAGCCGATAAGGCAGAGGAAATCAGAGGAGTTTCCATTGAAGAGACCTATAAGGAAGAGATTGATGTCCGTATTACAAAAGTTGTTATTGAAACGAAGAATGGGGCAAAATCAATGGGAAAGCCAATCGGAACCTATATAACCTTAGAAGCACCCGGTATGCTGGAGGAAGATGAGGATTATCATAGGGAAATTTCGGAGGAAATTGCAGAACAACTGGCAGATGTAATTCCCAACATGGAGGAGGAGCAGGCAATTCTGGTAGTTGGTTTGGGAAATCAGGATGTAACAGCGGATGCGCTGGGCCCTCACGTGGTGGATAATCTCTACATTACCAGACATGTGGTAAGAGAATATGGGAAAGCGGCATATAATCGAAAAAATGTGCATATGATAAGTAGTATTGTTCCTGGTGTAATGGCAAAAACAGGAATGGAAAGTGCTGAAATAATCAGCGGTGTAATCAAAGAAACCAAACCAACGATTGTAGTGGTCATAGATGCTCTGGCAGCCAGAAGTACCAAAAGGCTGAATCGGACCATACAGATTTCCAATACCGGTATTCATCCGGGATCCGGAGTTGGTAATCATAGGAATGCCTTAAATGAAGAAAGTCTGGGTATTCCGGTGATTGCGATTGGGGTACCTACGGTAGTCGATGCGGCAACCATCGTAAATGATGCCATGGAAAAAACCATCGAACAATTAAGGCATCAAAAGGTGGATATGGAGGATTATCCAAAGATAATGAGTGAATTAAATAATATGTATGTGACCAGTAAGGATATTGATGAAACGATTAAACGATTGAGTTATATGATATCAGAAGCACTTAATATTGCTTTTGATAAACTGGAATAAGGAGGCAATGCGTTGCACAGCAGGCAAAAAAAAGGAAAAGTACAGGTATTTACAGGTGTTTTTCTGCTGGTACTTTACTTTTCCGTGCATAGTTCATTTTCCCACTTAATAACAAGTATGTATATTCCCATGTTAGCTGCCATGGATGAAGGAACACAATTCAGCATCGCTGAGCTGGTGCAAAAAAACTGGAAAAGGGTTTATCCATTGAGTGCATACTTGGAAAAGAAAATCCTGTATACGGCTGTGGTTGAGGATGAAAGCACCTACGCAAAGCTTCTGGAACTAGAAGGAACTGATGAGGAAAGGGAGGATGCAAATATAAATATGGACGATTTAGATAAAGTGACAAATGAAAGTACAGATGAAAAAAAGGAGATAGAAGGCAGTCAGGAAGCTTCTGAAGAAAATACAGATGATTTAAAAGAAGCAATGAAACATGAAAATGAAACGGCTATTAATAGTACCGGAAAATTTGAAAAGGCACTTGTAAAGACAACCGAATTTTCAAGGGTGGAATTAGAGGATTATCAGGCGTTAGTGAGTCAATTTTACATAATTGATTCAACGACCATGATTGATGAAAGTCAGCTGCAGATAGATACACTTTTAAATAAAGATATGACACTCAAAGCGACCGCCGATGCGCCGCAGATATTGATTTATCATACGCATGCTTCCGAAGGTTTTGTAGATTCCATACCCGGAAATTATGATACGACAGTGGTAGGTGTCGGAGATAAGCTGGCTCAGATATTACAGGAAGAATACGGATATCAGGTGCTGCATGACAAAGGGGTCTATGATAGTGTCCGTGCACAGGCATATAATGTAGCAGCACCGAATATAGAGCATCTCCTGGCTGAAAATCCGAGTGTGGAGGTAGTGATTGACCTGCATCGGGATCAGACGCAGGAGGGAACGAAACTGGTGTATGATTTGAATGGTGTACCAACTGCCAGATTTATGTTTTTCAATGGCCTGAGCAGAACAAGGGAAACTGGAGATATTGATTATCTATACAATCCATATATCAATGAGAATCTGGCGTTTGCGTTTCAGATGCAATTAGCCTGCAACGAATATTATCCAGGTATCACCAGAAAAATATATTTGAAGGGATACCGCTATAATATGCATTATCGGGCAAAAACACTGTTGATTGAGCTGGGTTCACAGACCAATACTGTAGCGGAGGCAATGAATGCCTGCAATCCAATTGCACATGCCTTACATATGGTACTCGCTGGAGAGGTACCGGATATATAAAGCATCGGAAAACAAGGATTTTAAGTGTTTCATTACTAGACAATGTGGTTGAAAATATGCTATAATTTCTGACAGCATGGTTTCTTATAAAAGTTGGAAATCAGAGCGTTGGAGGAAAAGAATGGCTCACGTAGATCAAAGTAAAATCAGAAATTTCTGCATTGTTGCACATATCGATCATGGTAAATCAACCTTAGCAGATAGAATTATAGAAAAAACAGGCTTATTAACCAGCAGAGAAATGCAGGCACAGATACTTGATAATATGGACCTGGAAAGAGAACGTGGTATTACGATTAAGGCACAAACGGTACGTACGGTTTATAAGGCAAAAGATGGAGAAGAATACATCTTTAATTTAATTGATACACCAGGACATGTGGATTTTAACTATGAAGTCAGCCGTAGTCTTGCCGCTTGTGATGGAGCTATTTTGATTGTGGATGCTGCACAGGGAATCGAGGCACAGACACTTGCCAATGTATATTTGGCACTAGACCATAATCTGGATGTATTCCCGGTAATAAATAAGATTGATTTGCCGAGTGCGGAACCAGAGCGTGTAATCGAAGAAATCGAAGATGTAATCGGTATCGAAGCGAAAGATGCACCACTTATTTCTGCAAAGAACGGAATCGGTATTGAAGAAGTACTGGAACAAATCGTGAAGAAAATACC
This sequence comes from Lachnospiraceae bacterium, assembly GCA_028692055.1. GTDB lineage: Bacteria > Bacillota > Clostridia > Lachnospirales > Lachnospiraceae > SZUA-378. The sequence continues at coordinate 6,616 of JAQUYA010000021.1, read as the reverse complement.
GGCACCGGGTGGAAATGCAGAAAATCCGTTGCAGGCACTTATTTTTGACTCTATTTATGATTCTTATAAGGGTGTTATTATTTTCTGCAGAATCATGGAAGGAACGGTTAAAAAGGGCACGAAAATCCATATGATGGCAACTGGGGCAGAGGCAGATGTTGTAGAGGTGGGTTATTTTGGAGCTGGTCAGTATTTACCAACGGACGAACTGAGTGCCGGAATGGTAGGCTATATCACAGCATCAATTAAAAATGTAAAGGATACTGCCGTAGGTGATACGGTCACCGATGCCGAGAACCCTTGTAAGGAACCACTACCAGGATATAAAAAGGTGAATTCCATGGTTTACTGTGGATTATATCCGGCAGATGGAGCGAAATATCCGGATCTGCGTGATGCATTGGAGAAACTACAATTAAATGATGCCTCCTTAAATTATGAACCAGAAACTTCGATTGCACTGGGATTTGGATTCCGTTGTGGATTTTTAGGTCTGCTACATCTGGAAATCATACAGGAAAGACTGGAAAGAGAATATAATCTGGATTTGGTTACGACTGCTCCGGGTGTTATTTATAAAGTATACAAAACCAATGGTGAGATGATTGAATTGACGAATCCGTCTAATTTACCGGATCCTGCGGAAATTGATTATATGGAAGAACCGATTGTGTCTGCGGAAATTATGGTAACGACGGAGTTTGTTGGTACTATTATGGAGCTGTGTCAGGAGAGGCGTGGCGTTTACCTTGGCATGGAATATATGGAGCAGACGAGGGCGGTACTTCGTTATGAATTACCATTAAATGAGATTATTTATGATTTTTTCGATGCCTTGAAATCACGTTCCAGGGGATATGCTTCTTTTGATTATGAGATGAAAGGGTATGAACAGTCCGAACTTGTAAAACTTGATATTCTCATTAATAAAGAGGAAGTTGATGCACTTTCTTTTATTGTACACAAGGATACATCGTATGAGCGCGGCAAGAAGATGTGTGAAAAATTAAAGGACGAGATACCGAGACAATTATTTGAAATACCGATTCAGGCGGCTATTGGAAGTAAGATTATTGCCCGTGAAACAGTAAAAGCTATGCGAAAAGATGTTTTGGCAAAATGTTATGGTGGTGATATTACCCGTAAGAAAAAATTACTGGAGAAACAAAAAGAAGGTAAGAAACGTATGCGACAGGTGGGCAACGTTGAGATTCCACAAAAAGCATTTATGAGTGTGTTAAAATTAGATGATAAATAAGCCCTTACAATCCTTAAGTTTATATCTTCATATTCCCTTTTGTGTAAAAAAATGCCACTATTGTGATTTCCTTTCGGCACCTGGGTCGGAGGAGATAAAAGAGCAGTATGTGAAAGCATTAATACAGGAAATTACGCAAAAGGCTGATAATTACAAAAATTTCTATGTGGATACGATTTTTTTTGGCGGAGGAACCCCCTCTATTTTAAGTCTGCATTTAATGGCGGCAATTCTGAAAGCATTACGGGAAAGCTTTCGGATTTTGCCTGAAGCAGAGATAAGCATCGAAGTGAATCCGGGAACTGCCGATGAGGATAAACTCATGGGTTATAGGCAGCTTGGAATCAATCGTCTGAGTATTGGACTACAATCTGCAAATGATGTAGAACTAAAGGCAATCGGACGTATTCATACCTACCTTGAATTTCAAAAGGTCTATGAGCAGGCTCGCAAGGTCGGCTTTTCTAATATCAATGTGGATTTGATGTCGGCATTGCCGGGACAAACTCTGCGCTCTTATCAGGATACGATACACAAGATATTACAATTACAACCGGAACACATCTCTGCCTATAGCCTGATTATAGAGGAAGGAACTCCCTTCTGGGAAATATATGGGAAGGGTGTAGAGGAAGGGAACGCTTTGTCTGCACTGGTCAGGCTGCCGGAGGAGAATACCGAACGAGAGATGTACAGATTGACAAAGAAGCTGTTGGAGCAGGCGGGATATGTACGCTATGAAATATCCAATTATGCAAAACCTGGGTTTGAATGCCGGCATAATACAGGCTATTGGCAACGCCATAACTATCTGGGACTGGGACTTGGATCGTCCTCCCTAATAGAAAACTGCCGCTGGAAAAATGAAACAGCTTTACGGTCTTATCTGAAAATGCAGGATACCAGAACAGAGATAGAAGTGCTAAGCAAAGAGGAACAGATGGAAGAATTTATGTTTCTGGGGCTCAGGCTAACGAAAGGGGTGTCAAAAAGAACCTTTACAGAATTATTTGGAATGCAGATAGAGGCAGTATATGGTGAAATCCTGCAGAAATTAACAAAGGAAAAATTATTAGTACAGTCAGAATCTGGCTATGTACGATTGACAGAAAGAGGCATTGATATCAGCAATACGGTAATGGCAGAATTTCTTTTTGATTAAGTAGTTATATATGGTTTTAATTCTTGCTATTTAAGAACATTATTTATATAATAATAGGAGACTTGGAAAGGCACTAGAATCCAGTTTCCAACATAGAATATAACAAATTGACTTTGGGGGCTTCTTTTGAAAACGTTTCAGAAACCTTTATCCTCAGAGGAAGAAACTTGCTATATTGCAATGTTGCAAGAAGAAGACAGTGATAAAGTTAGGGAAGCCAAACAGATTTTGATTGAAAGAAACTTACGATTGGTTGCACATATAGCCAAGAAATATGTCAATACGGATGAGGACATGGAAGATTTGATTTCAATTGGAACAATAGGGCTGATAAAAGCAGTAAATACATTCGATGTTACAAAGGGCAGACTGGTTACTTACGCGTCCCGCTGTATTGAAAATGAGCTGTTGATGCGTCTACGGACAAAACGGAAGACATCGAAGGAAGTATCCTTGTATGAACCAATCGGAACGGATAAGGAAGGCAATGAGATTAATTTGCTGGATATTATCGAGCAGGAACAGATAGATATTGTAGAACGAATGGAAACACAAAAGAATCTGGGGAAACTGGTTTCGGTTATGAACCGTGTGCTGACAGTACGGGAAAAAGAAATCATAGCAAGGCGATACGGATTAATAGACGGGGAAGAAATAACGCAGAGAGAAATTGGAAAACAGTATGGTATTTCCAGAAGCTATGTATCCAGAATTGAAAAGAGAGCTCTGGAGAAGTTACGAATGGGCTTTTCGGAACAGACTTAGAGAAAACCGGTAAGGGGGATTTACAATGCTTTTTGTAAAAATAAGTGATTTGAAAGATGGAATGCGTCTTGCAAGACCGATCTATAATAAGAATGGTGTACTGCTATATGAAAGAAACTCAAAATTGAGCATGCAGAGCATTATGAGTATTAAGAACTTTGGGCTGCTCGGAATCTTTGTGCTGGAACCGGCAGAACCAGTTCCACCGATGACAGCCGATGACATTGCATTTGAGCGTTTTCAGACAATGACCGTGTTCTCCTTGCAGGAAGAACTGATGAAGATGATGCAGACCAAAAAAGCACCAAAGATACAGGTGATTGCTGCAAATGTAATTCGTAATTATGGTAATTTATCGAGAAAGATTAATTTTATTCAAAATTTAAGAAGTAAGGAGGATTATGTATATAAACATAATCTGAATGTAGCGATTTTATGTGCGATGATAACACATGTGATGAATGTAAAATTAGAGGAACAGTTAGATGCAGTACTGGCAGCGCTTGTTCATGACGTAGGGAAACTGATGCTGACACATGTGGACCCTTCTATAAAAGATTTTGAAGATTTGAGTTTTGTTAAGGGAATTGAATTGATTGATTATGTATTTTCTTCTAACAATGGAATAAAGAGATGCTGTATGCAGGGTCATAAAGTATTATCAAATTTTCATAAAGGCAAGACACAGGAGAATAAAATAACAACGAGTGCAAAGGTATTAGCAGTTGCAGAAACCTTTGATATGATGACCGCAATGCGCTTGACCGGGGAACCTTCTTCGGAAGTAAAGGCGATTAAATTATTATTAGAAAATCCAGAAGTATTTGATGAAAGAGTGGTAGAGGCCTTGATACAGTCCATTAATATTCTAAATCCGGGAACCTGCATTGAATTGAACACCGGAGAAAAAGGACTGGTACTGGCGGGAAATGAATTTAATATTTTACGTCCAATGGTGTTAGGATTTAATGACAATGTAATACTTGATTTGAGCAATGAATTAGCCTATGGTGATATAGAAATTGTGGATATTATGAAGACGATGGATAATCGTTATATTATGGATACAGAGTTATTAAAACGACAGGGTATTCAATTTGAAGAACCCGAGTATGTAGAGGTACCGGAAGCAGAAGAAGAATATATTCCAGGTCGATAGGGCATATAAATGAACCTGCAAATGGATATAGAAAGGTATACAGAATGGAGACGATTGAAGAAATTTTAAAGAATGCAAAAGAAGCAGGCGCATCAGATGTACATATTACAGTCGGTATACCGCCTAAAATGCGAGTGAATGGCAATTTAGTTACCATGAATTTTCCCAAACTGCTTCCCGAGGATACCCAAAAAATTGCAGAAAAAATCATGAATGAAAAACAAATGGCATGGTTTGATGAACTGGGTGAATATGATATGTCTTTTTCTATTCCAAATCTGGGCAGATACCGTGTGAACGTATATCGTCAAAGAGGTTCTGCAGCGATTGCACTTCGCCTGGTGGGAACCAGTATCCCTACCGCAGAAGAATTAGGAGTGCCGGAATCAGTCATGGAACTTTCTTATAAGAAAAGGGGACTTGTGCTTGTGACCGGACCGACCGGAAGTGGTAAGTCAACGACCCTGGCAGCTATTATCGATCGAATCAATAATAAACGGGAGGCACATATTATTACGCTGGAAGACCCGATTGAATATCTGCATCAGCATAAATTATCGATTGTTAATCAGCGGGAAATAGGACTGGATTCCATGAATTATGCAAATGCCCTGCGAGCTGCCCTGCGGGAGGATCCGGATGTTATATTGGTAGGCGAGATGAGAGATTATGAAACAATGAGCGTTGCAATTACCGCTGCAGAAACCGGACATCTGGTGCTGTCCAGTCTGCATACGATTGGAGCGGCGAGTACCGTAGACCGCGTCATTGATGTATTTCCCCCACATCAGCAGCAACAAATCAGAGTACAGTTTGCCAATGTATTAGAGGCGGTTATTTCTCAGCAATTGATACCTCGTGTTGGAGGGATGGGACGTGTGGCAGCATTTGAAGTAATGCACAGTAATCATGCGGTGCGGAATTTGATTCGCGAAGGAAAATCACATCAGTTGGTTACAATAATGCAGACCAATCGAAAACTTGGCATGATTACCATGGATGAAGCAATCGAGCAATTATATCAGACCCAACAGATTGATAGAGAAAATGCAATTCAGTTTGCCCAGGATTCAGAAGCAATGGACATGAAATTAGTATAAAATTAAATGCGGCCGGTTTCTTCCGGCTGCAAATTCAGATAAGGTTCGTTCGAACCGATTTTCCAGTTTATAAAATAAAAAATGAAAAAAATGTAAGTTGAATCATAATCTTATTTATGATTTGATTTATAAATAAAAAACAAAGGAGTATTTATGTTTAGTACAATTTATTCAGGGGCAATCCATGGGATTGACAGCTATCTTACAGCTGTTGAAGTGGATACAGCGCAGGCCCTTCCGGGATTTGACATGGTGGGATTTCTCAGTAGTGAGGTAAAAGAAGCAAGGGAAAGGGTGAAGGTGGCCTTGAAAAATACTGGAATTTTGCTGCCGCCTGTCCGGATTACGGTGAATTTATCACCGGCAAATATTAGAAAAGAGGGTAGTGCATTTGATTTACCGATTGCGGTTGGCATTTTGGTTTCTCTGGGAATGATTCCAGAGGAATGCGTAGAAAAGACAGTTGTCATTGGGGAGCTTGGGCTTGCAGGTGAGATAAAGCCAATTTATGGGATTTTACCGATTGTTATGGAAGCAAAGAAGCAGGGAATGAAGCGTTGTATCGTACCGTGTGAGAATGTTCGGGAGGGAGCAGTCATTCAGGAAATAGAGGTAATTGGTGTACGAAATCTGCAGCAGACACTGGAATATTTGTCTATGCCAGAGGAGCAGAAAGAAAGTGTCCTGCAGCCGGTGAAAATAGATATTCGTAGGCTGTTGGAACAGCAAAAAGAGAAAAAGGCATTGGATTTTGCAGAAATAAACGGACAAAAGATGACGAGGAGGGCAGTTGAAATAGCAGCAGCTGGATTTCATAATATGATTATGGTGGGTCCACCAGGGTCTGGCAAAACAATGATAGCAAAAAGGATACCGAGTATTTTACCGCCCTTAACCATGGAAGAAAGTCTGGAGGTATCCAGAATTTACAGTGTATCCGGTCTTTTGAACCAAGAGCAGGCGTTACTTACCAAAAGACCTTTCTTGAATCCACATCATACCATCTCTGAACAGGCATTAGCCGGTGGAGGGCGTATTCCCAGACCGGGTGTTATGAGTCTGGCACATCGAGGAGTCCTGTTTCTGGACGAATTACCGGAATTTAAAAGAGCAACCATTGAAATCATGCGGCAGCCAATGGAGGATAAACAGATTCATATTGCACGAAGCTA